>CAYZBX010000116.1:0-3159 GCA_964476735.1 uncultured Micrococcaceae bacterium
GGTAATTCAGTTCCGCGTCGCCGCGGCGCCAATCGGCCAGCACGTAGTGCTGCCGTTCGAGGACTTCCCGGACCTGCTGCGGTGTGATGGTGGCGCTGAAGTCCACGTCGTCGGCGCTGCCTGGCGCTAGCGGATACTTGTTCCCGTAGATTTCCAATCCCCCGGGTGTCAGGGTCAGCTGGTCGAGGTCAGCTTCGCTGCCCAGCACCGGCAGGAAGATCTTGCCGTCGTGCGCCGTGAAATCGATGTCGAAGAACGCGGCGTACTCCGCCTCGGCGCCGTGTTGCAGCACATCCCACCAGAACGGGTTCTCCTCTGGGGTGGCCACGCCGACGTGGTTGGGGACGATGTCCACGAGAATGCCGCCGCCGTGCTGCTGGACGTCGGCCGCGAGCGCCTCCAGCGCGAACCGGCCGCCGCGATCCGTGTCGATGCGTTGCGGGTTGACGACATCGTAGCCGTGATCGGAACCGGTCTCCGAGTCCAGCAACGGAGAGAGATAGAGCCAGTCAACGCCCAGCGAGCGGAAGTAGGAGAGCTGTTCCCGAGCATCATCTAGGGTAAAGTCGGCGGTGATCTGTAGCCGGTAGGTGTTCTTTGGGCTTTGATGCGGCGCGCTCACGCTCACGTCCTTCTGTTCTAATGAGGTTGCCTCTAGTCTTACAGATTTGTGTGTGACAACTCATATCCGGTTGCCTGCTGAGATGCGAGCAGTCTGCCGGTCACGGCCAAGTTGTTGCGCACCGCGGCACGACGCCGTGCAATTCCCGACCGGCATCGACGACTATGGATGCTCGGCCACCGCTGACCACCTCGATCGATAGGAGTGCCTCTTGTTCGCGAACCGATACTGGCTCCCCGTGGCCAGCTGCCTCTTGCTGGTGGGTTGGGGCGCCAATCAATTTGCGTCGATGCTGGTCTTTTACCAGCAGACGCACGGTTTCTCGGAGCTCGCCGTGACCTCCATGCTGGGAATCTACGTGGCGGGTCTGGTGCCCGCGTTGCTCCTCGGCGGCCGTTTGTCGGACCGTTTGGGCCGGAAACCGGCAACCATCGCAGCCCTCGTCATGACGGTGGTGGGCAGCGTTGCGCTGATCACCGGCGTGTTCTCCGCGGTGATGATTTTCGTTGGTCGCTTCATCGCGGGCCTCGCCACCGGGGTCGCCATGGCGGCTGGCAGCAGCTGGGTCAAAGAGCTCTCGCACGCGCCCTGGGACCCGAGCGCCGGGTTGGGGTCCGGGGCCAGACGCGCCTCGCTCTTCACGACCGCCGGATTCTGGCTGGGTCCGGTCGTCGGCGGCCTGATCGCGAACTGGGCGCCGGCCCCGGATGTCGCACCCTACCTCTTTCACATCGCGTTGTGCCTGCCGCTGTTCCTCGTACTCGCGAAGGTCCCAGAGATTCCACGCGCGGATGCCACGCCGGCCGGGGACGGGGCCAGCGACAAGAGATTCGCATTCGCCGGCGGGCGCAAACGATTTCGGTACGTGGTGGCGCCGGGTGCGCCCTGGGTCTTCGGTTCGGGAACCATTGGTTTCGCGGTGGTCCCCTCGCTGATGCTCGGACTTGGCGATCAGGCGCTGCTGTACTCGACCGCAGCGGTGGCGCTCACCCTCGGCGCGGGCGTCGCCGTCCAGTCGCTGGCCCGTCGGCTGGATGACACAGGCTCGGCCAAGGCATCCCTCACCGCCATCGCCACCAGCGTGGTCGGGCTCTTGGTGGCGCTCACCGCGGCGCTGGGCCAATGGCCCATCCTCGGACTGCTGGCCAGCACGCTGCTGGGCGGCGCCTACGGACTCATGCTGGTTGCCGGTCTCTCCGAGACCCAGCGGCTCAGTTCCACCGCGGCCTTGGGCGGCAACACCGGCCGGTTCTACACGCTGGCATACGCGGGTTTCCTGGCCCCGACGCTGCTGGCCTTCCTCGCCCTGTGGTTCCCGCCGATCGCGCTGTTGGTTGCCGTGATCGTTCTCGCGTTGGCGAGTCTGCTGACGATCGCCGTGAATTCTCGGCGTCATTTGCCGGCGGCGGGCTGACCCAACCGTCGGCGCCCGGCCGCCATCCGGTAAAGTACAACTCATGTTCACTGCGCTGACCGTTGCCGCTGGTAAGACCGTCAAGAGACTCGCACAACTGCGAGGAGGCGGGTCAGCGCTTCCCGGCTTGGTCGTCGAAAAAATCGACAGGGGCTTCTTGGCCCGCACGCTGGCCCAGCTGCCGCACGGGGTTGTGGTGGTGTCCGGCACCAACGGCAAGACGACGACCACCAAGATGGTGGTCGAATTGCTGCGGGCTCGCGGGCTGAAGGTTTTCACCAACGACACCGGTTCCAACTTCGTCCGTGGCGTGTTGGCCGCGCTGATGAACGAGGTCGACTACCGGGGCCGGCTCGACGCCGATATTGCGGTCTTGGAGCTGGACGAGGCGCACGCCATTCACTTTGTGGCGCAGGTGAAACCGCGCTACTCGCTGCTGCTGAATGTGATGCGGGATCAGCTGGACCGCTTCGGGGAGGTCGATTACACGGCCTCGCTGCTCGCGAAGATCGCGGCTGCCACCACCGACACCATCGTCACCAACCGGCACGATTCTCGGCTGCTCGCGGTGGGACGCAACGAGGCCGCCGCCGGGAAAACCGTGCGTTACTTTGGCCTCAGCGCAGCCACCGCGGCCCAGTTTCCGAGCGATGAGGCTACCGGCACCGCCACTCCAGCTGAGTTGCCGGAGGCGCAGGTCGTGCTGGAGGAACTGCTTGGCGGCTCGCAAGCGAAGTTCACCATCGAGGACGCAGAATACGCGCCGCACCTTCAACTGACCGGCCTGTACAACATCTACAACGCGGCCGCCGCCCTCGCGATCGCCCGCACCGTGCTCCCGGAGCAGCTGCAGGACGATGCTGCCCTGATTGAGGCGTTGACCCGGGTTCAGCCCGCTTTCGGCCGCGGCGAATCGCTTCAGGTGAACGGCCAGCCGCTGGAGCTGGTCCTGGTGAAGAACCCCGCTGGCTTCAGGCTCGCGTTGGCCTCCTTCCCACCGACGGGGATCGCCACCATGATGGCGATCAATGACGCCTACGCCGATGGCCGCGACATGTCGTGGCTGTGGGACGTCGAGTTCGACTCGCTCCGGGAGACCGGAGTGAAGATGGTCTCGGGCGTG
>CAYZBX010000116.1:3169-6687 GCA_964476735.1 uncultured Micrococcaceae bacterium
GCTCTGCGCTTGTACTACGAGCAGGTGCCGGTTGAGGCGCTGAACACCGACCTTGCGGCGGCGCTTCAGCAATTCCTCGAGACGCACGCCGACGAACCGAAGAGAATCTTCTGCACCTACACCGCGATGCTTGCGTTACGGAAGCAACTCGGTCAGCTCACCGATGTGGAGACAGCCATCCAATGAGTCACTCGATCACCATTTGCCAGCTCTACCCCAAGCACATGAGCATGTACGGGGACTGGGGCAACACGCTTGTCTTGCGTCGCCGGGCCGAGGCCATGGGCGTCGAGGTCACCATCATCGATCACGACCTCGCCGAGCCTGCTGACCTCGCCCAGGCCGATCTGCTGGTGGGTGGCGGCGGCGAAGACTCCGGTCAGCTCCACGTCCACGAGGATTTGAGCAGCCACGGCGAGGTTCTGCGCGGCCTCGCCGCGGACGGTGTCCCGATGTTGCTGGTCTGCGGTATGTACCAGCTATTCGGCACCAGCGTCGAAGCATGCAACGGCCAGGTCCTGTCCGGTCTTGGCATCTTCGATGCGGAGACGAGAACCGCAGCAGAGCGGCTGATTGGAAACATCGCCGTTGAGACCGAGGAATTCGGGACAATTCTCGGTTACGAGAACCATCAGGGCCGCACGACCCTCGGAACTGGCACCCAAGCTTTCGGGAAGGCCCCCAAGGGCTACGGCAACAACGGCGAAGACGGCACCGAGGGCGCCCGCGCCGTCAACGTCTTTGGCACCTACCTGCACGGCTCCCTGTTGCCGAAGAACCCCCGCTTCGCGGATTTTCTACTCGACACGGCGCTGACACGCAAGTACCAGGATTGGCAGCCGGTTGTCGTTGAGGACGCTGCGCTGGCTAAACTCACCGAGAATGCTCGACGCGTTGCCGCGGGGCGGCCTCGATAATCGAGGTTTGTCTTACACGGCGGCGTAGGCCAAAGCATGGGCCGTGGCCACTTGGTACAGGTCCTCCGGCATGGGGGTCTCCAAACGCCATGTGAAAGAGATCGGCCTGCTGCCCTGATGATTAACGTAGCTGAGCAATCCCAGACAAACGTAAGGGCTTCCCTTGTTGCCAAATTCGTCTCCCTCGCGGTGGCGGACGAACAAGAGTTGCCGAGCTTTAGCCCCCGCCTCAGCACCAGTGATGTATCTTTGACCTGCCGGGGAACCTTCAGAGGTCGTGGACTGTGACTGCCAATGAAAGAGTTCCCTGTTGATGGCGTAGTCCCGGTACATCGTGGTTTCTGAGTGGCTCTCTTTCTTCTTGTCTAGTGTCACGAAGAACGCGTCGATGCCACGTTCCTTGCTCCAGTGCACACCTTCGCGATGCTCGATAGCCTTCGGTGCCTTGGCTCCATGGTCGAGAGCAGCTAGCACTTCTCGGCGGGAGTAATAAGTGTTCGCATAGAATCCCAAGTCTGCGCCGTTTTCATCGAGAACCTTACGCACCGGCCACTGGCTGTCCTCTTCTGCAAGTTCCAACAGCTGCGTTGCCTCCGCGCAAACTTCGCGGAAAGAACGAATCAGCATCAGACCCGTTTCATAGTCAGTGAGCGTCCAGTTCAGACCGTTGTCTCGTAGGGATCTGAGGCTTGGTTTGCGAAAGAACACGTAAAACAGCATCCGCGCGATTCGTTGGTCCTCGGTGGAAAGCTGCGGATATGGAGCGGCGTCTGCCCGCATGAGTCGGCGATAACCTGAGACGCGGGCTGGATCCGTGACGAGCTGGAAATGCCTCATACTGCTGAGCAACTCGGATTCGATTGCCTCCAGCGCATCATGGTCGAGACCTTGGAAGGGTGTTGGCAGCGTCTCCACCATGACCCTTGCATCTATTGGCTCTAGGAGACCAGCCTCGTTAAGCAGTGCAGTCCACGTTCGGGCCGCCTTCTGGTTTTGTTTTTCCCGGTAGATTTCATCACGCTGGTAACCGCTGGCCCGAAGGAAATCTGCTAGCTTCGTCGTTCTATGCTGCCGCACCTCCCGCAAGATCGACATCGTGTCTAGGCTCTTGCGAATGTTCTTCAGAATGTGCTGAGCCGCGACTTCGTCGAGGTGGAAATTACATCCGGAGGGCAGCAGCACGGTATCAGTCTTGATTTGCTGCTCAAGCTTTCTCGTGGTGGTCTCCAGCAAGGCGGCCAACTTGGTTTCGAAACGGAAGCCTTCGTGTTGTTGACCGATAAAATCTAGTACCGTCAACAACCCTTTGCCCGGCGCATGGCGCAATCCACGACCGATCTGCTGCAGGAAGATAGTGGCCGACTGCGTGGGCCGCAGCAAAAGGATGGTGTCCACGTCCGGAATATCGAGCCCCTCGTTGAACACATCAACACTGAAAATACAGTTAATGTCTCCGGACGAGAGCATCCTCAGGATCTCGCCCCGGTCTTCCAGCGATGTTTCGCCCGAGACGAATGCCGACGGGATGCCAGCGTTTTCAAACTTTGCTGCCATGTACCTGGCATGGGCGACGCTCACACAGAACCCGAGAGCCTTCATGGACTGCGGATCCACTATCTTGCGGTCGAGTTGCCGCAAGATCAGATTCACCCGAGCGTCGTTGCCGGTATAGAGCTTTTCCAGCTCCTCTATGTCATACGATCCCCGGCGGAATCGCAACAAGCGTAGATCCGTATCGTCAGCAATTCCGTAGTAGTGAAACGGAACTAGGTAGCCCTCCTCAATGGCGTCCCACAATCGAATCTCGAAGGCGTATTCTCCGTCGAAATACTCATCAGCGACATTAACACCATCGGCTCGTTCCGGCGTAGCCGTGATGCCCAATAGTTGTTGGGGTCTCAAGAAGTCTAGGAGCCGACGATATGAAGGCGCTTCGGCGTGGTGAAACTCGTCGACAATCACCACGTCGAAATGATCACGACTGAGTTCGCCTAGTCCCCACGACGGTAAAGATTCATCTGCCTCGAGAGGTGACAAGACTGTGTTCAGCGATTGTACGGAGGCGAAGACATGCTCCCACCGTTCCGGACGTTGCCCACCCACGAACCGTTCACCAAAGGTGGCATCTGCCATCACCGTGGCAAAGGTTCGCTGTGCTTGGTGCAGGATTTCCGAGCGATGCGCTACAAAGAGCAGCCGGAGTCTGCGTCCGGCTTGTTCGCACAGACGACGATAGTCCAGTGCCGCGACCACCGTCTTGCCCGTGCCCGTGGCCGCAACCACGAGATTCCGGTCAATGCCTCGGTCTCGTTCGAACTGTAAGGCCGCGAGAATCTTACGTTGGTGTGAGTAGGGTTCTATGCTGCGCAGTCTGGCGCGTTCCGCTTCGCTTTTCCTGCGCAAATCCATCTTCAGTACTGATGGTTTCTCGCGACCACCGGCTTCAAAAAGGTGAAGTGCGAGCCGATCACCATCAGCTTCAGGATCGTACTGTTCGAAACGCGGATCGTCCCAATAGCTTTCAAAGGTGAACCTGAACTTATCAAGGAGGTCTTTGCTGGGTCCCTCAGCGAGTCTGACGTTCCATTCCAACCCGTCGAC
>CAYZBX010000117.1:0-6660 GCA_964476735.1 uncultured Micrococcaceae bacterium
GAGCGGCAGCTGGCCCAGGCCAAGGAGCTGGGCGCCACCCACACCGTGAACTCCAAGGCGGTCGACGCGGTGGAGGCGATCAAGGAGGCCACCGGCGGCTTCGGCGCCGACGTGGTGATCGACGCCGTCGGCCGCCCGGAAACCTACAAGCAGGCGTTTTACGCCCGTGACCTGGCCGGCCGCGTGGTGCTGGTGGGCGTGCCAACCCCAGAAATGCAGCTGGAGCTGCCGCTGCTGGACGTGTTCGGCCACGGCGGTTCGCTGAAGTCCTCCTGGTACGGGGACTGCCTGCCGTCGCGGGACTTCCCGATGCGGGTGGAGCTGTACCGTCAGGGACGTCTGGATCTGGACGCGTTCGTCACCGAGCGGATCGGTCTGGACGAGATCGAACCGGCGTTCGCCAAGATGGCTTCCGGCGACGTGTTGCGCTCCGTCGTGGAGCTATAACGCAGCCTGCCGCCAAGAAGGCATAGGCTTGAGCAAGAAGTCATACTGACAAACCGAGAAAGGTTGATGTGAAGATGGCTGTACGCCTCGAAAACATTGTCACCTCAGGCACGTTCTCCCTCGACGGGGGCACCTGGGACGTGGACAACAACGTGTACGTGCTGGGTGATGACACCGAGGTCTTGGTGTTCGACCCCTCCCACAACGCCCAGCAGGTGAAGGACCAGGTGGGTGACCGGAAGGTCAAGGCGATCATTCTGACGCACGCCCACGACGACCACATCTCCGAGGTGAAGGAGTTCAAGGCGCTGGTGGGCAACCCGCCGACCTACCTGCACGAGGATGACATGGTGCTGTGGGAGAAGGTGTACCCGGACGAGAAACCGGATCACTTCATCTCCGATGGCGACACGTTCACCATCGGCGACGTCGAGTTGAAGGCGTTGCACACCCCCGGGCACTCCCCCGGCTGCGTGTGCTTCTTCTTCGAGCTGGACGGCAAACCGATCCTGATCTCCGGCGACACCCTGTTCAACGGTGGCCCCGGGGCCACCGGTCGGTCCTACTCCGACTTCGACACCATCATCGAGTCCATCAAGAACAAGCTGTTCGTGCTGCCGGGTGAAACCGTGGTGTACACCGGGCACGGGGATTCGACCACGATCGGCGCGGAGAAGCCCCACCTGCAGGAATGGATCGATCGCGGCCACTAGACCGCTCGGCTACCGCCGCTAGGCGGTCGCCGCCACAACCAAAAACTGGATAACGGTTTTACAGGCCCAAGTCTTGCCAGGCGCCGGGAACCACGGAGACGTGTTCGCGGTATTGCTCCTGCAAGGCTTGGGCTATTTTTTCCACCGTCACCCCGGGCACGAGGTCCTCGGCTGCGCCGGCGGTCTGCGGCCGCCACTCAAGCCCCAGCGCCGCGTAGACGTCGGTGAGCACGCTGCGCACCGGGGCGCTGTCTTCGATCACGATCGAGGAGGAGAACAGCCACGCGCCGGCGATGACCCGCTGCGCGGTGCCGACCAGCTTGATGTGGAAGTCTTCCCCGCGTGGGTCTACCCCGTGGATGGAGTACTCCCCGGCACAGTATTCGCCCTCGATCTCGCCCATCGCGGCGGGCACCCCGGCCCGGTTGAAGGCCGCGGCGATCAGCTCGCCGAAGAGCCGGAACCGCGGGAGCGCCCCGGCGATGGCGTCGGGGTGCGGCTCGAGGTGGTCAAGGACCAGCGAACCCGGGTGGTAGGCGGCGGCCCGACCGCCGGCCTTGCGCACCACCGGGGTGTAGCCGTGCTCGAGGCAGATCTGTCTGGCCCGCTCGTAGCCGGGCAACCGGACGTCGCGTTGGCCGAATGCCATGGTCGGCTGCGGACGGTACAACCGGATCATCGGCCCGAGCTCACCGGCCTGGACCCGTTTCAGCAGACCGATCGCGGCGTTCAGGTCAGCCGCGGCACCCAAGGTCTCCGGCTGGTTGTACCACAGCAATTCCCGGGCGGTAGCCGCGCGGTCCCACTCCGGGGTGCCGTAACCGGTCGGCTGGGCGCCGGTCACCGCAGGTTCCTGATGGTCAGGATCTGCTCGGAGCGGCCAAAGACGCCCCGTTCGTCATTCAGCACGGCCGAGGTCAGGCCGATGCCGTCGGTGCCCACGTTGACGGTGACGTCCAGCCCCAGCCAGCTGCCGGCCGGTTCCCGGTACAGGTGCACCTGCAGGTCGATATTCGGGAACACGTAACCGGAGCTGTTTGGGTCCATGGCGGGGGCCACCCCGTTGGCGGTGTCCACCATGCCCAGCAGCTTGGTGAGCGGCTGCGTTGGCTCGCCCTCGACCATGGCCAAGTCGTTGGAAATCCAGGTGCCGTTGCGGCCCGGCAGCCGAACCACGTCGGGGTCCTTCAGCCCGGTCAGGGAGGCGATGTACCCGCCGGCCCATTCGTGCAGCTCGGGCTCCGGGACGCATTCGGTGTGCGGGCGCATGGGTGTGTCCCGGATCACCGCGACCGAGGAGGAGTCCGCGGTGATGAGCCGCCAAACGTAGAGCCGGACGGCGGTGCGCTCGCGGACGATCAGATCAGCCTGGATGAGCTCGATGGTCTTGCCGCGGCGGATGGTCTGCACCTCGACACGGGTTTCATCGAAGTGGATGGTGCCAAGGATTTCAAAGCTGAACCGGCACAGCCGTAGGTCTGCGCGGGGCTCGTGTCGGAGCACCTCGTGGACCATCAGCCCGGAGGCCGGTGCCATGTGTTGTTCGGTGTCCCGCCACGCGCCGGTGGCGTGGGCGGTGGGCATGAACGTGTGTTCACCTGTGCGGCGGTAATAACTGGTGGCCTGCTCCGACATGGTTCTCCTTGGTTGTTTCTCTTCCCCTACGAATATATGTGATGGGTCGCCGTCGCCGGGCGCCGCAACACGGCCGGAGCTATCCGCCGCAGCCGGCGCTGGCTAGGATGAGGGCATGAGCAACACCGAACTTGCCCCCGATGAAATCGTTTGTGCCGCCGACGAGCAGGCCGCGGAGCTGAAGATCTTGGAACCGCGCGCCGTCCCGTTGGGCGGCTTGCGCGCGATGACGGTGCGCCGGACGTTGCCGCAGCGGCATCATTCGCTGATCGGCCCATGGTGCTTTGTGGACCACTACGGCCCGGACAACGTTGCGGACACCGGCGGGATGCGAGTGAACCGGCACCCGCACACCGGTCTGGCCACGGTGTCTTGGCTGTTCAGCGGCGCGATCGATCATCTGGACTCGCTGGGCACCAGCGCGCGGGTGGTCCCGGGCGAGGCCAACATCATGATCGCCGGCCGGGGCATCACGCACTCGGAATTCTCGACCGCGGACACCACGGTGCTGCACGGCGCCCAGCTCTGGTTCGCGTTGCCGGATGAACACCGGCACATGGACCCGCAGTTCCACCACTACGTGCCCGATGTCGTGGCCGGCGACGGCAGCCAGCTGCGCGTCTTTGCCGGGACGGTCAACGAGGCCACGGCGGAGCTTCAGCTCCCGGTGGAGCTGATCGGCGCGGAACTGGTTCTGGAGGCCGGGGCAAGCTTTGAGCTGACGCTGGCTCGTGGGCGGGAGTACGGCCTGCTCGTCGATAGCGGCAGCGTCACCGCGGGCGAAACCACCGTGGCCGCTGATCAGCTGCTGTTCTTGGGTGCCGTCGACGAACAGGACCGGTGCATCACCCTCACCGCAGGCACCGAGCCGGTTCGCCTGCTGATTCTCGGCGGCCAGCCGTTCGGTGAGCGTATCGTGATGTGGTGGAACTTCATCGGCCGCGATCACGAGGAGATCGTCGCCTACCGGGCACGCTATCAGGCGGAGATCGGGGCTGAGAGCCCCGCACCATCCGATGGGGACGAGGTGTTCGGGCCTTGGCCAGCGGGTCAGCCGGCCGCCCTGCCGGCGCCCGTCATGCCCACCGTCCGGCTGCGCTCGCGCGGCAACGACTAGGCGGGGTTCTTCGCCGCTGCGGTGTCCTCGATCATCCGGGGCGCGTTGATCATCAACGCGCCGGTGATCATAACCACCATGGCGCCGGCCAGTAGCAGGAAGGTGACCGGCCAGCTGCCGGTGGCCTCGTGCACGATGCCGAAGAACATCGGGGCGATCGCCGCACCCGCGTAGCCGATCCCCTGACCGAAACCGGAGAGAATTCCGGAGCCGTAGGTGGTTCGGGAGCGCAGGTTGACCATCAGCAGCGCGATGGCAAAGGTGCCTTGCCCCAGCCCGGAGAAGGTGACCCACAACCAGCCGTACTCCTTCGGGCTCAGCAGCAGGCCGGTGTGTCCGATCACCCAGCAAATCGTGAACAACCCGATGGCGACGATGGGGTGCTTGAGCTTGGGCACCCACATGGGGATCACGAGACTGACGGGCAGCATCAGGATGGCGAAGTAGGCCAGCATGGAACCGGCAGTGAATTCGTCGAGGCCGCGGTCCTGCAGGTAGGGCGGCAGCCAGGTGAAGTAGACGTAGGTTTGGGCGGAGTTCCCGGCCAAGTAGATCGCCAGCCCCCATGCCACCCGGGACTTCCACGGATTGATCTTCGCCTGCATCGGTACCGCAGTGGTCGCCGTTTGAACCTTCACATCGGCCAATCCTGTGTTTCGGTCCTGCCGGATCTGGAGCAGCCACGGCACTGCCACGATGGCGGACAGCAGCGCCCAGAACCCGATGGAGAACTGCCAGTTCACCAGCTCGGCAAGCGGCACCGCGAACTGCGGGCTGATCCACGTGCCGACCGCCAGCAAGGTCACGTACCCGGAGGTGAGGCTCGCGATGCGGTCCGGGAAGTATTTCTTCACCAGCGGAGGCAGCACCACGTTGCCGATCCCGTAACCGCCGAGCGTCACCACGGACAGCAGCAGGAAGACGACCGCGTTTGGGGCGAAAGGACGCAGCAGCTGGCCGAGAACGGCGAGCCCGATCCCGAGAAAGAGCGTGTTGCGGATCCCCCACCCGTTGATCATGCGCGGGGTCAACAGACCAAAGATGGCGAAACAGACCGGGGCCAGCATCGCCAACACACCGGTGCTGAACGGGGTGAAGCCGACCGCCGGGGTGATTTGGGCCAGCAACGGCGGCACGGAAACCACGGCAGCCCGCAGCGACAGGGCCAACAAGAGGATACCCAGCAGAGCGCCGACGCGGCCGCTGAAGTTGCGCTGCTCCGAAGTGAGTGTCATCGATTCCTATCCCACAAACGATACGGTCCCGGTGATGGTGGACCTTCGAACAGGATACAGCCCGGGCGGCAAGTGGCCAGCCGGCCTAGACTGTGCCTATGAGTGAGGGAAACAACGAGCGCGCGGTCGATGTGCTGGTGATCGGGGCGGGACAGTCCGGGCTGGCCGCAGGGTTCTACCTGCAGCGCCTGCAGCGGGATCGAGAGCGGGGGCGGGTAGCCGTTGCCCCTTCCTTCGCGATCCTCGATGCCGGGACCAAGCCCGGCGGCGCGTGGCAACACTATTGGCCGAGCATGGAGCTGTTCTCCCCCGCCGGGCACAGTTCGCTGCCCGGTCGCCAGATGCCCGCTTACACAGGACCGGCCAACCCTGACGCCGAGCACGTTGTCGGGTATCTGACCGATTACGAACGACGCTACGGGCTGCCCATCCATCGCCCGGTTCGGGTGACCCGAGTCCTGCGTTGCGGCAACGAGGGGTTCCGCGTCCTGACCGATGACGGTGCGTGGCGGTGTCGTTATCTGATCAGCGCCACGGGTAGTTGGGACCGTCCCCACGTGCCCGCGCTGCCAGGCAGCGATCGTTATAGCGGAGCGCAACTGCACACCCGCGACTACGCCGGTCCGGATCGTTTCGCTGGCGCGGCTGTGGTGGTCGTTGGCGCGGGCAACTCCGGCGCGCAAATCGCCGCGGATCTTCTGCCCGTGGCAGCCTCGGTGCTCTGGACGACGTCGGAACCGCCACGCTACATGCCCGATGACGTGGATGGACGGGTGCTCTTTCAGCTTGCGACGGCGCGAAAGGACCGGCTGTCCCGGGGTCAAGAGCCGGCGGACGGAGCCTCGTTGGGCAAGATCGTGGCGGTGCCGGCGGTGCGTTCTGCCCGCGATGCCGGCAAGCTGCGTGCCACGCCCATGTTCGATTCCCTCGCGGTGCAAGGACCCCGTTGGACGGACGGCTCGGTTCATCTAGCCGATGCAATTATTTGGTGTACGGGATTCCTACCGAACTTGGCTCACCTAGGGCTTTTAGCGAGCGGTGACGACGATGCTAGGATGCCTCCGGTCACGGACCGGCAGTTGTTAACGCGTTCGGCCAAGGTGTCGGGCTTGTATTTCTTAGGTTATGGAGATTGGTGCGGTGCCGCCTCGGCCACCCTCATCGGGGTTGGTTCGTGGGCGAGGGAAACCGTCGCGGACATCGCTCGGTGCTTCGGCGACGGCGCTGCGGATCAGGGATAGTTACCAGGAGTTGGCTAGTTCGGCGATGACACCTTGGAGGGTGTGATCGTCTGGTAGCTCTTGACCGGTGTACATCAGGGTCAGGACCCGGCGGACGTGTCGCTGCTGTGGTTCCTTCAGGTCGCCTACGAGATCTGGGTCGAGTACCACGCTGAGTTCTTTGGCAGTCATGTCTTCATTGGTATCCGGTCGAAGTCTCGGGATCCCTACCAGAAAGCAAACTTTTGGTGACTGTTCGGCTCTTGCGCGCTTGTGGAGGAGCCAAACCGGTA
>CAYZBX010000118.1:0-6623 GCA_964476735.1 uncultured Micrococcaceae bacterium
GTACCAGCGCAGGAACTCCGCACCGTACTTGACCTCACCGCGGGCCTCGTCCAGCGGCTTGCCCATTTCCATGGTCATCAGCAGGGCGAAGTCCTCGGCCCGCTCGGTCACGAGGTCGAAGGCGCGGCGCAGGATCTCGGCGCGTTCGCGCGGGGCGGTCCGTGCCCACTCCTTCTGCGCCTCGGCGGCCGCGTCCATCGCGGCCATCGCGTCTTCCTTGCTGGCGTCAGCAATGGTCAGCAGCACCTTGCCGGTGGCTGGGTCCTGCACGTCGAGGGTCTTCCCACCGGTGGCGTCACGCCATTCACCGTTGATGAGTAGTCCGGTTGGCACCGCATCGAGTACCTGTTGTTCACGTTCTTGTGTCACGCTCATCGCGTCAGTCACCTCTGGTCGTTGAAGTCTGGTGAGTCTAAAGTTCTCCAGTACTAGATTACGGTACCCACGAGGGCAACGGCCTGTTGCGCTGGCCACGCTGCGCTGGAAGTCTAAGAGTTTTCGCTCTCGGCCATGAGATCGAGCGCTGCCTGGTAAATCTCCCGGGTGGATTGGCCGTGCAGTTTGGCCACTGCGGCGGCAGCGGTCTTCAACCGCTCTCCGGCTCGATGCGCGGTCAAGGCCTCCTGAGCCAGCGCCGCCACGTCCGGGACGTCCGGGGTGGCACCCTCCACCACCAGAACGATCTCCCCGCGGGCAGGATCGACCTGCTGCTGCGCCACCAGCTCGGCAAGGCTGCCGCGCCGGATCTCCTCGTACATCTTGGTCAGTTCGCGGCAGACGGCCGCACGCCGCTGAGGGCCGAAAACTTCACTCATCGCAGCCAAGACCTGCTCAAGACGGTGCGGCGCCTCAAAGAAGATCTGGGTGCGCTCTTCGGTGGCCAGTTCACGCAGGCGTTGCTCGCGGGCCCCGGTCTTTCGGGGCAGGAAACCCTCGAAGCAGAACCGGTCGGTGGGCAGCCCGGACAGGGTCAAGGCGACCAGCGGAGCGGAGGGGCCGGGCGCGCAGGTGACCGGAATGTCAGCGGCGATGGCCGCCTGCACCAATCGATAGCCCGGATCCGAGACGGCCGGCATTCCCGCGTCGGTGATCATGAGCAGGTCGGTCCCGGCCGCGACCTGCTCTAGGAGTGTGGCCGTCTTGGCGGCCTCGTTGTGCTCGTGGTAGGCCGTCAGTTTCCCTTCGGCGCTGATGCCCAACGCCGACAACAATTGCTGGGTTCGCCGGGTGTCCTCGGCGGCAATCAGCGGCGCCGTGCGCAACAGCTCGCGGACGCGGGTGGAAATATCGGCGAGGTTTCCGATGGGCGTTGCCGCCAGAGTGATCGTTCCGGACATGGCTTCCAGCCTATCCTCTCGGCACGACTCACGCCCGCTCGGGACCTTTCGATACGATAAGCCTGATGAGTACACTTCAATCACCGCGCGTCGACCCGCGACGAGCCGCTGAGCTGCGCGACCGCTTGATCGACGATCCGGTGGTTTTTACCCGTCTCGGGTGGCTGGCAATCATTGTCATCACCGCGGTTGCCGGGCTCTTGAGGTTTTGGAACCTCGACTACCCGGGCCGTCTCATCTTCGATGAAACCTACTACGTCAAAGATGGCTGGGCGCTGTGGCAATACGGCTACGAGATCAAGTGGCCGGAGGACAGCAACGACAACTTCATCGCCGGCAACCCTCAGCCGCTTGACGAGCCCGGATACGTGGTCCACCCGCCGCTTGGTAAGTGGCTGATCGGCGCAGGAATGGCCATCTTCGGTGTGGACAATGGCTACGGGTGGCGGTTCTCGGCCGCGCTGGCCGGCACCCTGATGGTCCTGCTCTTCGCCGTGCTAGTCACCAAGATGTTTCGTTCCCAGTTTTTTGGCATTCTCGGCGGTGTCCTGCTGGCCGTCGAGGGTCACCACCTGGTGCTGTCCCGAGCGGGGCTGCTCGACATCTTCTTGGCCTTCTTCGTGCTGGCGGCGTTCCTAGCCCTCGTCCAAGACCGGCAGTGGCACCGGAGACGGTTGCTCGCGTGGGCACAACAGGGTCATTCGCCCCGTTTTGCGGAGCTGCTGTGGCGACCGTGGTGGCTGCTGGCCGCGGTGCTGCTGGGCTGCGCGACCTCGGTGAAGCTCTCGGCGATCGCCTTCGTCGGCATGTTCTGCCTGCTCACCATGGTCTGGGATTGGCAGGCCCGCAGGCTGCTCTACACCGCGGCTGCCAGCGACAAACCCGCGTTGTCGACGGCCGTGCGCGCCGACTGGGTGCCTGCGCTGTTGACCGGTGTTCCGCTGTACCTGCTCACCTACCTAGGCACCTGGTCGGGCTGGCTTTTGACTAGCGGCGGTTACGGTCGCCAATGGGCCGCCGAGAACCCGGTAGAGGGCCCCGGCGCCCTCATCCCGCCGTGGTTACGATCGCTGGTCAACTACCACGTCCAATCCACCTCTTTCCACAGCGGGTTGGACAGCACGCACAGTTACGCCGCCACCCCGTGGACGTGGTGGGTCATGGGCCGGCCCACCTCGTTCTTCTACGAGGGAGCCGAATTCGGGCAGGCCGGTTGCGTCCACCAGTCATGTTCTTCGGCCATCACCGACTTGGCCAATCCGCTGCTGTGGTGGTCCGGTGCGGTGGCCTTCTTGGTGGTGCTGTTCTTGGCCTTCGGGCGCAACGATTGGCGGGCCTGGTCCGTGTTGGCCGGCTACGTTGCCGGATTCTTCGTGTGGTTGGCCTTCCCCAACCGGACCATGTTCTTCTTCTACACCGTCTCCTACGAGGCGTTCTTGATCCTCGGCGTGCTGTTGGCGCTGGCCTGGGTCATGCGCGTCATGAGTAAAGAGCACCTCGAGCGAACCGGCAGGTACAGCAAGACTGTCACGGTGGGCGCCATCGCCTTCGTGGTGTTGGTCGTCGCCGTCAGCGCCTTCTTCCTGCCGGTCTGGACCGGCCAACAGATCGACTACGACGCCTGGCGAGCCCGGATGTGGTTCTCCTCGTGGATTTAGCGCCGCACTGACTTGAGCTCACAACCCCAAGGTAAAGGAAACACTGATGCAGGAAGTCACAAACACCCAAGTGGCCGAGCTACCAGAAACAACCAACGTGACCGATCTGGTCCTAGAACGCCTTCAACGGGCACCGGAGTTGCCGGCCTACGCCGTGCCCACGATTTCCGGGGACCACATCACGTGGCGGGACGTCTCCCTCAGCGACTTCGTGCATCAGGTCAAGGCCCTCGCCAAGGCGCTGATCCACGATGGGGTCAGGCCGGGACAGATGGTCGCCGTGATGTGCTCCACCAGCTACTCTTGGGCGCTACTGGATCAGGCCATCTGGTTTGCCGGAGCCGTATCGGTGCCGATCTACGAGACCTCCTCCGCCTACCAGGTGGAACACATCGTGGGAGACTCCGGGGCTTCGATGATCTTTGTGGAGTCCGAACAGCACTCCGCGGTCACCGCCCAAGCCCTGCGTAGCCTCGGCCTGACCGAGCTGCCGGTTCACGTGATCGGCGCGTTGGAGGATCTGTACGCCTACAGCGACAAGGGAGCCGAGGTCAGCGACGAGACGCTGGAAGCGGCCCGCACCGCCGCCGGGCTCAACGACGTTGCCACCTTGGTGTACACCTCCGGCACCACCGGTCGTCCCAAGGGCGCCCGCATCACGCACGCCAACCTGTGCCTGACCAGTGTGAACATCCTGCCCTACGCCGCGGACATCGTCTACCCGGAAGGTCAGGGTGCTGACCAGTCCAGCTCGCTCATGTTTCTGCCGCTGGCGCATATCTTGGCGCGGGCGGTCCAATACATCTGCCTAGTCGGTGGCATCAAGATTGGCCACGTGGCGGACCTGAAGTTGCTCTTGCCGGCGTTGAACTCCTTCAACCCGTCCTTCGTCTTGGCGGTGCCACGCGTTTTCGAGAAGGTGCTTGCCGGAGCTACCCAGAAGGCCGAGAACGCTGGCAAGGGCAAGATTTTCGCGGCTGCCAAGCAGACCGCCATCGACTACGCCAAAGCCTGTGAACAGGCGGACCTCGACGAGGGGCCTGGCCCGGGTCTGGGCCTGCGTGTCAAGCACAAGCTGTTCGATGTGCTTGTCTACAGCAAGCTACGCGCGCTGCTGGGCAACCGGGCCAAGTTTGCCGTCTCCGGTGCCTCCACCTTGGATCCGGAGTTGGGTCTGTTCTTCCGCGGGGTCGGCATCGGCATGCAGGAGGGTTACGGTCTGACCGAGACGACCGCTCCGGCCACCCTCAACGTGCCCGGCACCACCCGGCTGGGCACGGTCGGGTTGCCGATCCCCGGCGTCGACATCAAGATCGCGGAGGACCAAGAAATCCTGATCCGCGGCGTTGTCGTCTTTGCGGGCTACCACGGGGACCGTCACGCCACGGAAGACACCTTCACCGACGACGGTTACCTGCGCACCGGGGATCTGGGTCAGCTGGATGACCGCGGGTTCCTCACAATTCTGGGCCGGAAGAAGGAACTGATTGTCACCTCCGGAGGCAAGAACGTCTACCCCGGCCCGATGGAAGAAGAACTGCGGAAGGCGGAGCTAGTTTCCCACGTGGTCGTGGTCGGCGAAAACAGACCCTTCGTCTCGGCATTGGTGGCCCTAGACCCGGAGGTCCTGCCGCGCTGGTGTGAACGCGCTCAGCTGCCCCAGCTCAGCTTAGCGGAAGCAGCGTCCAACCCGGCGGTGCGCGAACACCTGCAGGCCGTCATCACCGAGGCCAACACGCGAGTCTCCCGCGCAGAATCGATTCGCGAATTCCGGGTGCTGCCCATCGAGCTGACAGACTCGAGTGGCCACCTGACCCCGTCCATGAAGTTGCAGCGCAACGTCGTGGTCCGCGACTTCCAAGACCTAGTCGAGGAGATGTACGGCCGCTGATGCGCTCCTGCGCAAAGTAGCTGCCCCGTCCTAGTTCTTGCTGGCCGCCGCCTTCTGCTGTTTCTCGGCTGCCTTGGCGGCGGCCTTGCGGTCCTTCTCCTCTTGTTTCAGCCGACGGCGTTGCTCCCGCGGGGTTTCTTCTGGCTCTTGCTGTGCCCGTGGGCGGGCCTGCTCGTCCCGGTCCGAGGCTTCGAACTTTTCCTCGGCTTCCAACGCCCAGAGCCGCTCGAGCTCGGCGGCACTGCGGGCACGGCGGTTCTTGGTCGGCCAGGTTGCGATGAACGTGATGATCAGCCCGATCAGCACCAGCGCGCCCCAACCGATGATCGCGTCCAACCAGAACATTTCTGGGTAGAGACGGATGAGCGTGTCATCCCGGTAGAACTGCCAGTTTCCTTGCGGGAAGAAGACCTCGTGGAACCAGTTGAAGAACGCGGTGAAGCCCACGATGACCGCCACCGCCACAGCTACGAGGATCGCTAGCGTTGCGATGGCCCCGGAGAAGAACGCTCGCCGGACCGCACCGGGGTAGTTGCGACGCAGGTACCACATGCACAGCCCCGCTAGGATCAGCAGCGCCAGCCCGGAGAGCATGGTGATCACCATGATCAACTTCACGTCCGCCATGTGTTGGACTTCCTCCGGGCGGAACACGGCCTGCCCGTTGAGCGTCAGGTCCCCCAGATAGCGGGTGTCGGCGGTGTTGTACAGGTAGTCCAACGGGTAGGATCCGTAGGTCAGTCGGTCCCCGGCGGTGAAGCCGTACTCGTCGGCCGGGAAGCCCGGCCGGTTGTAGCTCACCAGCAGCAGGAGCGGCGAGGCCACGAGGCGCAAGGTACCGACCAGCAACAGGAACGGGTAGAAAATCGCCAACAGGACTTGGAGGAACTTAGCGAAGCCGCTGGCAGAGGTGCGGACCTCGTCCCGCCACGCGGCCCGGCGTTCACTGTCCTCGCTCGGCGCTTCCGTGGTGTCCGCCAGCCAGCTCGGCGTTGGCCCGGCTGCTGCGGCGTCGCCGGTGCGGATCCGGTTCCGGTCCAGCACCGCCGTTTGCTGTACGGGTGCGGCTGTCGGTGTCTCCGGGCGTTCCTGTTTCAGTTGCCGGTAGATCGGTGAGGTAAAGGCTTCCGTCTTGTGTTCCTCGGCATCGGCGTCTGCTGGGGCAGCCTGCTCGGTCCGCTGTTCGTTCGCCGGATCGGCGTCCGTTTCGGTGCGCGATTCCGGCGCCGCGGGCTCACCGCTTGTCTCCCGCACGGAGGTGTCCTGCGGCTCTTCGGGTTCCTCTTCTTGGAAGGCGGAGTAGTCGATCCCGCTTTCAAAGTCTTTTTCCTGGTGCAGCGGATCTTCTTTCTGCGCCACGGTGCCTCCTCGGGCTGGACAGGGTGATTATCCAAAGTTTAAGGGAAGCCTGCCCCGAATGCGCTGATATACGCGCGGGGCAGGCTTCCCTGAGACGGCTGTGGCGTCAGCGCCGTGGCTAGTAGCGGTAGTGATCGGCCTTGTAGGGTCCGGCCACATCCACGCCAAGATACTCTGCCTGTTCCTTGGTCAGCTCGGTGAGTTCGACCCCGAGGGAGGCCAGGTGCAGGCGTGCCACCTTCTCATCAAGGATCTTCGGCAAGACGTAGACCTGATTCTGGTACTCTCCGCTGTCCTGCTTGGTGAACAATTCCAGCTGGGCCATCACCTGGTTGGTGAAGGAGTTGGACATCACGAAGGAGGGGTGGCCGGTGGCGT
>CAYZBX010000119.1:0-6173 GCA_964476735.1 uncultured Micrococcaceae bacterium
TTACACAAGTTTTTGGCGGAAACAAAATCCGAAACGTGGGCCGCATTTTTCCCTCAGTTCAGATCCCGTTTAGGCAACCAACTTTCGGTGCTCAACGCCGTCAATTCCTTGAGATTCCGGGGTTCTCGGACAGCTCTTGCGCCGGTGGCGGCGGACACCCGCCAGGTGGTGATCTAGCCGACAGGTTCACCCGCAGAAGACGCTCCGCAGCGCCGCCTCGATGGTGAGATGTTGACCACAAAAAACTCCCCCACCGGGCAGCGAACATCGTCGCCGCTAGTGAGGGAGTTTTCCTCGGACGGGCTAGGCCGTCAACATCTGGTTAGAAGCCGTGACGGTGGCGCTTCTTGCGGCCGTCCGCAAAGCGCTTCTTGTTCTTGCCGGCCAAGCCGGTCACCGGGGCTCCAGAGCCGTGTGGGCGCCGGCCGGAATCTTCCCGCAGGTCGATGCGCTTGCCGGCGATCTCGGTCGTGGAGAGCGCCTTCAACTGTGCCGGGGAGAGCTTCTCCGGCAGTTCCACCAAGGTGAAGTCGGATCGAATCGAGATATCTCCGATGTCGTCCTTGGACAGGCCGGCCTCGTTGGCGATGGCTCCGACCACGGAACCGGCGCGCAGCCGGTCCCTGCGTCCCAGCGCGATCCGGTACAGCTTTTGCCCCGGCCGGATGGACCGGTCCTTGCGGAAGCGTCCGCCGCGCTCCCCACGCTCGCCGCGCTCCCCGCGTTCGCCACGGTCGCGATCGCGGTCCTTGCGGCTCTCGGGGATGGCTTGGAAGTCCTCTTCGTCCAGCAGCAGCGGCCGCCCGCCCTGGGCCATGTAGGCCAAGGCTGCGGCGATATCCACCATGGTGGCGTCATCGTGGGTGTTCTCGTACTCGGCCACCAAGTCCCGGAAGGTGTCCAGCTCCTGGGCTTCCAGGGTCTTGCTGATCTGCTCGCCGAAGCGCTGCAGGCGGTTCTGGTTGACCTCACCCACGGTCGGGATGTTCATCGGTTCGACGGCCTGTTTGGTGGCCTTCTCAATCTGGCGCAGCATGTGCTTCTCACGCGGGGTGACAAACAGGATGGCGTCGCCGCTGCGACCGGCCCGCCCGGTGCGGCCGATGCGGTGCACGTAGGACTCGGTGTCGTGCGGGATGTCGTAGTTGATGACGTGGGAGATCCGTTCCACGTCCAAGCCGCGGGCCGCCACATCGGTGGCGACGAGGATGTCGATCCGGCCGGCGCGCAGGTCCTCCACGGTCTTTTCACGCAACTTCTGCGGGATATCGCCGTTGATGGCGGTGGCCCGGTAGCCGCGGGCGGAGAGCTTCTGTGCGACTTCCTCGGTGGCGGACTTGGTCCGTACGAAGGTGATCACGCCCTCGTGTTGCTCGGTCTCCAGCACGCGGGTCATCGCGTCCAACTTCCGGGAGTGCACCACGTGGATGAACCGCTGCCGGATGTTCTTGGCGGTTGTGGCGGTCGCGGCGATCTTCACCTCGACCGGGTCCTTCAGGTACTTCTGGCCGATCCGCCGGATGGCCGGCGGCATGGTGGCGGAGAACAGCGCAATCTGCTTGTCCTCCGGGGTCTGCGCCAAGATCTTGTCGACCTCATCGGCAAAGCCCCTGCGCAGCATCTCGTCTGCCTCGTCCAGGATCATGTGCTGGAGGTCGGACAGGATCAGCGAGCCGCGTTCGATGTGGTCGATGACACGGCCAGGGGTGCCGACCACAATCTGTGCGCCGCGGCGCAACCCGCCCAGCTGCGGCCCGTACGGGGCGCCGCCGTAGACCGGCAGCACCGTCAGCTCCGGCAGGTGCTTGGCGTAGGAGGTGAACGCCTCCGCCACCTGCAGTGCAAGTTCACGGGTCGGTGCGAGCACCAGGGTTTGCGGCGTCTGGGCCGGGCCGTTCACATCGGCCAGCGCGGCCATGGTGGACAGGGCCGGCAGCGCAAACGCCGCAGTCTTGCCGGTACCGGTCTGGGCCAAGCCCATGACGTCCCGACCGGCTAACAGGTGCGGGATGGTCGCGGCCTGAACCGGGGACGGGGTCTCGTAGCCCAGGTCATCGAGGGCTGCGAGGATGCGGCCGTCAAGGCCGAGGTCAACGAAGCTGACCGCGTTCTCGCGGTCTTCGTTCTTGCCGGCAGAATCCTGCTGCTCGGCGTCAATCGTAGGGGTGTGCGGGGTCATTGAATCAGTGCTCAATGCAGTCTTTTCTCTTCTGCGGCGCTGTACTGGCCACGATGCGCGGGGATACTGCACCCTTGCTATTGATGCTTTGTCCCGGACGAAAATAAGCCTAAAAACGCCAGTGGCGTGAAAATGGAAAACGGGTCGAATCACTCTCGACCGTTAACCAGTTTACGCTACTGGCGCCTTAGTCGCGGACACGGGCCCCCTTCCGGCCCGTATTCATGCGGTTTTTAGCCGAGTTTGTCCAGGGCCTGAGCCAGATCCGCCAGCAGGTCGTCGATGTCTTCGATGCCGACGGACAGCCGCAGCAGATCCACGGGAACCGCGAGATCAGTGCCCTTTACGGAGGCGTGCGTCATCTCCGAGGGGTAGTTCAGCAGGGACTCGATGCCGCCCAGGGACTCGGCGAGGATGAACACCTGCGTGTTTTCCGCCACAGTGCGGGCGGCGGCCTCCCCGCCGGCCACCTGGAAGGACAGCATCCCGCCGAAGCCGCTCATCTGCTTGGCCGCCAACTCGTGGCCCGGGTGGTCCGGCAGGCCCGGGTATTGCACTGCGGAGACCCGCGGGTGCTCGGCCAGGAACTCGGCGATCTTCTGCGCGTTTGCCTGGTGCTTGTCCATCCGCACGCCCAAGGTCTTCAGGCCGCGGGTGGTCAGGTAGGCGTCCCACGGGCCGTTGACCCCGCCGACGGCGAACTGTTGGAACGCGATTTCCTCGGCCATGGCGTCATCGTTGAGGATGACCGCGCCGCCGACGACGTCCGAGTGCCCGCCGATGTACTTGGTGGTGGAGTGCACCACGATGTGCGCGCCCAGCTCCAGAGGCAGCTGCAGGTACGGGGTGGCGAAGGTGTTGTCCACCACCAGCGCGGCGCCGGCCTCGTCGGCGATCTGCGCCAGCGCGGCGATGTCGGAGATCTTCATCAGCGGGTTGGAGGGGGTCTCCACCCACAGGATCTTGGTCTGGTTCTCCGTGACGGCCTTGCGGACGGCATCCAGATCGGCCATGTCCACGGCCTGCTGGGTGATCCCCCACTTGCCGTGGATCCGGTGGATCAGCCGGTAGGTGCCGCCGTAGGCGTCGTTACCGAGCACGATGTGGTCCCCCGGTGCGCACAGCCCGCGGATGATCGCGTCCTCAGCGGCCAACCCGGAACCGAAGGTGTAGGCGTGCTTGCCGCGCTCCACGGCGGCAAGCTGGGTCTGCAGGGCGTCACGAGTGGGATTGCCGCCGCGGCTGTACTCGTAGCCCTGGCGCAGGTTGCCGATGCCGTCGGGTGCATAGGTGGAGGACAGGTGGATCGGCGGGACCACGGCGCCGGTGAGCGGTTCGAAGGCCTGGCCGGCGTGTACCGCGTTGGTGTTGAAACCGCGCTTGGCGTAGTCAGCGGAAGAGTTTTCAGCCACGAAAGAGGCTCCTTTGGCTTATGAGGGACGGGTTCGAAAAAGTCTGGATTAGCCGGCGAACAGGGCCAGCAGGTCGTGTTGGGTGATGACGCCCACCACGGTGCCGGCATCGAGGACCAGGGCCGGCCCCTGCTCGGCGATCTTGGCGTGGACCTCGGCCAGCGGCTGGTGCGCGCCGATGGTCACCAGCGGTTCGCCGATGTAGGCGCCCACGGTGGCCTCCGCGTCGCTGGTGCTCAGCAGCGCGGCGGTGACGGCCGCGGTGGTGATGGAGCCGCGGATCTCCCCGGCGCGCGGGGCTCCCTCGCTCTCGGCCAGCACCGGCAGCTGGTCCACCCCGTAGCGCAGCATGATCTGCGCTGCGGTCTGCAGCGTGGAGTCCGGGGACACGTAGAGCAGTTGGGGTGTGGTCGGAGCCTTGTCCGCGGCCCGGGCCTGCAGCAGCTCGGCCACCGTCTTGTCCCCGAGCACGGCCGCGGCGCGCTCCCCCGCCGCGCTGGCTGGGGCAGGCTCGCTGTCGCCGCCGAGGGCGGGCGGGTACGCGGTGGTCTCGGCGCTGGCGCCGGAGGCGGCGAAGCCGTGCGCGTTCATCCACTCGTCGTTGAAGATCTTGGCGAGGTAGCCGCGTCCGGAATCCGGGGCCAGCACCACCACGACGGCGTCGGCGGGCAGGTCCTTGGCCACCTTCAGCGCGGTGACCACCGCCATACCGGAGGAGCCGCCCAGCAGCAGCCCCTCTTCTTGGGCCAGCCTGCGGGTCATCTCGAAGGCCTCGGCGTCGGTGACGGACTGGACCTCATCAGGCACGGCCGGATCGTAGTTACCCGGCCACATGTCTTCGCCAACGCCTTCGACGAAGTACGGGCGGCCGCTGCCGCCGGAGTAGACGGAGCCGTCCGGGTCGGAGACCACGACCTTCACCGGGCCCTCGGGCCGGTCCTTGGAGACCTCCTTGAGGTAGCGGCCGGTGCCGGTGATGGTGCCACCGGTGCCGGCGCCGGCAACGAAGTGAGTGATCTTACCGTCCGTGTCCGCCCAGATTTCCGGACCGGTGCTCTCGTAGTGCGAGTCCGGTGCCGCCGGGTTGGCGAACTGGTCCGGCTTGTAGGCGCCCTCGGTTTCCCGCGTCAATCGGTCGGAGACCCCGTAGTAGGAGTACTCGGACTCGGGTGCGACCGCGGTGGCGACCACGACGACGTCGGCGCCGTAGGCGCGCAGCACGTCCCGCTTCTCCTGACCGACCTTGTCCGGGGTGACGAAGACCGTCTTGTAGCCCTTCTGCTGGGCGACCATGGCCAGGCCGACGCCCGTGTTACCGGAGGTGGGTTCCACCACCGTGCCGCCGGGGCCGAGCTTGCCCTCCGCTTCGGCCCGTTCGATCATCTTCAACGCGATCCGGTCCTTGATGGATCCGCCCGGGTTGAGATACTCGAGTTTGACCAGGACCGTCGCCGCAATGCCTTCTGTGACCTTGTTGAGTTTGACTAACGGGGTGTGGCCGATCAAATCGAGGACCGAGTCTGCGTATTTCATACCCACGACTCTACTCAGCCGGAGGCCGGAGTCGGAAAATGTGTTTCTTAGAATGTAGGTATGCAGATCCGCCCAACCGCCCCCTACGATTTGCGCGCCACCCTGAGTGTGCTGGCGCGCGGCACGGCCGACCCGGCCATGCGCTTCGGCGCCGACGGGCTGTGGTGGTGCCTGCGCACACCGCAGGGCCTGCCGGTCACCGTCCGGCTGCGCCAGCAGCCCGGGCCGCACGGGCTGGTGCGGGCCTGGTTGTGGGGTCCGGGAGCGGACTGGGTCCGGGACCGGTTGTGGCGGATGATCGGGCTGCAGGATTGCTGGGCGGACTTCGACGACACCGAGTTCCTGGCCTCCCTGCCGCCGTTCGTGCGCGTTGCGCGGCGGGCCAACCCGGGTGTGCGTTTGCCCGCCACCGGGCTGCTCTTCGACCAGCTGACCACGGTGGTGTTGGAGCAGAAAGTGACCCACGAGGAGGCCCGGTACGCGTGGCGCTACCTGCTGCGTCGGTACGGGGAGGAACCGCCCGGACCGGCGCCGATGGGCATGCGGGTGCCGCCCAGCCCGCAGCAGTGGGCGCGGATCCCGTCCTGGGCGTGGCATCAGGCACGGGTGGATGGTCAGCGTTCGCGGATCGTGCTGGGCCTAGCCCGGCGGGCCAGCACCCTCGACCGGATCGCCCAGCAGCCGCTACCGCAGCTGCGGCGCAGCATCCGGCTGTTGTCCGGGGTGGGGCCGTGGACGGCGGCGGAGGTCCTGCAGCGCACCCACGCGGACCCGGACTCGGTCTCGGTGGGCGACTACCACTTGGCGCATCACGTGGTGGAGGCCCTCAGCGGGGTCCGCGGTGACGACGCCCGGATGCTGCAGCTGCTGGAGCCGTGGCGCGGGCAGCGGCACCGGGTGGTTCGGCTCATCGGGCTGAGCGGTTTCCGGCCCAGCAGGTTCGGGCCGAAGCTGACCCCGGAGGATCACCGGGCGCGTTAGTCGATGCGGGAGATGTACTCCTCGCGCATCTCGACCTTGCGGATCTTGCCGGAGACCGTCATCGGGAA
>CAYZBX010000119.1:6183-6582 GCA_964476735.1 uncultured Micrococcaceae bacterium
GGGAAGGATTCGCGCAGCTGCACATACTTGGGGATCTTGTAGTGGGCCAACTTGCCGAAGCAGTACTCGCGAACGTCTTCGGCGGTCAGCGCGGCGGCGCCGTCCTTGAGGATGATCGCGGCCATCAGCTCCTCGCCGTACTTCTCATCCGGCACCCCGATCACTTGGACGTCTTGGATGGCGGGGTGGGTGTAGAGGAACTCCTCGATCTCCCGCGGGGAGATGTTCTCCCCGCCGCGGATGATCATGTCCTTGATGCGGCCCTCGATCTTCACGTACCCGTGCTCGTCCATGGAGGCCAGGTCACCGGTGTGCAGCCAGCCCTCGGCGTCGACCGCCTCGGCGGTCTTTTCCGGATCGGTCCAGTTCGTTGACCTCACCGAGTAGCCGCGCGTGCAC
>CAYZBX010000120.1:0-6313 GCA_964476735.1 uncultured Micrococcaceae bacterium
CATCAAGCTGCTCGCCAAGGAGCTCGACGTCCCCGTCATCGCGCTCTCCCAGCTGAACCGCGGTTCCGAGCAGCGCCCGGACAAGCGCCCGCAGGTCTCCGACCTGCGCGAATCCGGCTCCATCGAGCAGGACGCGGACATGGTCATCCTGCTGCACCGCGAGGAGGTCTACAACAAGGAGACCGAGCGCGCCGGCGAGGCGGACATCATCGTCGGCAAGAACCGCTCCGGCCCCACCGCCAACATCGTCGTCGCCTTCCAGGGCCACTACTCCCGGTTCTCCAACATGGCCTCGGAGATGCCCTCGGACACCGGCGGTTTCTAATTGTTGACCCACGCCAGCGCCACGCATCCCGGGGCCGCCGCCAAACCGCCGCGTAGCCTCTACACCTCGGCAGCTTCCCTCGCGGCGGCCCTTGGCCTAGTCGGGATCGCCTACGGTGTGCAGGCGGTTGAGGGCGGCTTCCCCCTCTGGTTCGCCCCATTGCTGGGCACCATCGTGCTCGCCGGCTCCGCGGAAATGCTCTTCGTCGGCCTCGTCGCCGCCGGCACCAACCCCTTCTTCGCCGCACTCGCCGGCCTCACCGTGAACATCCGTCACCTGCCCTACGGCGTCTCCGTGCGCCGCTTCCTCACCCGCAAGTGGCCGCAACGTGCCGCGGAAATTCACGTGATGAACGACGAGGCCGTCGCCTTCGCTCTCGCCCACCAAACCAGCGGTTGGGGCCGCCGCGCCTACCTGACCGAAGGCTACATGATGCTCACCGCCTGGCCCCTCGGCGCCCTCGCCGGCGGCCTCCTCGGACGCTTCGTGCCACCAGAAACCCTCGGCCTCGACGCGCTCTTCCCCGCAGCCATCCTCGCCCTCGTCTTGCCGGCCCTCAAACGCCCCGAATTCCGCGTCCTCGCCATCGTCGGCATGGCCCTGACCGCCGTCGGTACCTTCATCGTCCCCGCCAGCATCGGCCCGCTCGTGGCGCTGCTTGCCCTGCCGCTGATCTTCCTGCCCGGCCAAGCTGCGCGCAACGCAGCTAACAAAGCAGCGGCAGACGAAGGGGAGGGCGCATGACCGAACTCATCAACCCCACCGTGCTCGCCGCCGTCGCGCTCCTAGCCATCGGCACGTTCATCCTCCGCGCTCTCGGCCCAACCATCGGCGGCAGACTCGAAAAGCGCCCGCTCCTCAAACGCGCCGTCCAAGCCGCAACCTACCTGCTGCTCATCGGGGTCAGCATCACCGCCACACTCGGCGCCTCCTTCGAAGACTTCAGCATCGCACGCCTGTGCGGAGTCCTCACGGGCGGCATCCTCGCCTGGCGCAAGGCCAGCTTCCTGTGGATCGTCCTCGCCGCCAGCATCACGACGGCGACGCTGCGCCTGCTTGGCCTGCCCTGAGCGGCAACGCCGGACACCGGTGGAAAAACCGCACGCTTTCCCAAAGTGTGGATAACTCGGCGTTTTCCCTTGATTGATTAAAGGGAGTCCCCCACAGATGATTTAGCATTTCGAGTCATCCACAAAATTAGAAAAGATCTTCAATAAATAGAATATTCATTCTAAAATTGAAGCATGAACGAGAACGCAACCCAACCAGCAGGGCACCCGCCGCGGCGACCGAGCCGCGGCATCTTCGGTGTCACGCCGCCACGGGAGCATGAGCACCCGGCCGACCCTGTTGTCGGCCCCCAGCCGCTGCCCGGCTGCGGTTTCTGTACCGAAGTTGCCTCCCACGTGGGTTTCATCGATCGTAAGACCGGCCGCCCGCCAAGCATCACCGGAGCCGACGAGGGCTTCGCGATCATCGACCGGATCCAGGCCGTCAAACGATGGATTCAAGCGGTCGAATACGTTGCAGTGGCGGAGACCGCCCGGCACGCATTTGCGCAGAAGAATCCGAAACTGACACCGGACAGCATCGACGCGGATTACCTGCTGAGCGCCAAAGACGATTGGGTCATCAGGAACTTCATTTCCACACTAGCCACCCGATTAGGCTTGGAGTTCGCGCAGGGGCGCAGGATCCTGCGCGACGGGCTCTACTTCGCCACGGAGCTCACCGAAACCGTCGATTCGCTTCGGCGCGGGGACATCTCCATCGCACAGGCGCGCGAGATCGCCTTCCAGCACGACGCACTGCGGAACAGCCCGTCCCCGTCGCAGACAGCAGAACCGGGGGAGCAGGCAGGCCAAGCGCCGCCTCAAGGCCAGTTGCCGCTTCCCTCGGGCTCGGGAAATGCCCCGGATCTATCCGGTTCCGACCCTAGCTGGCCGGATCCAGCCAACCCGGAACCAGTTCGTCCCGACTCCACCAGTATCGGCGGTAACAGCCCGGAGCCGCCGACCCCGGATGCCGAGACGCCGCAATCGCTGCCGCCCGTACCTACGCACCCGCCAAAGCAGCGCCACAAGGAGCTGGAGGCGGAGCTTCTCGGGGCGGCAAAGCACTACGGCGGCCGCCGCTTCAAGAACCATGCACGCAACCTGCGGGAGCAAAAAGCGCCCGAGAGTAAGGCCAACAGAGCCCGCATTGCCATTCGTCAGCGACAGGTCAGCATCACCGACGCCGGCGACGGCATGGGTCGGCTGACCGCATACATGAGCCTAGACAAGCTGGCCATGCTCGACACGGAACTGGACGCGCGCACCCGTTCCACGCTGCGCCGCAGCGAAACCCGCAGGGGCCGCAGTTACAAACAAATCAAGGTGGACGAGCTTGCACGGATCCTGCTCATGGGCACCTATCCGATTGCCCCGGATCCGGCGGAACGAACCCTGACAGCGGTGCCGATCGAACCGGAAACCAAACAAGGACAGCCCGTGCTCGACGGGCTCGAAGACTACGGTGTCGACGCCAGTGCGGCCTCCGCCGACAGCGCGTTGCTGCCAAGGAACGGTCTCGGTGCGCGCGCAAAGATCATCGTCACCATCCCGGTGGAGCTGCTCATCGCCGCCGGCGGCTACGCCTGCGGAAGCATCCTCAGCGGGGCAGAAAACCTAGACCCGGCGTTACGCGAGATGGCCGCGCTGAATCGAGAACGCCTCGACGCCGGCCAGGAACCCTTCACCGGACAGCTGCCCTATGGACTACCGCCGCCTGAGGCGCACGGCTACGGACCAATCTCACCTCAAGCGGCCATCGAGTTGGCCGCCCAAGCCCAGCAATGGACCACCATCCTGACCGAACCTGTCAGCGGCATGCCGCTGGGCCTCGGTAAGAAGAACTACCGGCCGAACCAGCTGATGCGTACACTCCTGCAGCTGCGGGACCAATACTGTCGGATCCCCGGATGCCAGAAACCGGCCATCGCCTGCGAGATTGACCACGTCAAAGGTTGGGCCAGAGACGGCAACACCGATCTGGCCAACCTGTGGCATCTTTGCCACGAACACCACGGCCTTAAGACCGCCGGTGTGTGGAAGTTCCGGCCCGCGCTTCAAGGCGGGCCCGGGGACCTCGAGATACTCTTACCCGACGGCAGAGTCCTGTCTTCCCCGAGCCCAACCTTCGAAGCCGGTCGACGCTACCCAGCGTCGTAGCGCCAGCCTGCGCTAACGGCTAGAGCGCACGCACCGGTAGGTACACCGAATTGCCACGGCGGATGAACTCTTCAGCCTTGTCCTTCATTCCCGCTTCGATCGCCTCTCGCGAGGTTAGACCGTGTTCGTCCGCGTATTTGCGCACATCGGCAGAGATCCGCATCGAACAGAACTTCGGCCCACACATGGAACAGAAATGCGCGGTCTTCGCGGGCTCCGCAGGCAGCGTCTCATCGTGGTACTCGCGAGCCGTGTCCGGGTCGAGGGATAACGCGAACTGGTCATTCCAGCGGAACTCAAACCGCGCCTTGCTCAACGCGTCGTCTCGTTGCTGCGCCCGTGGGTGACCCTTAGCCAAGTCCGCCGCATGCGCAGCGATCTTATAGGTGATGACGCCGACCTTCACATCGTCGCGGTTAGGCAACCCCAGATGCTCCTTCGGGGTCACGTAGCAGAGCATCGCGGTACCGTGCTGGGCGATCAACGCCGCCCCGATGGCGGAAGTGATGTGGTCGTAGGCCGGCGCGATGTCGGTGGCCAGCGGCCCCAGGGTGTAGAACGGCGCCTCGTCACACCACTCTTCCTCCAACCGAACGTTCTCGGCGATCTTGTCCATCGGCACGTGTCCAGGTCCTTCGATCATGACTTCGACCCCGTGCGAGCGGGCGATCTGGGTCAGCTCGCCGAGGGTAGCCAGCTCCGCAAACTGAGCCTCGTCGTTCGCATCGGCGATGCTCCCGGGACGCAGGCCATCACCGAGGGAGAAGGTGATTTCGTAGCGGCGAAAGATCTCGCACAGTTCGGCAAAGTGCGTGTAGAGGAAGCTTTCCTGATGGTGGGCCAAACACCAAGCGGCCATGATCGAACCGCTGCGGGAAACGATCCCGGTCACCCGTTTGGCCGTCAGCGGCACGTAGCGCAGCAGCACGCCCGCATGCACCGTCATGTAGTCGACGCCCTGTTCGGCCTGCTCGATGACGGTGTCCCGATAGACTTCCCAGCTGAGCTTGGCCGGATCGCCCTTGACCTTCTCTAACGCCTGATAGATCGGGACCGTCCCGACCGGGATCGGCGAGTTCCGCAGCACCCACTCGCGGGTTTCGTGGATGTCCTTGCCGGTCGACAAGTCCATCAGGGTGTCCGCACCCCAGCGGGCGGCCCACACCATCTTCTCCACCTCCTCTTCGATCGAGGAGGTCACCGCAGAGTTGCCGATGTTCGCGTTCACCTTGACCGCGAATTTCTTGCCGATGATCATCGGTTCGGCCTCCGGGTGGTTCCTGTTTGCCGGAATCACCGCCCGGCCGCGAGCCACCTCCTCGCGAACCAGCTCAACGGGTAGCTGCTCGCGGGCCGCGATGAAGGCCATCTCGGGGGTGATGATCCAGGCCCGTGCCGACGCCAGCTGGGTCGCCGCGCCATCGATGGGTTCCGGCCGTTCCCAGGCGTCGCGCATGCGGGATAATCCGCGCCGCACGTCGATCTTTTGTTCCGCGTCGGTTTCCGTGTACGGTCCGGAGGTGTCGTACAGGTCGAAATGTTCGCCCGTGCTGAGGTGGATGCGCCTGATCGGAATCCGCATCCCGGGATAACCGGGTACGTCCTCGTATTCCTTGCTGCTGCCCGCAACCGGGCCGGTGGTGACTTGATCCTTGAACTCGGTTTCCGCGACAGAATTGTTTTTGGGTGCAGAAACATTAGGCGCCAATGCGCTCATGAAGGTCACTTCGCTTCCTACGCCGGCATTACCCGGACAGGTTCTTACGGTCGGCGATCCCTTGTCGCCCTCTCAGCCCTAGGGGTTGGGCTCCCGCGGTTAGATTTATTTGACGCTCTTGAGCCTATGGATCCACAAAGCGGATCGTCAATTCCACAAGGTGAAAACAGTTAGGCGTTCTTGTTGCGCTCTTCGAGATCCAACAGGAAGTTCTTCACGTCGGCGCCACCGGCGTACTCACCCGTGGTGCCATCGGTGCGCACCACGCGGTGGCAGGGGTAAATCAGCGGGATGCGGTTGCTGGCGCACGCGGAACCGACGGCGCGGGCGCCGCCGGGCGCGCCGACGAGTTTGGCCACTTCCAAGTAGCTTTGCCGCTCCCCGTAGCCGATGTGCTGCAGGTGTTTGTACACCTTGTCCTGAAACTCCGTCAGGGATGGGGATGGCTCGACGGGGACAGTGAAGTGCTGACGTTTGCCGGCGAGGAACTCGGTGACCTCATCGATGAGTTGCCGGCCAATCTCGTTGACTTTATCAACTTCTACCCGGGCGATCGGCGCTACGAATTCCCGCGCCAACTCCTTGAACCGGGCCAGTGCGTCCTGTCGCTCAAAGCACAGCTGAAGAACACCCTGGTTGCTGACGGCGGCGAACATCTGGCCCACCTCTGTGGGGAAAGAGAAGTAATACAGTCGCCGAACGCGTCCCATGGTGCCCTACCGTTCTCCAAAGAAAGTCTGTACCTACGAGCTTAACAAGGCTTGCCTGCTTACAGCAGCAAGGTGTCGCAGGTTCAAATCCTGTCAGCCCGACCAAAAAATCGCGGAAACTCAAGGGTTTCGCGATTTTTTCGCAGGTGAGATTTGATCCGGTCATCACAAACCCATCTTTTTGACACGCCGAGGGCTGACTCGGGCGTTATTCACCCGGCAGGGCCCCGACCGCCCCGGTTGTGTGGGGTCAGCTGCGATGCGCGCCGTGCACCTGTTCGTTATGAACACCGCAGCACAACCCACCCCGTGGGGCCTGGAGCCCCTGATCGATGTCGGCGAGCTGGCC
>CAYZBX010000121.1:0-5645 GCA_964476735.1 uncultured Micrococcaceae bacterium
CATGAAGGTCTCCTTCAAGGTCGAAGCCACCCGTGTTGAACAGCGCACCGACTTCGACCGCCTGATCCTGGATGTAGAAACCAAGGAAGCCATGTCCCCACGGGACGCAGTGGCCTCTGCTGGTACCACCTTGGTCGAGCTCTTCACCTTGGCACGTGAACTCAACGTCGAGGCCGAAGGCATTGAGATTGGGCCATCCCCAGTCGATACCGCCATGGCCGCCGACTTGGCCCTGCCAATCGAAGACTTGGAACTGACCGTTCGCTCGTACAACTGCCTCAAGCGTGAAGGCATCCACACCGTTGGTGAGCTCGTTTCCCGATCCGAAGCCGACCTGATGGACATCCGCAACTTCGGTGCGAAGTCCATTGACGAGGTCAAGGACAAACTCGTAGAACTCGGCCTGTCTCTCAAGGACGGCGCAGGGGTTTTCGATGCTAACGCTGGCGCCGACTTCGGTGTCGAGGGTTACGAAGAATAAGACTCAAGGAGAAATCAATCAATGCCTACCCCAACTAAGGGACCTCGTCTGGGCGGCTCCGCTTCCCACGAGAAGAAGATCCTGGCTAACCTCTCCGTTAGCCTGTTCGAAAACAAGTCGGTGAAGACCACCGTCACCAAAGCCAAGCGTCTGCGTCCCTACGCCGAACGCCTGGTGACTTTGGCTAAGAAGGGTGACATCCCAGCCCGCCGTAAGGTCGTCGGTCTGCTGTCCCCGAACAACGCCACCAACAAGGGCGTGGTTCACGAGCTGTTCACCGTGATCGCCCCTGCGATGGCTAACCGTGAAGGCGGCTACACCCGCATCACCAAGATCGGCAACCGTCAGGGCGACAACGCCCCGATGGCCGTCATCGAGCTGGTCATGGAGCCTGTTTCCCCGAAGCAGGCCGTGGTCCAGGAAGCTGAAGCCGTGGCTGCCGCCAACACCGAGGACAAGGCCGCTGCCTCTGCAGAGTCTGCCGAGTCCGCTGACTCCCCGGAATCTGCCGAGTCGGCCGAATCCGCTGAGTCCGCCGAAGAGGCCAAGGAAGAGAAGAACTAAGCTTCTTGCCTAGGTTTGACCGTCGTCGACTGGCCAACTCGAACGCATAGTTTAAATTCAGGAGGCGTCTCACCCGCTAGGGTGGGGCGCTTCCTTTGTTTAAGCCCAGTGACCTGCTCGTGCTAGCCCAACGCAAAGAAGACCCCCGCCGGTCTTCCTTGCCGGCGGGGGTCTCTATCAATGGAGTACTAAAGAGAAACTATTTCTTTTCTGTCTCTTTTTGTCGTTTGTTGGTGATGATTCCCGTTGTCTGGCGGCAGACTAGCAAGACTTCCTAACTCATGAAGCGTAGCGGCCCAACAGCGCTTGAGAATCGACTGTTGGTTTCAACCGGTACCGCAGTACCTCGACTGCTGACCACTCAGTCACGGAGAAAACATGTCCGCTCAGAGGAATACCGTTTGCCAACCAACTGGTGTGCAACTGTCATATGTTCCCCTTCCTGTAGGTCCTTAATCGCTATTGTAGTGAGCTGGGTCACAGCCGGCAAGACGTCTCCGTGCGTGGATGTTCGCTTGGGGCGGCAGGCCCACAACCCGGCAGCCATTCCGTAGACTGGATGGGCACCTAAGCAGACCAGCACGCACAACGCCGCAGGCAAAGGACCCCCGTGACTGCACAGCAACGCATCCGCATCGATTTCGCCTACGACGGCGGCCCCTACCACGGCTGGGCCAAACAGCCCGGACTGCCGACCGTCCAGGCAGCGCTGGAGGAGGCCCTGGCGCTGATCGTCCGGGAACCGGTGGCCACCACGGTCGCCGGTCGCACTGACGCCGGCGTGCACGCCAACCAGCAGGTGGTGCACGCGGAGATACCGCTGCCGAACTGGCAACGAATCCCGCGTAACGCGCCCTTGGCGCCGGCCCCGGCGATGCTCCGGCGGCTCAACGGGGTGCTGGCCAAGGACCATCCCGGCATCATCGTGCACGCCGTGGCCGAGGTGCCGGATAGCTTCGACGCCCGCTTCTCCGCAGTCTCGAGGGAATACAGCTATCAGATCGCCGACGGCGTGGCGCGCTGGAACCCGCTCTTCCGGCACATGCGCTGGCAGCTTCGCGCCGAACTGGAGGTCGCGGCCATGAACGCCGCTGCCCAAGACCTGCTGGGGCTCCACGACTTCTTGAGTTTCTGCCGGCCCAGACCACACTCCACCACGATCCGCACCCTGCACGAGCTCAGCTTCGTCCGGGACCGGGACGGAATCGTCACGGCACGCATCGTGGCCGACGCCTTCTGCCACAACATGGTCCGCTCGCTCATCGCCGCCTGCGTACAGGGCGGGGAGGGGGCCAAGCCGGTGCCCTGGCTAGCGCAACGGCTCGCGGCCGCCGAACGCAGCAGCGAGAGCCGACTCGCCCCGGCGCACGGCCTCGTCCTAGAAAAGGTCAACTATCCGCCGGCATCGGAATGGGGCAAGCGCGTGAGCCAGACCCGTGCCCGCCGGCACGCCGACGCGTTGCTACCACCGGCAGCCCGGGAGGCAGAGTGATGGCGGGGCGGAGGCCACTGCGCCGCTGGTTCTCGGACACTTACCGGCGGCAGCCCTACGATTTCTGGCTGGCATGTGCCGTGGTGCTACTGAGCCTGCCCATCGGTTGGGGCGTGCTGACGGTGGACCAGAACCTCGCCTTTGCCATGCTGATCCTGCAGATGCTGATCGGGGTCATCAATTTCCGGCTCGCAGCGCCGAAGGCGCTCGGGCCACTGGAAGTGCGTTTCCCGGTGTTCATCTACTTTGTGCCGGTGCTGACGGTGCTGTTGGGGTTTCGGTGGATCGGCCCAGGGCTGGCCGATGACACTTCCGGGCCGGTGGCATCCTTGTTCCTGTGGTTGTTGGTTTCCTACGCCGGCATTGCGCTTTCCTTCCTCGTCGGGGCGCTGGTTGCGGCGCCACTGGAAATCCTCGGTCGTGGCGTCGGGCACCTGATCGCAGGCCGCCCAGGGCAGGGTCTGGTGATGATCGTGGTCGCCCTGTGGATCTTGCTCATCCCGACCATCGGCGTGCTGGGGGCGGCTGCCATTGACATTCACACCGTGGCGGGGCCGGCGCAGTTTGCGGTCCTCTTGGCCGTCCTCGGGCTGCCGGGTCAGTACTCGGTGTTAGACCCGGCACTCCTCTGGGCGGTGCGGATCCTGTTCGTCGTCTTCGTTGCCAGCTGCTTCTCGGCCCGCGGTGTTGCGGAGGGTGCGCGGGGGAGCGCCGCCGCGACGTCGGACTAGCGCAACGTCACAGCAGGGCCAAATTGACCTGCGCGCGGCCCAGCGGATAAACTATCTCCTTGTGTGCGTGTTCCGCCCTATTAGGTGTTTCTGAACCGCGCCGCCAAACTCGTCTAGTTGCATGACACATGGGTTTGCGCGGGCGCATAGGGCATTATACGAACTCGGTCTTCTGACAGCCCTCACCTGTCCGGCCGACCAGCGCCCACCGCACCACAGGACTAGACTGTGCAGATCTCACCGCTGTGCACCCGTTGCTGTGAATGTAACTTGTAGAACTACACGAAGGCAGTAAACGTGCGTACGTACACTCCTAAGCCCGGCGATGTCGATCGTCAGTGGCACGTCATTGACGCCACCGACGTCGTGCTGGGTCGTCTTGCCAGCCAGACCGCAACACTGCTGCGCGGGAAGCACAAGCCGACCTTTGCCCCACACCAAGACATGGGCGATTTTGTCATCATCATCAACGCTGAGAAGGTCGCCTTGACCGGCTCCAAGCTGGAGAAGAAGCGCGCTTGGCGCCACTCCGGTTACCCAGGCGGCATCCGCTCCGTGAGCTATGCCGAACTGTTGGAAGCCAACCCGGTCCGCGCCGTGGAGAAGGCCGTCAAGGGCATGCTCCCGAAGAACTCGCTGGCCGCTCAGCAGCTGTCCAAGCTCAAGGTCTACGCCGGCGCCGAGCACCCGCACGCTGCCCAGCAGCCAAAGACCTTTGAGATCAACCAGGTCTCCCAGTAGTCCTGACCCACTAGACACAGAAGAATTTTCTAAGGAGAACCGTGGCTCAGAACACTGAAGAGCTCAACGAATTCGGTGAGGAAAACCTCACTAACTACACCTCCGAGTCTTCCGCAGCTCCCGTCGCCGACGACGCCGCTGCTGCAGACCGCCCAGCCCTGACCGTCCCGGGTGCCGCAGTTGGTCGCCGCAAGCGCGCCATCGCTCGCGTCCGCTTGGTGCCTGGTAACGGCGAGTGGAAGATCAACGGCCGCAACCTGGACGAGTACTTCCCGAACAAGCTGCACCAGCAGGAAGTCAACGATCCGTTCAAGGTCCTCTCCCTCGAGGGTGCCTACGACGTCATCGCCATCATCAACGGTGGCGGCGCCTCCGGCCAGGCCGGTGCCCTGCGTTTGGGTATCGCTCGCGCGCTGAACGAAATCGACCGCGAGAACAACCGCCCAACCCTGAAGAAGGCTGGCTTCCTGACCCGTGACGCCCGCGTCATCGAGCGCAAGAAGGCCGGTCTGAAGAAGGCCCGCAAGGCCCCACAATACTCCAAGCGCTAACCCGCTTACCGAGGCCGAGTCAGACTCGACGCCTCGTACCCGGCTGGGAGTCAGCTGCACACTGCAGGCTGGCTCCCAGCGGCGTTTAACGGGGCAGACCGAGCGTACAGGCCTCCGGCCGACTGCTCTCACCAAAGTCAAGAAGAGACCCGTGAGGTGAGTTGCGGGAGGCGACCGGCAGGGCGGTGAATCCGGTTCTTACCAGTTCCGCAAAAGTTCGCCGGTCAGGCTGAAGTCTGTGCCGATGACCCGTTCCTTGTCATCCGCTGCGACGAAGGATACCTGGATTTCTAGGTCGCCGGTTTCCGGGTTCGTCCCGACCACGAGGGTCTGGCTTCCCGGCGCGAGGTCTTCGTGTGCCAAACCGTGTTCCGCTCTGGCGGATTCTGCCAGTTCTGGCAAGAGCGACCACGGTACCTGGGACAAGGCGAAGTCCTGTTCACCCATCGCCCGCGCTAACGACGGATAGGGGCGCTCGGACCACCACGGCGCGAGCGCCACGTGCCAGCGCAGGACGGAACCGGGGGAGTCCGGGTGCTCGTGCGCTTCGGGTGCGACGTCGATGCCGTAGGAAGTCACCTCCAGCGCTCGCACTCGGGGCGTGGGCAGCTGGGCGGTCAGCTGCCGGGCGGCGGCGGTCAGCTGCTCGGCGTCGCTCAGCGGTTCCGGGTGAGTCACGATGGCGATCCGCCGCGACGGCTGGTACTCGATGAGCTTTCCCGCGGAGTTGAAGGCGGCTTCGCTGCGCGGCTTGCCGACCCTCACGTGATACCTCGGCTTCGGGCGCGATCCTCCGGCCACAGAGTCAGGGAGATGCGCTCGGTGGACGAAGCGCCGAGACCGCCGACGGCGCGAGCGTTGTCGAGGGTCCGCTCAACGAACTCGGGGATCCGGTCCCAATCGGCCTCGGTGAAGGTCGGCCACTCGTCGGTGGACCAGTTGTCGGGGGTCGGCAGCTCCCGGACCCCGCCGCCGCCCAAGGTTCCCGGGCGGCGGTAGTCGAACTTTCGCGCGGCCGGGGGGGGGGGCCGCCGCCCCGCCCCCCCCCCCCCGGGGGGGGACCGGGGGGGGGGGGGTTTAGACGC
>CAYZBX010000121.1:5655-6246 GCA_964476735.1 uncultured Micrococcaceae bacterium
GCGCGGCGCCGTGGCCGTCCGGCAGCACGGCCACCGCGCCGCTGTGGTCCACTTGGAGGCTGGATATTTCCGTCCCACCGGCGGCCTGACGGATGGCGGTCACGCCGGCGCGCAGCGCCTCCGGATCGGTCAGCAGCTGCTGGTCTTGGTGACTACCTGCGCTGTTCGTGCTCAGCAGCAGCGCGCCGCTGACGGTTGCGAAGTTCGGGAGGGACACGACGGTCAATCCGGCCACGAACGCCAGACCCTGCTGCCACCAAGGGGTGCCACGAACTGGTGCTGCCGACGCTGCCGAATCCGTGTCCTGACCGAGCCGACTTCCGGCCACCACCAGCAGCACGCCGGTCCCCAAGGCGAGCACGCCGAGCGCATTCCACGGCCACGCCGTGTAGCTGAACGGCAGCAGAGCCAACGTCAGGACCGCGACGCCGAGCAGAAACCACCCTAGGAGCTTTTTCAATCCGTCCATGCTCACTCGCCCAACCGGATTCCCTGCGGAGCCACGAAACCCCGGGGTGGCTCAGCGCGCCGAGGAGGAGCGGATGGTGCGCGCTCAAGAACGCCTGCCGGGCTGGCGCCGCGAGCACGAGG
>CAYZBX010000122.1:0-6213 GCA_964476735.1 uncultured Micrococcaceae bacterium
CACAACGACGTGAGGCCCTCACCCATTTAAACAACACAACCCACCCTTAGACATCAACAGTAGATCGCTTTTTCACCTTCGGTATCGACGAGGTGATGGCCTCATCATCGAAACCTATTCCTAGTTTCCTGCCGCTGGTTTCCGGCATCAGGTTTGTCGCGATAATCGCGCCCACTGCGATCACCACGAGGTACAGGGCTGGCGCGACCGGGTTATTCGTCAGATCGATCAACCAAGTTGCCACGAATGGTGCGGTTCCGCCGAAGATCGCGTAGCTGACGTTGTAAGTGATCCCCGATGCCGTGTATCGGACCTTGGTTGGAAAGACCTCTGTCAGCAGGACCGCGGTAACAACATTCGCGGTGACCGTGCCCAGCATGATCAGGACCTGTCCGGCTAGGGCGCCAGCAAAGGTTCCATTGGCGGCAATCAAATAGCCTGGCACAGCCGTAACAGCTAGTAGCAGAGCTGAAGCGAACATGGTCTTGCGTCGGCCAATCTTGTCACAGACCCGTCCTACGAATGGGGCGGTCACCGCGGCGAGGGTTAGTGCGAGGACATTGGAAAGCAAGACCGGCGTGGCGTCCAACCCGACCACCTGACGCAGGAAGGTCGTCATGTACGTCGAGAAGATATAGAACGAGAGAGCGGTGAGCGAGATATAGCCGCCGAGGATCATCATCTCTCGCCACTGCAGCTTCAGGGTTTGGCGGATAGGGGCATGTTCTACTGCTTCCTGCGAGTCCTTGATGTCTTGGAAAAGTGGTGACTCATTCAAATGACGCCGGTCCAGAAGGCGATGAGGCCTAGTGGTGCCGCAATGAGGAACGGGATGCGCCAGCCCCATTCGTCCATGGTCTCTTGGCCGAGGCCGGCCGAAAGCCCGAAACTGAGTGCAGCTGCGGCAGCGAATGCGCTGAAAGTTGCTGTGGGCATTGCGGATCCCCAACGTGCTCGTTCGTCGGTAGGCGCGTGTTCGATGACGTAGGTGACGGCACCCGCATATTCTCCGCCGGCCGACAGTCCTTGGAGGCAGCGGGCGAGGGTCAATAGTACCGCTGCCCAGATGCCGATCTGTTCGTAGCTGGGAAGCAGCCCGATCGCAGCGGTAGCGCCGGACATTAACAGGACGGTGATGACGAGGACCTTTTTTCGACCGATGCGGTCACCCAGCATCCCGAAGAATGCTCCGCCCAATGGCCGCAACGCGAATGCGACGGCAAAGACCGCGAAGGTTTGGAGCAGGCCAACCACGGCGGAATCTGATTTGAAGAACGTGGTAGCAATGGTGGTGGCCATAAAGCCGTAAACCGCGAAATCGAACCACTCAACCACGGTCCCGGCAAAGCCCGCGAGGGTCACCTTACGTAGATTGGCTCGGTCGACCGGCGGCGAGGTTTCGGATCGTGAACTTTGGTTGTTCGGATTTTGTGAATGCGGCGTCGATTGGATCGGTGAATTCATAGTTCTGCCTCTGTCTGGAGGGGATCGCAAAGGTTCTGGGTTGGCTAAGGCTGGGAGTAAGGTGTGTGGTTTTCATAAAGCATAAGGGCGGCCTATCTGTGTGAGGGGATAAGGAGATAGGCCGCCCTATGGACGTGGTGCTTCGCCGACTAGGCGGAAGCGAATTCACTGGCTGCTGGCTGTTGATCGACAACCTTGGCAGTCGGTGTCGGTACTGTGTCCTCGAAGTTCGGCAGGTTATTCAAGTATTCGACAACAGTCGACAGGTTTTCCACGTCGCCGAACTTGTTATCGATGTCAAACAGGTTCCAGGCAACGGTCCCCGCCACGCGGTCGCCGACGGCCTCGCGCACAACGATTGGTCGGAAACCTTCAGCCATGGCGTCTTCAACGGTGTTGCGCACACATGCCGACGCGGTAACACCGGTGACGATCAACGTGTCGATCCGATTCGCGGTTAGGAACTGATTCAAGTAGGTGCCGGGGAAAGCTGAAGCCCGCTTCTTCGTGATCACCAGCTCGCCTGGCTCCGGAGCGATGCGGGAGTCGATGTCGGCCGCGCCGGTCGACGGGTCCAAGGTCTCCAGAGGAATCTTCTGGGACCACAGACCCATATCCGATGGCAATGAGGCATCCAAGACCTCGTATGCGGTCGTGATGAAGATGACCGGAACGCCCTTGGCGCGGGCTGCCGCGTTGAGGTCTTGACAGGCCGGGATGATCGTATCCATGTTTCGGCAGGTAAAAGCATGGTCGGGACGCGTCCACGCGTTGGCCATATCGATGTGGATCACGGCAGGACGGGTGCCGAAGCCAACGCGACGCTTAAAGCCACGGCGCTTCATTTCCTCTGCACCCTGGTTGAATGCCTTGTCGAGCATTTCCTCAAGCTGGCGCTCGGTTTCCTTGTAGTTCTCATCCGACTTGTAAATCTCATCCACCATGATGACTCCTAAATCTGAGTGTGACCTAAACAACAATGTGTTGCTGTGCTAACAATCTAGTTGCTGTAGTAGCACCAATCAAGGGTTTTCTGAGAAGAATTTACGCACCATGTTTTCTACTTCGGAGTGAAAAAACCGCGGAAGCGCGGATTCTCGCGGGAGTAGGGCGTAGGCTTCGAGGAGAAAAGAATTTTGCGAAAGGTTGCCGATGACAGTGAGTTCTGCCCAAACGTCCCCGCAGGGCGCACCCGCCGCGCTGCTCAACGGATTGGCGATTCTCGAAAGCTTCTCCGCCGCAAGTCCGTCGTTGACCGTGACGCAGATTGCCGAGAAAGTGGGGCTGCACAAGTCCACGGTCTCGAGAGTGCTTCAAGGCCTGGCAGAGGCAGGGTACGTTGTTCGAGACTCGCGCAGCGGAAAATACCAGCTTGGGCTGCGAGTTCTGCGTATCGCAGCTCCCTTGATGGCAGATCTCGATGTCCGAGTTGCAGCACGTCCGTACCTCGAAGAGCTGTCGGCAGAGACTGAAGAAACCGCCGCATTGGCCCTGTGGAACGGGAAAAACACCGTAGTCGTGGACCAAGTCGCCAGTCCGCACCAAGTGAAACATACCGCCAGCGTAGGAACCCAGTACGGGCGCTGGCAGTCCTCCTCTGTTCGCGTTGTGCTTGCCCACCTGCCTGCCGAGGAGGTGACGAAGCTCTTGCAAAGCGGAGACATCGAGTTGGCGCCGTCCGGTCCAACGTTCGAGGATGTACCTGCCGAGCTGGGCAAAATCATGGAACAGGGCTACGCGGTTAATTACGGCCAAACGACGCCGGAAGAGTTCGGCGCAGCGGCGCCCATTTACGATCTTCAAGGGGAAATCTTAGGGGGGCTTGTCGTCTCGGCCCCATTGTCGCGGGTTCAGAATCAGGACAAATCCGAATTCCTCATTCAGAAGTTGCGGGTAGCAGCGGCAGCTGTGACAACCCGGCTGGGTAGGCCCTCCGAGGCATGAGCCTGATCGACCCTTTCTCCGCGCGGCAAGAGAGGCTATAATAGGTGACAAGTCAACTATATTTGTCGGGCGACCGGCAGGATCGTGCGGAAGCAAGGAGATCTCATGGGCAGCTATGTCAACCCTGAAGGCGAGTTTAATCGTGACACCAACTACATCGAGGACCGGATCCTGGCTAACCCAGATGCCGCCGGTTCTCGTGAAGAGGCCGCGGTGGGCTCGAAGTACGGCGGTTGGATCGACAATGATTTGAGCAAAGATGCGCTGGGGTGGCCCGTTGAGCCAGGGCGCTATCGTTTGGTCGCGGCGCCGGCCTGTCCTTGGGCGAACCGGACGCTGATCGTACGAAAGCTTTTGGGGCTGGAAGATGTGATCAGCGTGGGACTACCCGGCCCGACACATGATCAGCGTTCTTGGACCTTTGACCGAGACCCCGAAGGCAAGGACCCCGTTTTGGGCACGACCCGCCTGCAGGAGAACTTTTTCAAGCGCTTCCCCGATTATCCGCGAGGGATCACGGTGCCAGCGATTGTCGACATTCCGACCGGCCAGGTGGTGACAAACGACTTCAAGCAGATCACCCTAGACTTCTCGACGCAATGGAAAGAGTTCCACAAGGAAGACGCACCGGACCTCTTGCCGGAGGAACTCCTGCCGGAAATGTTTCCGTTGATGGATCGCATTTTCCACACGGTCAACAACGGCGTCTATCGAGCGGGCTTCGCTGGAACCCAGGCCGCCTACGAGAAGGCGTATCAGGAATTGTGGGAGTCGCTGGATTGGCTAGAAGCCCGGCTAGGTGGGCAACGATACTTGATGGGTGACCGCATTACCGAAGCGGATGTCAGGCTGTTCACGACGTTGGCTCGTTTCGACGCCGTTTACCACGGCCATTTCAAGTGCAATCGGAACAAGTTGACCGAGATGCCTAATTTGTGGGGGTACGCTCGGGACTTGTACCAAACGCCTGGATTCGGTGAGACGGTCGATTTTCAGCAAATCAAGGACCACTACTACATCGTTCACACTGACATTAACCCGACCAAGGTTGTCCCGTCCGGACCCGATCTGTCGGGCTGGACTACTCCGCATGGCCGGGAAGAACTAAGCGCCTGAGGTCCGCGCAGCGATGACGGCACAAATACAGCTGCACCCCGAAAGCCCGCGAGCAGAGATCCTTGAGCTGATCCATCGACTCGAGAATCCAAGGGTTCGAGCGGTCAACGAACGACACGGCAACGATTTTGGGATTAAGATGGCCGACCTTCGGGCGATGGCAAAGCAGCTGAAAAGTAACCAAGAGCTGGGCCGGGAGCTGTGGCAAAGCCACGAAACCGCGGCCCAGCTCTTGGCCTTGCTCCTTTTTCGTCCAAGGCTTTTCACGGTAGAAGAGATCGATGAGCTGATTCGCACCGCGCGTGTACCGAGGGTTCGAGAATGGGCCACGAACTACATCGCGAAGAAGAGCAAGCATCTTGAAGAGTTGCGACAACTATGGGTCCGTGACGGGGACCCGTATGTCCGAGGGGCCGGCTGGGAGCTCACCGCAGTTCAAACGGTGAAAGCCCCTGAGCTAGTCGATGTCGACGCTGTCTTGTCAGAGATCAGATCCAGGATGGCTGCGGAGGAAGAACCTGTCCAATGGGGGATGAACAACACCTTGGCACAGATCGGAATCAACTACGAACAGCACCGCAGCCGGGCACTCGCCATTGGTGAGGAGCTAGGGGTGTTCAAGGATTACCCGACCTCACCCGGTTGCGTCTCGCCGTACGCGCCAGTCTGGATCACTGAAATGGTGAAACGCCAGAGCGGCTCGTGAAAGAGGCGTACTCTTTCGACCAACCACGGTAGTTGGGTTTAATGGCAGTATGATCACAGCATTAGCGGCCAGTGGGCTAGCAACAGCGGCGGGATTCAACGCCTATATTCCGCTGCTTGCACTTGGATTGCTCGATAGATTTACTCCTTGGGTCGAGCTGCCGGAGGACTGGACATGGCTGTCAGACACGTGGATGCTCGTGATCCTAGCCATCCTCCTTGTTGTAGAAGTCATCGCTGACAAGTTTCCGGGTATCGACGGCATCAATGACGTCATCCAGACTGCGGTGCGACCAGCAGCGGGCGGAATCACCTTCGCTAGTGGGTACGGAGCAGAAACTCTTACGGTGGAAAGTGGGCAAGAACTCACGGCACCGGAAACCTGGATCGCAGTTGTCGTCGGTGTGATTATCGCGCTTGCCATTCATCTTGGTAAGAGCTTCACGAGAGCAGCGGCAAACACCTCGACGGTTGGAGTTGCCGCACCGGTGTTGTCTACAGCCGAAGACGGTGCAGCCGTTGCGTTTTCGGCCGCGGCTCTATTCTTTCCCTTGCTGCTCATTGTGTTCTTCCTCCTATTGGCCGTTGGGGTGCTTGGGCTCCTCAGATTGTTCCGAAACCCCAGAAACACGGCCTCCTAGGGGCAAGAAGCCCGGATTTTGCATTTGGGCGCACTTGTGAGTAAAGTAGATGAAGTCTTGTGCTGCAGAAGCAGATTTTACAAGGCCACTTTCCAGAGGAACCACACTAAGTCTCAGGCAGAAAATGCCAGATAGCTTAGTGCGCTTTTCTTTGGAGAAAAGCAATTTATTTCTTCAATAAAGCGATTTGCAAAGAAGAAAAAAGTTGTTTAGAGTAGAAAACAGAACAGAGCGAAAGCGCAAAACAGAATTTGCAAAGATTCCCAAGTGTGCTAAAGTTTAGTTCTGAACATTTTCGTTGTTTGATATCTCAATAGTGTGTCATGTTTGTTGATACCGATTT
>CAYZBX010000123.1:0-6206 GCA_964476735.1 uncultured Micrococcaceae bacterium
TCGATCGACGGCAACCGCAAGGACAAAAAGGATCCCAGAAAAGGAGAAACGCAATGAGCGTGGAAACTAAGAGCAAAGTTGTACTGACCAAGAACCAGTTCGGTAAGGCTGAGAACCGCGTGGTCCGCGTCTACCGTGACACCGATCGTCACGAGATCCGCGACCTCAACGTGACCAGCCAGCTTCGTGGCGACTTCGAAGCCGCTCACACCGAGGGCGACAACGCTCACGTTGTCCCGACCGACACCCAGAAGAACACCGTCTTCGCCTTCGCGAAGGAACACGGCGTGAAGTCCCCAGAAAACTTCCTGCTGAACCTGGGCGACCACTTCACCAAGAACTTCGACTGGGTCACCGGCGGCCGCTGGGCAGCCGAGGAATACGGTTGGGCACGCATCAACGATCACGATCACACCTTCTACCGCGCCGCCCCAGAGATCCGCACCGCAGTGCTGGTCCGCGAAGGCGACAAGAACACCGTGATCTCCGGCTTCTACGACCTGACCGTCATGAAGTCCACCGGTTCCGGCTTCAAGGGCTACCCGAAGGATAAGTACACCACGCTGGAAGAGACTGACGATCGCATCTTGGCGACCGACATCGCTACCCGCTGGCGCTACAACACCACCGACATTGACTTCGATGCGACCTACAACAAGGTGAAGGAAATCATCCTGACCACCTTCACCGAGGGTCACTCCCCATCGCTGCAGCAGACCCTCTACCAGATCGGTGAGGCCGTCATCTCCGCAGTGCCAGAGATCGATGAGATCAAGTTCTCCTGCCCGAACAAGCACCACTTCGTCTCCGACCTGTCCTTCTGCGGCCTGGAGAACCCGAACGAGGTCTTCTACGCGGCAGATCGCCCATACGGTCTGATCGAAGCCACCATCGCCCGCGAAGGTGCCGCTTCCGAAGAAGAAGCTTGGGTTGGTATCGCGGCTTTCATCTAATGAAGCTGTCGAACTAACGCAACTAGCTCAATAGTGGAAAGCTGGCCACGCACTCTCGGGTTCGTGGCCAGCTTTTTCCGCATATCCAGACCATTTCTACGGCCGGTCGTTCCGCGTGGAAGGGCTACCCCCTGCCCGCGTACGGCATGCCTTGGGCGGTCACGGTCAGCTGGTTGACGGCGACCGAAGCATCCGTGTCGGCGATGGCGGCGATCAGCTTTGCCGCGTGCGCCACATCGAACATCGGTTCCACCACCTTGCGGCCATCGGCCTGCAGCGCACCGGTCGTGGAACCGGTGTCCACCAGCAGCTCGGTCGCCGCGTTGCCAATGTCGATCTGCGTGCAGCTGATGCCCACGGGTCGGCCATCTAACTCAATAGCTTTAGTCAAACCGGTCATCGCGTGCTTGGAAACCGCATAACCCACCGAGTGGGGACGCGGGATCTGGGCGGAGATGGAGCCGTTGTTGATGATGCGGCCGCCGGCAGGCTGTTGCTGCGCCATCAACGCGAACGCCTCCTAGGCGCAGCGGAACGCGGCCCGGATGTTCACGTCCAGCTGCTGATCGGTGCGCTTGTCGGCTAGGCCGTCGGCGCGGTGGCGAGTCGCGACGGCTTTGACGGTACGGAGGATCCGCACGACGTCGGCGGCCGGCAGAAGGGCGTCGAGGTAGGCCATCCCGTCGTCCGCGGGCCGGGATCTCAGGTAGCGCCGGCGGACTGCCTTGGCATGCCTGATGTGGTCCGGTTCGGGATGGTGTTGATTTCGAAGCTCGGCGGCTTTGGCTTTGAACTCCCCTTCCGAGGATGATGCCTCCGCTAGTTCGGCTAGGCCGCGTCCGAGTCTGCGCTTGGTCTGCTCCACGCGCCGTCGGGCGTCCTCGTAGTCCGCTTGCGACCAAGGGTCCCCGTCGGAACGCTGTTTCGGATGTGGTTCCGGGATGGACGTGAGCTTGCTGGCGGCCAGCTCTGCCGCCGGGACGCTGATCAGGCCCTGCTGCAGTTGCCGCAATATGTCTTGGCCGTAGTGCTGTAGGTTGACCGCGAGAAGCAGCATCCGCCGGGCTCGCCGGGGTTGGATGCGGTGGGCGTGCGCGTACTCGACGCTGGCTTGGCGCAGGATCTTGCCTTCGTCGATGCGTTCGAGAAACTCCACGGTCAGCTGCCCGGCAGTCAGCTCCGGGCGGTGGCGTTGGGCGAAGGTCAGCAGGGCGTGGAAGCTGTCCTCGAAGTGGGCCGCCGCGAGGTAGCGCTGCAGCCGTTCCGTGTGGATGTTCCGCCACGCAGGGGTTTCCGGTTGTCGGCCCCGGGCGGCGATGACGGAACCGAGGCAGGCACGTAGTTGCTCGCCCAGCTCAGGGTTGCCGTGCTGACCGCCGTGCGCCTCCGGCATCGTCATCGCCGCCGCCTCCTTCTTCACTACCCCGCTGAGCCGCGGATGGAAGGGAGAAAGGGATCGGCTCAACCGGGTGTGGCACTACGCTAGCTTCGGCGCCCCGAGTCACGGGTCGGTCGTGATGGCCCATGTTGATCCGCACGGGCGTGGCGGCAGCTGTGGAGGGGCGGCGGGATGCGCCGTCGTCGGCTGCCTGCTACTTAAGCTGGTATTCCCAACCGCCCTTCACCACGCTGCGATCCCCGAAGATCAGGTAGCGGGTGTCCTTGGGCACGTCCAAGATGATCATGCCGGCGGCCTGTTCCCCGGCAGTGATCCGGCTGGGCAACATGTCGGCTTCGCGCAGGCAGTTGAGCGCGGCGGAGCTCAGAACGTTACCGGAGAAGGTATTGCCGCCAGCGTTGACGGCTTTCCAGTCGGCGGGGCTGACGGACTTTGCGCCGGCCGAGTCCTCAATCGCGTTGTAGACCTTGAAGTCGGCGTGGATGGCCACCAGTTTGCCGTTGCGCGGCCGAGAGCCGCTGTACACGCACTCGGGGTTGGACTTGATTGCGTTGACGCGGAAGACCAGCAGCAAGGTGTCATCCGTTCCCTTCTTCACGACCACGCCCAGGTCCCCGGTCTTGCGCGGCAAGGCATTCCGCGAATTGGGCTGGGCCGGCTTGTAGTTGCGTCGAACGTCCGCCACCTTCGTCGGCAGCGGCGAGGTCTTCGGCGTGGGGTAGCTCTTCGGCTTGGACTTCTTCGACTTGCTTGGGGACGGCGACGGTGTCGGCGTGTCAGAAGGGCTTGGCGTCGGTGTGGGGGTGTCCGATGGGCTTGGCGAGGGCGACTCGGACGGCGAGTCGGACGGTGATGGTGGCACCGGCTGCGGGGCCGGTGAGCTGTGCTTCGGGTCGTACGGCGGCGCCGTCGTGGGCTGCGGTTGCGGCGGCATGATGCAGCCGGCAAGAACCAGCGTGGTTGCGGCTGCGAGTGCGATAGCGCGAATGGACTTCATGCCCACATCTCCTCCGTGGTGACGATGCTCTCAACGACTAAGCCTGCTGACTTAATCTCCTAACAGGAGTCTAAACCCGTTGCCGCTCGAGGCGTGGGCGTGTCCGCGATATGACGTCCCTAAGGCAACTTATATTCCCAGCCTCTGTTATCCAGCCCGTCACGTCCGAAAATCAGAAAGCCTGGCTCCTCGGCAACATCAAGCACGATTCGCCCGGAGGCTTTCCGGCTTGGCCCGATGCTGACCGGCAGAGTTTCGCGGGTCGGCAGGCACTGCTGGGCGCCTTTACTCAGAATGGTGCCGTTCAGCATCGTGCCGTCGGCGAAGACAAACTCCCAGTCATAGGGCGTGAACTCGTCCCAACCCACGTCAGCCATTGCCTTGGTCGTTTGGAAATCCATGTCCACGGCCACATACCGACCGTTTTCCGGCTGCTTGGTGCCGTCCTGACAATTAATCTTGGGATCGATTTCGTTGACCCGGAATGACATCAAGAGTGTGCCGTTCTCTTCCCCCTTCGCCCCCGGCTCCCCAAGTTGCTTTGCAACGGCGCCCCGCTCGGTTACCTCGGGTTCCTTCTTGGGGCCCAAGAGCTTTTCGATCTGTTGGCGCGTTGTAGGCAGCGGTGACGGCAGCGCGGTCGCGGATGGCGCGGAAGAGACAGAAGGCGAGGGCTCCTCCGTAATGCTCGGCGTCACTGATTGTTCACTTGAGGGCGTGACGATCGAGTCTTCAGTACCAGCAGAGCTGGACTTCGGCGCAGCTTCACTCGAGTCGTCGGTGGCGGCACAGCCAACGGCGAGCGCGGCGATTGCGGCCAGCGCGAAGATGGGTTTGATACGTTTCAAGGCCCCTCATAGTGTTCAGTGATGCGATGCACCCATCGTACAAGCGCGGCGGGACCCAACGTTCATTGCCGCCCGTTCAGACAAAGCGGAGGGCCCGACCCCGCTTGTTTCGCGGAATCGGGCCCTCGGCAAATGCTTGGATGTCAGCCTGTTTTTACTGGCAGGTCTTCAATACAGAACGAAGACCTGGAACCATGCACACCAGTGGTTGGGATGGGCCTTGGATCAAGTCTGGATCAGCATCCTTGATAGGCCAGTAGAAGTCGATGGAATGATCGTTGGTGTGAATTTCTTTGTTCGCCATGGTGTCCTCTCAGTTACGGCTCGCGGGTGATAGGCCCGCCTCCTTCGCTAAGTCTTTGGTTACCGCTTCCATATTGTGGAAACTTATTTTTACTTGGTGAAACTAGTATACGCCGCGGACGATACACCATGTCAAGACTTTTATTGAAGTTTTCTACGAACTACGAAAATGAGCGACTCATGATAGCACGTCGGGGACACCCTCACCGAACCGGGCAGCATCTATGAGCAGAGCATCATGCTATCGCCGGCCGACCGCCCCGGTAAAGACCCTTGGGAGACCCATTTCACTTAATCGGCAACAAGAAAGCGCCGATCGACGCGATCGGCGCTTTCCTTTCGGCCGCCCGGCGCCCGCGAGAACCTCGAGTGCCACGCTGGCAACGCCACGGGGTGAGCGACAGACGGCTAGGCGTTACCCGCCGCGATGAGATCAGCAGAGATGCCCCGGGCCGCCTCAAGCAACAGCGGGACAGCCCGCTTGGCAAAGTCTTCATCCACCCGGGAGGTCGGACCGGAGACGGAGATCGCCATCTCCGTCGGCGCGTCCGGGATCGACACGGCGAAGCAGCGCACCCCCAACTCCTGCTCCTCCTCGTCGATGGAGTAGCCGCGCTGGCGGATGTCGTCCAGGTCAGCGACCAGTTCCTCGTAGGTGCCCAAGGACTTGGGCGTCGGGGTCGGCATCCCCGCGCTGGTGACGATGGACTCCACCTGCTCGTTCGGCAGCGTGGCCAGCATGGCCTTACCCACGCCAGTGTCGTGCGTGTGCGCGCGTCGGCCAACCTCGGTGAACATGCGCATGGAGTGCGGCGACGGAACTTGGGCGATGTAGACCACCATGTCCACGTCGAGGACCGCCACGTTCGCGGTCTCACCCAGCTCCGCAACCAAGTGGCGCAGGTACGGCATGGTCACCGAGCCCAGCTGACGTGAGGCCACCTCGCCGAGGCGGATCAGGCCCGGCCCGAGGGAGTAGCGACGGTTGGGCAGCTGCCGCACGTAACCAAGCATCGACAAAGTACGTAACAGTCGGTGAATGGTCGGCAGCGGAAGCGGGGTCTGCTCGGACAGCTCGCTCAGCGTGGTCTGACCACCGGAATCGGCGATGTGCTGCAGCAGATCAAAGGCGCGTTCAACGGATTGGACGCCGCCGGACTTGGTGGCCGGCCCCTTGGGTACGCTCATGGATCATCAACATCCTAGATATCGGGGAGAGGTTCTTGTCCCCAAGACTAGCTCAAAAAGAGGTAAATTTTCCGCCTTTCGGAAAAGTTTGTCCGTTTTGACTAGCTTTTTCCACATCGTAGACACCATTATTCAAAGTACGGAAACTTTTACGTGGTTCATGTCACGACACAGCAGGCTTGGACCATATTCATCACGACTTCTTCAGGAGGATGCTTTGGTAGCTCCAAGCCCCGGATACTCCATTACTATTCGCGTTAAGGCCCCGGCGACCTTTACCGCTACCAGTGATCTGGCTGCAGCCGTAGCCGAGACCGGCGCTCAGGTCACCGCGCTGGACGTAGTGACCTCGTCACACGACCACATGGTCATCGACGTCTCTGCCAACGCCGCGAACACCGATCACTTGGATGAGATCAAGGGCGCCTTGGAGAAGTTGGACGATGTTGAAGTCCAGACGGTCTCCGACCGCACCTTCCTGATGCACCTCGGCGGCAAGATCTCCATCGAGCCGAAGG
>CAYZBX010000124.1:0-6193 GCA_964476735.1 uncultured Micrococcaceae bacterium
AACAGGTGGACGACGCGATGGATCGGCTGGAAGACGCGATCATCGCCAAGGAACGCAACCACTTCATCGCCACCCGCGGTGAGGCGGCCTGGATCCAGCACCTCGAGGAACGCAGCCGGGTGTTGAAGGGTCGGTTGGACCGTCCCGCCGGGCAGCGTTTCCGCCGGCCGCTGGACGCCAAGTCACAGGGCTACCGCTGCGCCGATGTGGACCGGTTCATGGACCGGCTGCACGCCTTCTTGGTGGCGGACCAGGCGTTGACCGTGACGGATATCCGGCAGGTGGTGTTCGACGCCGCCGTCGGTGAACAGGCCTACGACGAGGCCCAGGTGGACACCTTCCTGAACCGCTTTGTGGAGTTGGCCGCCGCCATCCAGTAGCTTTCCAACAGCACAAAACCGCCGCCCCGACGAGGTGAGACTTCACCTCGGTCCGGAAGCGGCGGTTTCTTGTTGCGTGGATACCGTGCGCGGGATGTGCTGCGCGCAGTCAGGCTAGTTTGAGGATGCGTTCGTCCACGACCTCACCGCGGACGTTAGAGAAGCCCGGCTCGCAGCCAACCTTCGCAAACCCGGCAGATTCGAGGATCTTGATGGAACCGACGTTGTCGGTGACCGCCCGGGCGTAGAGCGGACGGTTCGGGTATTCGGCCACGAACTGCTGGACCGCCTTGCTGGTCAGCCCGCGGTTCCAGTACTGCTTGTCCGTCCAGAAGACGAGTTCATACCCGGCGTCGCCGGAGTTCGGTAGCGCCGCGATGGACCCGATCGGCTTGCCCTCATACTCCATGGTGCGGACGGTGACGCGCTCGTCGTTGAGCAGCACACCCCAGTAGTGGTCGAAGACCGCACGGTCGGAAGGGTTGTTGGCCGTGAACGCCGCCATGCGGGTTGCATCCGGATCCTGTTGAAAGGTGAAGAACACATCCACGTCAGCGGGGGTGACTTCACGAAGTTGTAGCACCAATGATTCTCCTGATGTTGGGGAGCTATCTGCTGTGAACTCTAGCCTAAAACATTGCTATGAGATACTAAAAAGCATGCGTGATGCCAGCTTCATGCGGCCGGAGTTGCCGCAGTTTCTTCCCCGCACTGACCATCGCACCGTCGCGATTCTCGGGGCCACCGGGTCGATCGGTACCCAAGCGCTCGAGCTGATAGCGCAGCACCCGGAGAGGTTCACCGTCGGGGCGCTGGCTGCCGGCAACAACTGGTCGTTGTTGGCCGAACAGGCCGTGCAGACCCGAGCGCCACTGCTCGGCCTCGCCACGGGAGCCGAAGCTCAGCTGCGCGAACGGATCCAGCAGTTGGCGGCCGAAGCCGGCATCGACTATCGGCCGCAGATCGTCTGCGGGCCGGAGGCGAACCAGACGGTGGCGGCAGCGCCCAACTGCAACGTGGTGCTCAACGGAATGACCGGCTCCATCGGCCTGTTGCCGACGCTGGCCGCCCTCGAGCATGGCAAACTCGTGGCGCTGGCGAACAAGGAGTCACTCATCGTCGGGGGCGCGCTGGTGAAGGCCGCCGCCCGACCGGGGCAGCTGATCCCGGTGGATTCGGAGCATTCCGCGCTGGCCCAGTGCCTGTGGGGCGGACGGCAGAGCGAGGTCCGGTCGCTGATCCTGACCGCCTCGGGCGGCCCGTTCCGCGGCTACACACCGGAGCAATTGGCGGCGGTGACACCCGGGCAGGCACTCAACCACCCGGTGTGGCAGATGGGCAAGGTCATCACCACCAACTCCGCGACCCTCGTGAACAAGGCATTGGAGGTGGTCGAAGCGTACCTACTCTTCGACGTGCCACTGGCCGACTGCCGCGTGGTCGTACATCCCGAACATCTGATCCACTCGATGGTGGAATACACCGACGGCGCGGTGCTGGCGCAGATCTCCCAGCCGGACATGCGCTTGCCGATCGCGTTAGGCATCGGCTGGCCGGACCGTGTCACCGACGCGGTGGCGCCAATGAGTTTCGCCGACGCCATGACCTGGCACTTCGAACCGGTGGACCACAGCACCTTCCCCGCGATCGAGCTGGCCAGAGCGGCAGCCGCCGCGTCAGCCACCCACATGGCCGTCTACAACGCGGCCAACGAGGAAGCGGTGCACGCCTTCCACGATGGTTTGATCAAGTTCCCAGACATCGTTGCTACTGTGGCCCGGGTTGTGGAACAGCACACCGGCACCGACGCAGCCTCGGTCACCGTGGCGGATGTCTTGGCGGCCGAGCGGTGGGCGCGGCGACGCTGCCACGAGCTGCTGGGCTCGACCACGGCAACGAGTCGGCGCTGAACCGGGGCGCTCGTTTCACGCAAGAATGACCGAGATTTAGGGAAGTAGTACAGAGCACGTGTGGTTTATCCTCGGGATTCTTTTCATGGTCCTCATGATCGCGCTGTCCATTGGGCTGCACGAGGTGGGGCACCTGATGTTCGCCAAGCTCTTCAAGGTGCGGGTGCCGAAGTTCATGATCGGATTCGGTCCGACCGTGATCTCGTTCAAGCGTGGCGAGACCGAATACGGCATCAAGGCGATCCCCGCCGGCGGCTTCATCTCGATGATTGGCATGTATCCGCCGAACAAGGACGTCGAGACCGAATCCGGCGTTGAACCAGAGGAGGCAATCGAGCAGCCGGAACCGGCGGCGCAACTCAGCCGCTACGACGACGGCCAGCGGCCGGCACCAAGCCAGGCACGCGACGGTCGCGGGCGCCCCGGCGGCACGTTCCGCCAGCTGGCCTACGACGCTCGCGAGCAGGCTAACCAGGAGGTCGGCCCGGGCGACGAGGACCGCGTCTTCTACAAGCTGCCGGTGTGGAAACGCTTGCTCATCATGCTGGGCGGGCCAGTGATGAACCTTGTCATCGCGGTGGCGATCCTCGGGGTTCTCGTCACCACGGTGGGTGTCAGCAAGCCAAGCACCACCGTGGCGGCAGTGAGCGAATGCGTTCAACCCGAGTCCGCCGCCGGACAGGACTGCGCGGCCACCGATCCGCCGGCACCCGCAGCCGCCGCCGGGCTGCAAGCCGGGGACAAGATCGTGGCCTACAACGGGCAAGAGGTGCACAGCTGGGACGAGCTGACGGCCAAGATCACCACCACCGCCGGCACCGAGAACGTGCTGAGCTACGAGCGGGCCGGTGAGCGGCACGAAACCACCATCGAGCCGATCGCCACCGAACGGACCCTGACGAACATCTTCGGGGCGCCGAAGCGCAACTGGGACGGCACGGTGCAGACCGGCCAGGTGGGCTTCATCGGGATTGCCAGTAAGACCGAACACGGTACCGCCCCGATCGGCGAGGCGTTCACCATGGTCGGCCAGCAGATCGGCGCGGTGGCCTCCGTCATCGTGGTGTTGCCGCAGATGCTCATTAACACCGTGACCACGACGGTCGCCGGTGAGGAGCGGGACCCGAACGGGCCGATCTCCATCGTCGGCGTCGGCCGAATCGCCGGCGAGATCTCCGCGCTGGAGGAGGTGACGGTGGCCGACCGGATGACATCCCTCCTGTCCCTGACGGCTGGCCTGAACGTGGCCCTGTTCGTCTTCAACATGATTCCGTTGCTGCCGTTGGACGGCGGACACATCGTGGGTGCACTCTGGGAGGGGTTGCGCCGCCGGGCGGCGAAACTGTTCGGCCGGAAGGACCCCGGACCCTTCGACGCGGCCAAGATGCTGCCGTTGACCTATGTGGTGTTCGGGTTATTCATGATCATGGGCATTACGCTGATTCTGGCCGATCTGATCAACCCGGTGAAACTCTTCTAGGCGGACACGATGGCGAATGAGACCCCTCGAGAACAGCGCAGCGCAGCGGAGCAGACGGCTGATACCGCGCCCATCTTGGCGTTCTTGCGGGTCTCCTTGCACGTGCTGTTTGCGGTGCTGTTGGCCGTCGGGGTGGCGAGGATAGCCATCGATCTGGCGCCCACGGACGAGACCCTGTGGGTGGGGGTCCTCTTGTCCACGCTGCTGGCGGGGGTCTACTTCTGCGGCACCTACTTGGAACACCGGCTGGCGTCCGGTAGGCGCGTGCCGCCGACGGCGGTGGGCTTCGTCAGCGAGCGGGGCAGCTACATCTGGTTGGCGCTGGTCATGCTTCTGTGGCTGGGTCTGGTGCTGCTGCATCAGGACTTCGTGTGGCTGGCCTTTCCCCTCTACTTCTTGGCGCTGCACGTCATGTACCGGCAACCGTGGCTCGGCTACGTGCTGGTTGGCTTGACCGCGACCGTGGTGGCGGTGGGGCCGGTGCTGCACCGGGTGCCGTTCGCTGCGGCTCAGCTGCTTGGCCCGACGATCGGTGCCGGCGTCGCGGTGATCTTCTGGTTGATCTACCGCGCGCTCTACCAACAAAACCAGGCCCAGCAGGCCGCACTGGAGGAGCTGCGCCGCACCCGAGACGAATTGGCCCGCAGCCAACGGGCGGCCGGCCGGTTGGCCGAACGCGAGCGGCTGGCCCGGGAGATCCACGACACGTTGGCGCAAGGCTTTTCCTCCATCGTGTTGTGCGCGCGAGCGGCCCAGCAGACGCCCGACGGCGCCGAACTGAACCGGCTGCTGGGGCTGATCGAGTCATCGGCCAGCACCAACCTCAACGAGGCGCGCAGCGTGATTGCCGGTTTGGGCGCAGCCGAAACGGACATCAACGAGTTCTTGGCCGAACTCGAAGCGCTTTGCGAACAGACCGGCCAGCTGCCGGGCCGCGGAGTTCGCGGCGGTCAACGGCTGAGCTGCCGCCTCGTCATCGACGGGGAACCGTACCCGCTATCGCCGGAGCTGCAGCGGCTGGTGCGGCGTATCAGCCAGGCTAGCCTGGCCAACGTGGTCCAGCACGCGCACGCAAAACACGCGGTGCTCACCGTGGGCTTCCAATCTGACCGCCTCACGGTGGACGTGTACGACGACGGGATTGGCATGGACGCCGAGCAGCAACCGGGCTTCGGGATCCGCACCCTGCACGCGCGCGTGGGCGAGGCCGGCGGCACGGTAAACATCGAGTCCAGCTCCGGCGGCACCGTCGTTGCCGTCCAGCTGCCCCGGCAACACCGGACCGGACCCGACCGCGCTAGACAGGAGCACACCCCATGACAGTCGACTCTGCCGACGCGCAGCGTACGTTGCGCCTGTTGCTGGTCGATGACCATCCGGTGGTACGGGCCGGGCTGGCGGCCATGTTCGCCCAAGAACCGGAGTTCACCGTCGCAGCCCAGGCCGCTGACGGCGCCGAGGCCATCGAGATCGTCCAGCGCGAACACACCCTCGGTGACGGGTTCGATGCCGTGCTGATGGACCTGCAGATGCCCGGCGGCATGGACGGGGTGCGGGCGACCGCGCAGCTGCGCCGCCGGTTTCCACAGTTGCCCGTGCTGATCCTGACCACCTACGACACGGACGCGGACATCAGCGCCGCGCTCGCGGCCGGGGCCGCCGGCTACCTGCTCAAGGACGCCAGCATGAGCGAACTCACCGCCGCAGTCCGTGCGGCCGTCCGAGGCGAGCGGGTGCTCGCGCCGGAGGTCCGCGCCAGGCTGCAGGCGGAGCCGACCCCAGACGAGCTCTCCGCGCGGGAAAAGGAAATTCTCGGACAGCTTGAGTTCGGCTACACGAATAAGCAGATCGCCGCCAAGCTGTTCATCTCCGAGGCCACCGTCAAGACCCACCTCGCCCACATCTACCGCAAGCTGGGGGCCGCGAACCGTGCCCAAGCCATCGCCATCGGCCAGAAACTGGGCATCATCTCCACCCGCTGACCGCCGGCGACGAATCCGGGGCCGGATGTTAGGTGTTAAGATTGAATGCAGCCCACTTCGCTCATCTCTAGGAGGAATTGAGTGTCCACCGTCAACCTCGGTATGCCAGCACCACCCCCACCGGTTTTGGCGCCGCGCCGCAAGACCCGCCAAATTCAGGTTGGGTCGGTTGGTGTCGGATCGGACCACCCGATCTCCATCCAGTCCATGACGACCACCCCGACGACGGACATCAACGCTACGCTGCAGCAGATCGCCGAGCTGGCCACCGCCGGTTGCGACATCGTCCGGGTGGCCTGCCCCTCCGCCGACGATGCGGAGGCCCTGCCAATCATCGCCAAGAAATCGCCGATTCCGGTGATCGCCGATATCCACTTCCAGCCGCGCTACGTCTACGCCGCCATCGACGCCGGCTGTGCCGGCGTACGGGTCAACCCGGGC
>CAYZBX010000125.1:0-6162 GCA_964476735.1 uncultured Micrococcaceae bacterium
CGGCCTTAGTTCTGGCGGCCAGCTTCCGGCGGTGCCGGCCGGACCCGGCCGAGCGCTGGGACGGGTTTTCTGCCGGGGTCGGGTTTTGTGACGAAGCCACGTCGCGCAATACTTTCACCCCTCCAGCATAGTTCGTACACTTGATCTACATCCGCGGGAGCGTGACAGCGAGGGGGCCTGTTTGACACTGCGTCGTTATCGAATCGCAGCGCGGCTAGTCTTGCCATTACACTTACCCAAGGTAGTGCCAAGCGGGCTTATTTCTGTTTGGTTGGTAACGTTCCGCCAGGAGGCTTCGTGAATACCGAGTTCAACACATCGGAACGCTCCACTTTGGGTGTCGAGTGGGAATTTGGGCTGATTGAGGCCGCGACCGGCAAATTGTCTTCGTCCGCGCCGAAGGTGTTGGCCGCGCTCTCCGACGAGGGACACGCCAAGGACTCGGTGGAGACCACCCCGCACCTGACCAACGAGTTCCTGCAGAACACCATCGAGTGCGTGACCGGGGTGCACAAGGACGTGGCCTCCATCCGCGACGAGCTGAAGATGCTGATCGCCCGGGCGCGCTCCGTGACGGACGAATTGGGCATCGAGTTGTTTTGCCAGGGCACCCACCCGTTTGAGGACGCCCGTCTGCAGCCCGTGACGGAGGGCGAGCGCTACGCCAAGTTGGTGGACCGAACTCAGTACTGGGGCCGACAGATGCTGATCTACGGGGTTCACGTGCACGTTGGGCTGGATCACGTCAATAAGGCGATGCCGGTGTTGGACGGGCTGTTGAACCACATGCCGGACCTGCTGGCGCTGAGCGCTTCCTCCCCGTTCTGGTCCGGCGAGGACACTGGCTATGCCTCCCAGCGGGCGCTGGTCTTCCAGCAGCTGCCCACCGCCGGGCTGCCCTTCCAGTTCCCGGAGTGGTCCGGATTCGAGAACTGCGTTGCGGACATGTTTAAGACCGGGGTCATCGAATCGGTGACCGAGGTGCGCTGGGACATCCGCCCGGTGCCCCGCTACGGGACCATCGAGATGCGGGTCTGCGACGGCATGGACTCACTGGACGAGGTGGAAGCGGTCACGGCCCTGACTCAGTGCCTCGTGGACGATCTTTCACAGCGGTTGGATGACGGCGAGAGCATCGCCACGATGCCGCCGTGGCACATTCAGGAGAACAAGTGGCGGGCCGCCCGCTACGGACTAGACGCGGAGATCATCTACGACGCCGCCGGCACCGAGCGGCCGGTGACCGAGCACATCACGGAGACGCTGAATCGTTTGGAGCCGGTCGCCCGGCGGCTGAACTGCGAGCGTGAGCTGGCCAAGGTGGAGGACATCGTGCGCCACGGCGCCGGATACCTGCGTCAGCAGCGGTGGGCCGCGGAGGCCGACGGGGACTTGTCCGCCGTCGTGCTCAACTCGGTGCGCCGCACCCGCGAATCCACCAGCTAGCCCGCGCCGTTCGCGGGCGCTGCGGCTGGCTGGCTGATGGTGTCCACCGGCAGCGTGGAGACCGCGGTGAAGTCGAGCCCGGATTCGGCGGTCCCGTCCGCGACCAGCGCGGCGCCGAGCAGCGCCACCATCGCGCCGTTGTCGGTGCAGAGGCTGAACCGCGGGGTGAGCAGGGTGATCCCGGCGGCGGCGCAGCGTTCGGCCAATAGCTCCCGCAACCGGGAGTTGGCGGCCACGCCGCCGGCCAAGATCAGGTTGGTCAGCCCGTTCTCGGTGCAGGCCTTGACGGCCTTGTCCGTCAGCACATCGGCCACCGCCTCTTGGAAGGAGGCGCAGATGTCGTTGATCGGCAGTTCCTCCCCGCGCGCTTCGAAACCCTCCACGCAGCGGGCGACGGCGGTCTTCAGCCCCGAGAAGGAGAAGTTGTACCGGTCCGGGCCGGGTTCTTCCGCGGTGCCCATGAACTTGCGTGCCGTCATGCCGCGGGGAAACTTGAACGCCTTCGGGTCGCCCTGTTGGGCGGCCTTGTCGATGACCGGCCCGCCCGGGTAGCCGAGGCCGATGATGCGGGCCACCTTGTCGTAGGCCTCGCCTGCGGCGTCGTCGCGGGTGGCGCCCAGCAACTGCAGGTCCCGGGTGAGGGCGCCCACCTTCAGGATCTCGGTGTGGCCGCCGGACACCAGCAGCGCCCCGGTGTTCTCCGGGATGTCTACCCCGTCGGCGGTGGCGGCCGAGACGTGGGCCACGAGGTGGTTGATGCCGTACAGGGGTTTACCGGTGGCGTGTGCCAGCGCCTTCGCTCCGGCCACACCGACCATCAGGGCGCCGATGAGGCCCGGTCCGGCGGTGACCGCGATGGCGTCCACCTCGGCCAGGCTCACGCCGGCGTCCGCCAGCGCTTGGTCCAGCACCGGGATGAACTGTTCTAGGTGGGCGCGTGCCGCGATCTCCGGGATGACGCCGCCGTAGGCCGCGTGTTGGTGCATGGAGGTGGCGATGGCGTTGGCCAGCACGGTGCTGCCGCGCACGATGCCGATTCCGGTTTCGTCGCAGGAGGATTCGATTCCCAGCACCAGCGGTGCCGGCTTAGGCTCTGCTGGTGCTGTGTCGGTGAGGTCTTTACGCATGATGAGTCCGTCGATCCCTCCCGGGTAGTAGTTTTCCCGGGTGTGAATGTGTTCATAGCCTAGCGCTCGGTACAGCCCGATGGCGCGCTGGTTGGTCGCGGCGACCTCCAGCATGGTGGCTTCCGCGTCGAATTGGGTTCGGGCGAGCTCCTCCAGCAGGCCCATCAGGTGCCGGCCGAGCCCATGTCCGGCGTAGTCCGGGTGCACTCCGATGGTCTGGATGTCCGCGATCGGCGCGAACAGCGCCACTCCGGCGGTGGCGATCATCCGGCCGTCGCGGTCCTGCACGGCCAGGTACCGCGCGTAACGGCTCTGCGCCTCGGCCGCGAACATCGACGCCGGCCACGGCTGTTCCGGGAAGAGCAGGGCGTCGAGGGCCGCGGCGGCCTCGGCGTCGTCGGGGCCGAAGGCACGGACGGTCAGCGGCCCTGCGGGCGTGTCGAAGGTGTGCGGCAGCGCGAGCCGTTCAGGCATTGCGGGCCCACTTCTTATCCGTGGGCAGTTTGGCGTCGGATTCGCGCAGATACAGCGGAGTCAACGGCAGCAGCTGTTCCGGCCCCTGTTGGAGCTGCGCGGCGGCGCGGAACCCCAGATAGGCGGCCGGGCCGTGCTGCGCTGGGGTGTCAGCCTGCTCGGCCGGGGACGTGAAGGCATGGGAATACAGCCCCACCCCGGGCCCGAAGGCCGGCAGCTCCCGCACCGCGGCTGGCAGCTCGGCGGCAGCGCCGACCTCCGGTCCGCTCAGCAACATTGGGTGTCCGCCCTCTACGGTGGTGCGGTAGTGCGCCCAGTAGACCTCGCGTCGTCGGGCGTCGGCCGCGACCACGAACTCGGTGTCCGGGGGCAGGGATCCGCTGGCCGGCAACGCGAGCGCGTCCAAGCTCATCACCCCGTGGACCGGTTTGCCCCAGCCGTAACCGTACGCGGCGGCGGCCACCATGCCGATCCGCAGCCCGGTGAAGGGCCCCGGGCCGACCCCGACGATGACGGCGGTGAGCTGATCCGGGTCCACCGCGGCCTCCGCGAGTACCTCCGCCACCGCGGCGGAGAGCCGCTCCGCGTGGTCCGTGGTGGAATTGCTCGTCCGTTCGGCCAGCACCTGGCTGCCGGCGCTGCCCTGCTGCTGCCCGGCCCGGACGAGGGCGACCGAGGTGGTGGCCGCGGTGTCGATAGCCAACAGCAACATCAGGCCTCTGCCTTCATCGTCGGCGCGGCGCTGACAGCGCTGGTCCGCTGCGGGTGGTGGTCCGGGCCCAAGGTGACCTGGTGCAAAGCCTGCAACGCCGCGTAACCGGCGAAGCGTGGCCCGTGCGGCCGGATGATCAGCTCGCGCGGTTCGTCCACGTCCTCGTCGCTGAAGTCCGTGGTGTCCGTCGTCGCGCCGACGGTCCGGACCAGTTCGATGTCAAGCCAGGATTCGAAGAGCTCTTCGGCCTTACCGCGTCCCCACTCCACAACCGTGACGGCGTCCGGTGCGCTCTGATCGAGGTCGATGTCCCACAGTTCGGCAGCGTCGGCCAACCGGTAGGCGTCGACGTGCACCAGCGGGGCGCCGGTCGGGTTCTCGTGGTGCCGCGCCAGCACGAAGGTGGGCGAGGTGATGGCCGCGTGGATGCCCATGCCGGTGGCGAGCCCCTGGGTGAAGGTGGTCTTGCCCGCGCCCAGCTCGCCGCTGAGGATGACGCCGTCTCCGGCCGTCAGCAACCGTGCCAATCGGGTGGCCAGCGCGGTGGTGGCGGCCGCGCCAGGCAGCGTGACTCGAAACTCCGCGTTCCGGTAGCGCCGCGGGGTGCGCGGCATGATGCGGGTGACCACCTCGTAGTTGATGGTGCCGGCCGCGTCGGCCCATTCGGTGGCCGACGGCGCCGGCTCTGGCCCGAAGAGCACCGCCTCGTCCCCGATCCTGATTTCGGGTGCATCGGGGTGTTCGGCGAGATCCAGCGCGAACTGGTCCATGGCGACGGTGCCGACAGAGTGGTAGGTGGTCCCGTTGATCTGCACGGGCCCGGCAGTGGCTGGGCGCGGGATGCCGTCGGCGTAGCCCATGGGGATGAGCGCCAGCGTGGAGCCCTCGTGGGTGTGGTACCGCCAACCGTAGGAGACCCCGGTGCCGGTGGGCACCCGTTTGACGTTTGCGACGCGGCTGCGCAGGGTCATGGCCGGGATAAGCCCTAGGTCCGCCGGGGTCTTGTCCGCGAACGGGCTCAGCCCGTAACTGCTCAGGCCGACGCGGACCAGATCGTAGCGGGCCTGCGGCCAGGCGATGGCCGCCGCCGAGTTCGCGATGTGCCGGTACCGCGGGTTCAGCCCGGCGTCTTCGACCTCGCGCAGCGCCTGCTCGAAGTTCGCCAGTTGCGCGGGAGTGGCCGGGTGCGTCAGGTCCTCCGAGACGGCCAAGTGAGAAAACACGCCCACCACCTCAATGGTGCCTTCCCGCACGGCGGCTGCGGCCTGAGCCAGCAGGTCCGGCCAGTCCAGGAGGGAGCAGCCGTTGCGGCCCAACCCGGTGTCGACTTTCAGGTGCACTTTTGCGGTGGTCCCGTGCTTGCGCGCGGCCGCCGTGATGGCCGGCAGCTCCCAGCCGGAGACACCGATCTGCACGTCCGCCGCGACGGCTTCCTCGAAGGGGGCATCGGGGGTATGCAGCCAACCGATCAGATCGCCTTGCAGCCCCTCGGCGCGCAGCTTCAAGGCCTCGGCCAGATGCGCGGTGCCGATCATCTCCGCGCCGGCGGCTTGGGCCGCGAGCGCGACCGGCAGAGCCCCGTGACCGTAGGCGTCTGCTTTGACCACGACCATGGTCTTGGCTGGGGCGACCTGCTCGGCTAGGGTCGCCACGTTGTGGCGGACCGCCGCCAAGTCGATCTCCGCGCTGCGGGATAGGGCCGCGGCGTCCGCGAGCGCGCCCGTGGCCTGAGCGGTGTCGTGTTGCTGGCTCATGCGTCCTCCCGAACTGAGGCTAGGACCACGGTGGCGCGGGCCGGCACCTGCAAGACTTGGCCTTGGGTGTAGCGATCGCCGCGGTGCGCGGGTGCCTCGACGAGCTGCGCGTCGGCCGCGGTGCAAATCTCCAACTCCCAGCTGCGCGGGAACGGGTCCCCGGGCAGGGTGTAGGGCACCGGCTCATAGTGCGCGTTGAACAGGATGTAGAAGTCCTGGTCCCACTCTTCCTTGAGCCGCTGCTCGGTGGCGGGCTGGTCTGAGCCGTTGAGGTAGAACGCGATGGACTTGGCGTTGGGGTTGGCCCAGTCCTCGGCGGCCTTGGGTTCGCCGCTGGGTTCCAGCCAGTAGATGTCCGGCAGCGATTCGGTGTCCGGGTCCCAGCCGGCGGTGCCTGTGAAGCCGTGGCGGCGGCGGAACACGGGGGGCTCACGGCGCAGCGCGATGCGCTTGCGGGTGAACTCGATCATGTCTTGGTCCGCCTGGTCCCAGTGGATCCAGCTGAGTTCGTTGTCTTGGCAGTACACGTTGTTGTTGCCCTCTTGGCTGCGGCCGAGCTCGTCGCCGTGCGCGAGCATCGGCACGCCCTGGGAGAGCCGCATCGTGGTCAGCAGGTTCTTGCGCTGCTGTGTGCGCAGAGCGTTGATAT
>CAYZBX010000126.1:0-6162 GCA_964476735.1 uncultured Micrococcaceae bacterium
CCCTCGAACCCCGCCGCTACCTCGCCGTCGACGGCCGCGGCGTCCCAAACACCGCCCCGCGCTACCAGGACGCCCTCGCCAGCCTATATCCGCTGGCCTACACCCTAAAGTTCAACTCCAAGAACCAGTTGCACCGGGACTACGTCGTCCCGCCGCTGGAAGGGCTGTGGTGGGCGGAAGACTACGCCGCCTTCACCACGGCCCGGGACAAAAACGCGTGGCAATGGACCATGCTGCTGTACCTGCCGGAATGGTTGAAAGACGAGGACGTCGCCACCGCCGCCCAGCTGACGGCCGCGGCCAGCAAGACCAGAGCCAGCAACGTCAAGCCCACACCGCTGCTGACGGAGGTCTACGTCAAGACGCTGCATGAGGGCCACTGCGTGCAGACCCTCCACGTGGGCCCCTACGATGCGGAGGCAACGGTGCTGCAGCAGCTGCACCGCGACTACCTACCGCAACACCGGCTGCAGGCAACCGGGCTTCACCACGAGATCTATCTGTCGGACCCACGCCGCGTAGCTGCCGAAAAGCTCAAGACGATCCTGCGTCAACCGGTACGCCTAACAGGTGCCGCCAGTGACGAAAAGTGACACGCCCCTCGTGTTTTTGACCCCGGAAGCTGTCACAATGACGGCATAGGGTCATCCCCAACCGCGGGCACCGACCAGTCACGGAGACGCCCATGGATACCCGGTCACCCCTCATGCGCGTCTATCGTCTGTCCAGCCGCAGGCGCCACGCGGCGCTGCAGGACATCTCCTTCGAGCTGGCCTCCGGGGTAAGCGCCTTCCTGCCCGTACCGCTCGCCGTCCAGCAGCCCTCGCCCGTGACGGCCCTGTTCAGCCTTTTGGCCTGCGACCGCAGCCCCCGCAGCGGACGGATCGCGATGGACGGGCCGCCGCGCTACGGCAGCAAGGAGTACCGCCGCGCGGTGGCTTGGCTGCCGCCCAGACCGGAAATTTTCCACGGACTCAACGCCCGGGAGCACGTCGCCTACTGCGCCTGGCTCAAGGGGGTATCGCGTGAACAGTCCTGGGCACGCTCCATGACGGCCATGACCCAACTGGGTTTAAGCCAGCTGGCCGGCGAACCGATGGCCGAGCTGCCCCCACTGACCCAACGACTGCTGGAGGTCGCCCGGGCCAGCTGCCACCGCGCCCGGGTGCTCGTCGTGGACACCCCGGAACTGCTCGGAGCCGAACGGGATACCTTCCTCCAGCGCATCAGCGAACACGACCCTGAGCTGTTCCAAGGAGTGCTCTTTCAGGCCATCAGCACGGCCGAGGCCCAACGCTTCGCGGACGATCTGGTCCTGTTGGCGGCCGATGGGGTTCCCTTCGTCGGCACCGTCAGCGAATTCCGGCACGCCGTGGCCACTGATCCCACGCTGCTGCCGCGCACCGCTCCGCCGCCTCCGGAAGGAGCGCAACCATGAGCTGGCTGCTGCGCAGCATGAGCTTCTCCGCGTTACTGCTGCTCGCCCTGGCATTCGGGTTTCTCACCGGGCTGGCCGCCGAACTGCAGATCATCCTGCCCGTACTCCTCATCGTCACCGTCGGCTACGCGACGAGGTTCGCCACCAACAAGCGCACCCATCACGCGGTCCGGGACGTTCACCGGGTCTACCTGAGCGCGACCGTCGTGGTGGCCGGCTGCTACCTGCTGGCCCACCTGCTGGCCACGATGCTGGCACATCAACCGCCGCCGCGCGAGGCGGCCACCGCCACCGCAGCGGCCCTGAGCCTGCTGTTCATCGGCCAGTTCTGCCGCGGCTACCGCACCGCGGCACCGCTGCCGGCGCTCTACCTGCTCGCCCTCTTGCTGCCGGCCCAACCACCGGCAGCGGCCGTCTGGACTCTCTGCACCGCCAGCGTGGCCGCAATCGGGTTTCGTCGCAGACTGCGTCCCTGAGCGCAGTTCTCATTAGACTGTGAAACATCTTCGCCAATCCGCACCGAGTTGATCTTTCGTGAACCAACACCAACCCCAGCAACCGGGCCACCACCCTCAGTGGCAGCCGCCGCAGCCAGGAGCGTACACGCCCTATGGAGCCCTCCCGCCGCAACCACCCGGCGTCAAACTCACCACCATGAACACCGGCATGAAGGTGCTCTGCTGTACCGTGGCGGCGTTGCTGTACTGGCTCACCAGCATCTCCATCTCCGTCCTGACGCAATATCTGGTCCAATTCGGTTTTCGTTGGCGGGAACCGCTCAGCTTCGGTGAGATCATGTTGCAAACCTCCCGCGCCGTCCTCCTCCAACCCGCGCTCCCGCTGCTGTCGATGGTGGTGTTCGGGCTGATCTACGCGTTCTTCGTCTTCGGCCCGCCCAAGTGGAACAACTTCGGTCTGCAGATGCTCGCCGGATTCGTCGCCGCGCTGCTGACCTTCATCCTCTTCTTCGCCGTGGTGACGGCACCGTTGCTGGCCTCGGTGAGCGGCGGCTTCGATGCCGTGGGGCCCGCCACAGTGAGCGGCTTCATTCACGCGCTCATCGCCTCGGCGATCGCCATGACCATCACCGGATTCATCTTCCGCAAACACTGGCGCCGACGCAGCACCGTGCGGCACCCGCAAGTCGCCCGATGAAGGAGCCACCCTTCTACCGGCGCGGTCCCCGCTTCGTCGACCCCAAACGCGACGGGCCCACCTCCGAGGCGGATCTGGAGCTGCGCGCCGAGGTAGACACCGAACGCCCGTTGAACATGGGCCCGGCCAAGAAGATCTTCGTCGCCCTCTTCTACGGGTTGGGCTCCACCGTCCTGGGGACCGTGCTCTACCACTTCTTCTGGTATCTCATGACCGAGGACGACAGGTATCGGATCGGCGACCTAGTGGATGAGTCGTGGGCGTTTTTCTTCGGCACCGTGCCCGGTGTCCTGTCCCTAGTGCTGGTGTCAGCGCTGGCCTGTGCGCTCTTTGCCCTGCTGGTCTTTGGCCGGCTGCACTTTGACATCATCGCCGTCATGGGAACCAGCGGCGCGGTGCTGGCCGGGCTGCTCCATGCGGGCACCTACCTGACCTTCTTCCTGATCAGTCTGGCCCGCGCGGATCCGCTGGTGCCGTGGTCACGGATCTGGGACGGGCTCCTGCTCGCCTTCGGCAGCGGCTTCTCCTGCGGTGTCATCGCCACCGTCGTGTTGGCGGTGCTGTTCCGCAACGCGTGGCGCAAACGAACCTACCGGCTGACCCCGGTCGAGGACGCAGCGGCTGCACCCGCCGCAGACCGCACGGAGGCGGTGCCGGCCACCCCAAGCACACGTCCCGCGGTGCCCCCCGTCCAAATCGTTGTCGCTCGCCCTGCTCTTTGGCCTAGTGACCGAGCTGCTCCGGCATCCCTCCCAGGTGCTCTTCTTCGGCCCGGTGACCAGCTGGGACACCGAGTTTGTGTTGCACGGCTACTGGGATCACCTGCAGCGCCAACCGGGCCAGCTGCAGAGCCTCCTCCTCAATATCGTGTTGGGGTCACTGATCTACTGGCTGCTGGTCTTCGTCTGGCCCAAGCTGAACACCAACGCCGGCCAGTCGATGGTCGGCACCCTGCTGGCCGCATTCCTGCACGCCGCCATGTTCCTGAACAATGAGATGCTGCTCCAACAACAGCGCGGCTTCGGCAACTCGATGCTGGCCGAGGAGGCCGTCGAACGGTTCCTGCTGGGCGGACTCTGCGGGTTAGTCGCGACCCTGCTCCTGGCCATCGTTTTTCGCAAACTCTGGCGCCGCGGGGCTGACTCCGGTGCCGCCGGCGCCCCGAACGCGGCCGCGCCCAACCCGCCAGCAACCGGCGGTTCCCCTGCGGACGCCGCCAACCGGTAGGCGGCAGGGCCCGATTCCTCCACATCCGGCGCGGCGAGGCGAAGGCATGAACGCTAGGCCGGCGCCGCCCGCCCCCTCGGCCGTTCCGCCCCTACGCTGTGGCCATGACGCAGCTTGAGGAAGACTCGATGAGCACAACAGCCACGGGCAAGCGGCTGGCCGGGGTTTGTGCACGCATCCAACACGCCGAATTTCAGGCGCGTCGGCGCACCGCCCAAGACTTCGCGAACTACTTCAGTCTGGCCCTGTTGCAGGCCCAAGAACAGCGGCCCTCGCTCACCGCGGCTGAGTTGACCATCGGCAGGCTGCAACAAACCGAGAACGGCAAGATCATCCGCCGGGCCGCAAACACATTGGCCCAACTCAAGGGCATTCCCGAAGCCCGGGCCAGGCGGCTGCTTCGCATCAGCGTGAACCTGCATCACCACGGCCGCGCCATCCTAGAGAAGCTGGCCTCCGGCGACGTCTCGGTCGAGGTCGCCGTCGAAGCCGCACAGCAGCTGGACTCCATCGCCGAGCCCCGCCCAAAGAAGGATGCCGCCGGCAAGCCGTGGACGGTGCAGGCCTACGAGGCCGAGCGGGACAAGGTGGAACGGGCCAAGCGTCGGCTCGGTGCCGAACTGGGCCAAGCCGCCACACCAGATGTCAGCGACGCAGAGTTTGGGGCCGCGGCAAAGAAGCTTCGGCACCGGCACCACCCCACCGATGAGCGCAAGCGCCACGCGGCGGCCCAAGGCAAGCGGCACGTGCGAGTCCACGAAGGCGCCGACGGCATGTCGACGCTGACCGGTTTCATCCCCACCACCACCGCCCAGCAGGTCATGCGCCGGCTCAACCAGCTCGCCGCCTCGCACCGTCACCGCCGCGCCGATCAGCGGACCCGGACCCAGCTCGAGGCCGATTTGTTCGCCGAGGTGCTCCTAAGCGAACACACCACGCCTGAGGCTGCGGCCCGCCCGCCCAAGGTCTCCGTCCTGTTGCTACTCACTCTGGCCGACGCGATCGGCCTAGGAGCCTGCATCGCCGAGGATCAGCTTCCCTATCTGCGCCGGAAGTATCCGCAGCTTCACGCCCAGGCCGAACGCAACCGCAAGCACTTCACCCAAGACCGGCAGCAGCGACGTACCGCTCACCCCTCGGGTGCCGTGAACGCCAGCGTCAAAGCCACGGAGCTGCTCTCCGGGCACGAGCTCAGCCCACAGCTGGCCAGCGAATACTTTCACCGCGCCAACTACCTGCGCGCGGTCATCACCGATCCGATCTCCGGCTACCCCATCGGCACCGGTTCCAGCTACCGCCCCACCCGGGAACTCAAGGAACTGGTGCATCTGCGTGATCGGCACTGCCGACACCCGGGCTGCACCGCGCCGCTGGCCGAGTGCGAACTCAACCACACCGACCCGTGGGCACAAGGCGGCGCGACCAGCTACGCCAATCTCGAGGCCCAATGCCGCAAACACCACACGGGCCTGTCCGCACGCTGGTGGACGGTGCGGGCTGTGCCGCAGGAGGCCGACGGGGTACGCGAGTTCACCGACGAGGCTACCGCCCAACGGCAGCGCACCCACCCCAAGCTGCCCCTCGATGAGGACGCGTGGGCCGACTATCGGCGTCGGTTGACCAAACTTGATGAGCCACCCTTCTGAGTCCCCGCCTCACAGCCGACCCCGACGCGCCTGCGCGCTAGGGCTGGCTGGGCCGGACGACGATGGTCTCCACCGTTGCCGCCCGGGATGTGTTCAGGGCCACCGTGATGGTCGCGGCCACGTCGGCCGCGCTGGCGTATTTCTCCGGCTCGTACGGGGCGTGATCGAGTTCACGCGCGTACTCTTGCATGGGGGTGGCCACCCGGCCGGGGTGGATCGAGATCACCCGCACACCATTGGCCCGCTCCTCCTCGCGCAGCACATCCGCATAGGCCTTCAGCGCAAACTTGGTGCCGCAGTACAGGGTGCCGCCGGGGTAGGTGTACAGCCCGGAACCGGAGTTCAGGAAGACGATGTCCGCGGCGGAAGACCGCAGCACGGGCAGCAGCTGGTTGGTCAGCTCCACCGGGGCAAACACGTTGATTTCAAAGCCCGCGCGCCAATCGTCGCGGCTGAACGCAGCCGCATCGGCTTTGAACATCCTGCCGGCGGAATGCACCAGCACATCCACCCGCCCATACTGCCACGCAACCCCTTGGGCGGCCGCACGCAACGCGGCGGAATCGTTCAGGTCCACCACGAACGGGCTTGCCGAGGGTAGCTGCGCCACCAGCGCGTCCACCCGCGCCTCGTCGCGGCCACCGACCAGCACGTGATGGGTCTGCGCCAGCGCCAACGCCGTGGCTTGGCCGATTC
>CAYZBX010000127.1:0-1474 GCA_964476735.1 uncultured Micrococcaceae bacterium
CGCACCGAAAGCAAGGTGGACTAGAGCCTCAGATCCACATCGCCGGGTCGACGTATTCGGCCGGATCAACGGCGGGGGCCTTCTCGGCCGCGCCGCGGGTCCGGCTGACCCCCGGGATCCCGGTGACGATCGAGTTCTCCGGGGCGTCCTTGACGACCACGGCGTTGGCACCCACGGCCGTGTCGGCACCAATCTCGATCGGGCCGAGGATCTTCGCGCCGGCGCCCACCACAACCCGGTCGCCCAGGGTCGGGTGCCGCTTGGTCTTGGCCAGCGAGCGACCGCCTAGGGTGACCTGGTGGTAGAGCATCACGTCATCGCCGATCTCCGCCGTCTCGCCGATCACCACGCCCATGCCGTGGTCGATGAAGAAACGGCGGCCGATCTTGGCCCCGGGGTGGATCTCGATCCCGGTGAGGAAGCGGGTGAACTGCGAGATCAACCGTGCCGGGGCTTTCAGCTTCTTGTGCTGCCACATCTTGTGGGTAAGCCGATGCGCCCAAATCGCATGTAAACCGGAGTAGGCAAAGAAGTTCTCTAGATCGCTGCGGGCAGCCGGGTCATGGTTCCGGGCACCCTGCAGGTCCTCGTAAATGCGGGAGAAAAAGCTCACGTTATCCTTCTTGGTCGAATTTCCGGTTCGCTGACTTCATCTCATCTTAGCGACACGCGAGGGCTTAGCCGCGGATGTCCTCGAAGAGCACCGTCGAAATATAGCGTTCGCCAAAGTCAGGGGCCACGGTCACGATCAACTTACCGCGGTTCTCCTCCCGGGCGGCTAGCTCCAGTGCGGCCGTCACGTTGGCGCCGGTGGAGATGCCGCCCAGGATGCCCTCCTGAACCGCCAGCGCGCGGGCGGTCTTGACGGCGTCCTCGAGCGTCGCGGTGTAGATCTCGTCGTACAACTCGGTGTCCAGCACCGACGGCACGAAGTTGGCGCCGATGCCTTGGATCTTGTGCGGGCCGGGGCGGCCTTCGGACAGGACGGGGGAGTCCTTCGGCTCCACCGCCACGATGGTGACGTCCTTGTTCCGCTCACGCAGGTAGTGACCGGCGCCGGTCAGCGTGCCGCCGGTGCCGATGCCGGCAACAAAGATGTCGACCTTGCCGTCGGTGTCGTTCCAGATCTCCGCACCGGTTGTGTCGTAGTGGATCTTCGGGTTGGCCTCGTTGTCGAACTGCCGGGCCCAGATCGCGTTCTCCGTCGATTCAACGATCTCCTGGGCCTTCTCCACGGCCCCCCGCATGCCGTCGGCGCCCGGGGTCAGCACGATCTCCGCGCCGAAGGCCCGCAGCATCACGAGGCGCTCGTTCGACATGGTCTCCGGCATGGTCAGGATGACCTTGTAGCCGCGGGCGGCGCCCACCATGGCCAGCGCGATGCCGGTGTTGCCGGAGGTTCCTTCAACGATCGTCCCGCCCGGCTTCAGCGCGCCGGCAGCCGGGCGGCGTCCACGATGGCCGCGCCGATGCG
>CAYZBX010000127.1:1484-6144 GCA_964476735.1 uncultured Micrococcaceae bacterium
GCCACCTCGCCGGGCAGGTCCTTCGTCAGGTTAGCCAGCTTGACCAACGGGGTATTGCCAATGGCTTCGGTGATGTTGGAGAGAATTTTTCCCATGACAGTGTGATCCTTTGAAAAGTTGGTCGTGACTACTCAGTACAAGCCTAGTTGGTCGTGTTTATCGGCGCTCAAGTTTTCAGCCACGAAGAGTAATATTGGCGTACCTTGGCCACCTTCGGGTTGATGATCACCTGGCAGTAGCCGGAGTACGGGTTGTTCGCGTAGAAGTCTTGGTGAATCGGCTCGGCCACGTGGAACTCGCCCAGCGGCTCCACCGTGGTGACGATCGGGTCCGCCCACTGCTGCTGGGCCAAGCGAATCTGCTCGGCGAAGAACTCGCGCTCGTCCTCGGAACGGTAGAACACCGCCGAACGGTACTGCGTGCCCACATCGTAGCCCTGACGGTTCAGCGTGGTCGGATCGTGGCTGGCAAAGAACAGCTCCATGATCTGTTCCCGGGAGATCACCGCCGGGTCGAACACCACCTCAACGGCCTCCGCATGTCCGGAGCCGCCGGCGCAGACCTGCTCGTAGAACGGCCGCGGGGTGTGCCCGCCGGTGTACCCGGAGACCACCTCGTGAACACCAGAGACCTGGCGGTAGACCGCGTCCAAGCACCAGAAGCAGCCGCCGGCGATGACAAGAGAATCCTTCATATCAATGCATAAGCGTTGCCCGCTGCCAAATAATTCCCGGCGGTCGTGGCACACTAATAGGTGTTGCGTTCGCCGAAGCAGAAAGCGCCCCATGACCACTGAAGCCAAGACCGTGCCGACCTTGACCGATGTCTTGGACATCGTGGAGCAACTGTGGCCGGAACATCTGGCCCAAGACTGGGACGCCTGCGGGCTCGTGGCTGGCCGGCCCGAAGCCCAGATCCGGCACGTGCACTTCGCCTTAGACCCGGTCCAGGCCGTCGCCGATGAGGCCGTGGCCCTCGGGGCGGACCTGCTGATCACCCATCACCCGCTCTACCTGCGCCCCACCAACTCGGTGGCCGCCACCTCCTTCAAGGGCAAGGTGGTGCACACCCTGATCGAGAACCGGGTGGCGTTGCTGGCGGCGCACACCAACGCCGACTCCGTGGTGGGCGGGGTGTCCGATGTGCTCTGCGACATCCTCGACCTGCAGGACCGCGAACCGCTGGATGTCGCCGCCAACGGTCTTGAGCAGGAGGGCATCGGCCGGGTCGGGACGCTTCCAGAACCCAAGACTCTAGAGCAGCTCGCCGCGACCCTCGCGGGCGTTCTGCCGGCCGTGGCCGGCGGGATCCGCGGGGCCGGCGACCGCAACGGGATCATCAGCCGGGTGGCCATCACCGGCGGCGCTGGCGACTCCCTCTTTGACCAGGTCCGGGCCAGCGGCGCGGACGTCTACATCACCTCGGACCTGCGTCACCACCCCGCCTCCGAGGCCCGCGAAGCCGCGGTGGCGGACCGGCCCTACCTGATCGACATCTCCCACTTCGCCGCCGAATGGATGTGGCTGCCGGCCGGGGCGGAGGCCCTCGAGCGGGCCCTGCACGATGCCGGCTACACTGTCCGGGTCACCGTCTCCGGGATCAACACCGACCCTTGGGACTTCGTTCTCATGCCGGAACCACCGGCCCAGCAACAACACTGAAAGACCTCGCGCAACTGATGAGCCAAGACTACGACTACCTCCTCCAAGCCGATGGCGGCTCCCGCGGGAACCCGGGCATCGCCGGCTACGGGGCGGTGGTGTTCGATCGGCACGGCAGCAAGATCGCCGACGCAGCCGGACCGCTGGGCAAGGCCACCAACAACGTGGCCGAGTACTCCGGTCTGGTGGCCGGGCTGAAGATCATCGCCGAACGTGACGCCGGGGCAAGGGTGCACGTCCAGTTGGACTCCAAGCTGGTGGTCGAGCAGATGTCCGGGCGCTGGAAGATCAAGCACCCGGACATGCAGGAGCTGGCCCGCCAAGCCAATAAGATCCTGCCGGCCACCAACGTCAGCTACGAGTGGATCCCCCGGGAGAAGAACACCGTCGCGGACGCGCTGTCCAACGAGGCCATGGACGCCGCCGGCGCCGGGCACACCCAGCCCCGGATCCGCCACTTCGACCGGTCCGAGGCCGCCGCACCGACCGCCAAGCCGGAGTCCCAGCCGGATTTGTCCGTCACCCTGCCGATGCAGCTGAGCTACGCGGACGGGGAACTCACGGCAACCCTCGAGGTAACCGATGACGAGCACGCCGCCGTGCTGACCTGGCTGGGGGAGGCCGGGGTGTCCGTACAAAAAATCGGGCCCCGCACGCTCGCCAAGGCCCCGGTGCAGCTGCTGCTGAAGAAGCGCAGCTAGCCCCGAGGCTGGCCTAGGCCTCCGGCAGGATCAACGCCAGCGTCGCCGGGGCGTTGGCCTTGGCACTGGGGAAGAGCTCCACGCGGTAGTCCGGGAACAGCTCCCGCACCACGTCCACCAACTGAGCCACATCGTCGATGACGGCTCCCGCCGCCGCGCGCTTGACCAGCTGACCGGCCAAGATACCCCGGTAGTGCTTGGCGTGGTGCGAGATCTTCTTCAGCTGACCGCCCACCGTGTTAAACACATCCACGTGCACGCTCAACTGTGGATCGGTGGTCATGGACTTCAGATAGCTGGTCGAGCGGCAATCCACCACGACCTCACCGGCAGCTAGCTCTGCGAAGCGCGGGGTGAGCCGCTTCTTCCAGTAGACGCCCAAACCGCCGATCCGATTGCCGTCGTGCACGCCCAGATTCACGTCCATGCTCAACCGATACGCCGGGATCCGGTCCGCCAACCGGACCAGACCGAACAACCCGGACGACACCAGCACATGCTCGTCCGCCCAGGCACGTTCGGCGGCGTCCAACCCCGGGTAGTCCAGACCCTGAAACAGCACCCCGGTGTAGACCCTGTGCGCCTCGGCGACCGGGGCCTCGGTCAGGCTGATGTTGGCCGCCACCGCCTCCTGCAAGGACTTGCCCACCTTCAAGCGGCTCAGCGCATCGGGGGAGGCGCTGACCTCCGCCAGCGCGTCAAGCACCAGCTCGCGCTCCGGGGCCAAATCCGCAAAAACCAAGGCGTCAAGGTCCAAGGTGGCGTCGGTGTCTGCGGGGGTAGTTTTGCCTTCAGAAGGCGGCAACAAGATCTTCACAGCCCCCAAGCGTACTAGACTGGATCAGTCAGAGCAGGTCGGCCAGACGGTCGCGTCCGCCGGTGCTCACCGGCGGCCGAGGAACGTCCGGGCACCGCAAAGCAGGATGGTGGCTAACGGCCACTCGGGGTAACCCGCAGGAAAGTGCCACAGAAAGCTAGACCGCCCCGGGTCCGCCCGGGGTAAGGGTGAAAAGGTGGTGTAAGAGACCACCAGGACGGCAGGTGACTGCCGTCGCTGGGTAAACCCCATCCGGTGCAAGGCCCAGCAGGACACGCTCGAAACTCGCTTGGTTGATGTGTCCGGGTAGGCTGCTTGAGCGTCACGGCAACGTGCCGCCTAGATGGATGACCGTCACGCCCAATCGGGCGGACAGAACCCGGCGTATCGGCCGGCCTGCTCTGGCCGCACGACGCCAAAGACTTGTTACTTCTTGGTTGTGGGTGATTTCACACCGCAATCGCGTAAATCCTGCGACGTATTGCTAACCTCTGCTCACGATCGGACAGCGAATTCATTAGAATGGTGCCTAATGGCAGCCCCCCCACGACACCTGAGGGAAAATCCCGCTGCCGGCATAACGGCCGAGCCAACAAAGTAGTCGGCTCCGCAGAACGGAAGGAACAAGCGTGACCACAAGTTCGCAAGACCATATGGCGGCATGGACAGAGAATGAATCTCTGGCAGAGGCCCTGATCCCCCTGATTGGCAAGCTCTACCGCGAGAACAACGTGGTGCTGAGCCTGTACGGCCGTCGTTTGGTGAATCTTTCGGTCATCGGTCTGCTGAAGGCACACCGCTTCGTCCGCCAGATCGAAGAAAACGAACTTCCCGTACAGGAGACGTTCCCGATCATCGAGGCACTCGCCAAGCTGAACCTGGGTGCCGCCAGCATCGACGTCGCCAAGTTGAACGCCAAGTTCCGCAAGTCCGGCAAGGACCTGGACGCCTTCCTGCAAGAGGAACTGGCCGAGATCATCGGCAAGGGCGGCGAGGGTGCCGTCAAGCCAACCGATGTTGTGTTGTACGGCTTCGGCCGTATCGGCCGTCTGCTGGCCCGCATCCTGATCGATCACTCCCGTGGCGGTTCCTCTAACCTGCGCCTGCGCGCGATCGTCGTCCGCAAGGGCGCCGACAACGACCTGCAGAAGCGCGCCTCACTGCTGCGCCGCGACTCAATCCACGGCCCATTCGACGGCTCCATCAAGATCGATGAAGAAAACAACGCGCTCATCGCCAACGGCAACTTCATCAAGATCATCTACTCGAACGATCCGTCCAGCATCGACTACACCGAGTACGGGATCAACGACGCCATCGTGGTGGACAACACCGGTATCTGGCGTGACGAAGAGGGCCTTGGCCAGCACCTGAAGTCCAAGGGCGTGGCCCGCGTGTTGCTGACCGCACCTGGTAAGGGCGATCTGAAGAACATCGTCTACGGTGTCAACGACAAGGACATCACCGACGCGGACAAGATC
>CAYZBX010000128.1:0-6139 GCA_964476735.1 uncultured Micrococcaceae bacterium
CGATCCGCTTCCAATCGAGCTTTTTCGGCCTCCACCCGAGCACGCTCTGCGGCCAGCTCTTGCTCGTGCACTTCGATTTCTTCTTCCCGCAAGGCCACCCGGTCGCGCTCGGCCTCTTGCCTCAGCTCCTCAGCGCGATACTGGTCCTCCAGTGCGCGTTCGTCACGCCGTTTTCGGGAATTGCGCGCAATCAACACAACAATCAGAATCAGGACTATAAGTCCGCCGGCAATGAGAGCGATGGTAGTTGGCGTCCACTCAATCATGACAAGTTCCCTTCGGCAGAAATGGATAGCCTAACCCAACAGTAAGCACGCTGAGTTATTACGGGCAAGCGCCAAGCCCCCTTTTTTCGTCCTTGGTCAACGCCCCAGTTCGTTGCCCCAGCGTGGTGACTACCTCAGCGCACAAGGTCACCCACAGGTAACAAGTCTCGAGGCCGCCACCGTTACGGTTATCTACGTACCGGTCGGCTAGTCAACGCTTTGGAGGCCTCTTGAAGGGGACGCTGAGGGACCAACAACGCGCCCGCACACGGGCCAGAATCTTGCGGATCGCGGCCGAGGAATTTGACCGGCGAGGTTTCGCCGCCGTGGCGCTCAGCGAGATCGCCGCACGCCTAGAAATGACCAAGGGCACCGTCTATTTCCACTTCCCCACCAAAGCTGCGCTCGCGAGCGCTGTCGTCGATACCTACTTTTCCGCCTGGGAGAGCTTGGAGCGTCAGCTCGCCGCGCAAGGGTTACGGGGGCTGCGCGCCTTGCGTTGGCTCTGCACCCAGGTTGCCCAGAGTTATCGCGAAGATTCCGGCGCCCGGGCACCGCTACGTCTCATGCGCGAGGTGGATGTCATTGGCATCGACCTGCCCACCCCGTTCCTGCCATGGATCGAAACCGTGGCCCGGCATCTTCACGAGGCTCAGCAGCTGAATGAAATCCGTCAGGATCTTGAGCTGGAGGAGGTGGCTTGGCAGTTGGTCGCGGGGTTCTTCGGCGCCCAGGAAATCTCTCATCAGCTCAGCGACGGTGCGGACATCGCGGAACGAATCGATACGATGTGGTCCCTTCTCCTGCCGGGCCTCCAATCTGGGCCGACTCAACCGTAGGCGACAGCTATTCGACTCCCTTCAACGCACTGGTCATGTCGATTCCCTTGATTCTGGTCGTCAACAGCAGCGTTGCCGTCATAGCGAAAAAAACGGTGATGAAGGAGGCGGCAAGAAGACTACCGACGGACAGCATCGGAGCATAGTCTGCGCGGTCCGTGCTGAACAGGCCGACGTATTGGCTTAGGAACCACCAGCCCGCCGGGATTCCTGAGAGCCAGCCGACCAATGTGGTCGCGGCGTTTTCACGGCTTGCTAGGGATCGGATTTCGCCGTGGTGGAGGCCCAAGACACGTAGGGTGGCGTAGTCTCGGACCCGTTCGGTGAAGCTAAGCGCGCCAAGGTTATACAGCACTATGACGGCTAGGATGATCGCGAAGACTTTGATCAAGGTGAAGACGCTCGTCAAGGAGTCGACGAGCATCTGGGCGTTGCTCCGCTGCTCGGCACGGGTAAACGTTGTCGTGACTTGCCTCAGCTCCGCCGCCGCAGGATCGATCGGCTTCTCCGCGAGATACCCATTGGGCACGAACTTCCCACCGGATCGCAACCAAGCTTCTTCCGATATGAGCAGGCCCTGAGGTTCAGAAATCGCAGATACACCCGCTATGTGAACGTGTCGCGGTGGCTCTCCTTCGACGCTGAAGGTGACTTCATCGCCAGTGCTCACCCCGAGCTGCTTCGCGAGGCGCTGCGTTATCACCGCTCCCGTTTCCGGCATTGCCATCGCATGTCCGCCAGCGTCCAGCGGACGAAAGAGCACGCCTGGAGCCAACACCGTAACGGTCTGTTCACTTTCGTTGGCCCCGATCCGGGCAGGCGTCTGCTCAATCCACTGGCCCGGCCCCGCTGTGCGTTCGAGTTCCTCCCGCTGCTGTTGCTGTGCCAGTGGTGACACCCCCACCCTGGTGTCGTATCGATACTGTTCCGTGAACGCGAGACGGACTTGTTCGTTCAGCGTGTCCGGCATGCCGAAGCCTGCGATGAGAAGCATCATGCACCCGGTGGCAGCAATGACCCCCATGCCGACCCTGACCGGGTTGCTGGTTCCATCCCGAATGGCCCAGCGGCTGCCGAGAGCCAAGCGCTGCCAGAAGGCGGCGAGCCGCTCCAGCGGGGTTCGTTTGGCCCGCCCCACGCTGGGGCGCAGCCCCTCCGCGGGAGTGGCACGACGCATCGCCCGGGTCGCCGTCCACGAGGCAAGAACGCAGATCGCGATCAAGATGATCAGTAATATGCCGCTCGCCGGCGAGTAGGCCGGCCCCCAGCGCGGAAGGCTGAAGCTGCCCTGCTGGGTGCCCAAGACGTAGCGCGAAAGCAGGGGCGTGAAAGCCAGCCCGACAACGCATCCTGCCACGACGGCCATCCCACCGGCAGCAGTGTAATAGCCACCAATGGTTGTGTTTGAAAAGCCTAAGGCCTTGAGTGTTGCCACCTCGCCTCGTTGGATATCGGTCAGCCGACGGATGGAGGTGAAGATTGACAGTAGCCCGACGAGGAGAAAGAGAGCCGAGAAGAGGTACGACAGGCTCTGGATCTGCCCCACTCTTTCATACACGGTCGCGACCGCCGGGTTGGATTCCCTGTCGTGATAGGGCAGGTAGCGTTCGCCCAAGATCTCCGGACCCTGTTCACGCACCTGCTCTTGGGCTCCGCGAATAAGCACGGTTCGCTGGCCTTGCTCAACACCCTTGGCCAGCGCGGTGACGGTGCTATCGCTGACGATGCCGTAGCCATAGCGCTCCGGTTCCGGGGCGACAAGGCCCAGGGCCGTGTAGGCCATCTTGTCGGGTTGGAGGATGAGCCCCCGGATGTCCAAGGTAAGGCTTCCGCTTCCGACTGTCACGGTGATCTGGTCCCCCACCGTGAGTCCGTTCTTCTCGGCGTAGTTGTGGTCCAGCCACAGCCCACTTTCTTCCGATGGCGCTTCACCCCTCACTAGATGCGGAGCGTTGATGCCGTCCTCGCCCCGGGTGCTCAACGACAATTCATCCTCGACCCCGGAGTCTGTTCGGGTTACCGATAGTGTCATGATCGTTTCGGTTTGCTGCACCCCAGGCAGTCGTTCAAGCCGCTGGAGGTCATCTTCGGTGATATTTAGCCCGGTCAACCAACCGTCTGGCAACTGCTGCTCTTCGGCGAACGTTCGCAGCTCGCGACGGACGAAGCTACAGCAGGATAAAGCCTGTTCCCTAAGGTCAGCCACCGGTAGGAGCAGCCCGAGGATGCCCGGTGTCATCTCGAGAACGCAGAAGTAGTTGAGCCGGAGTTGGTCCTTCTGCGTTCTCGCGATGGCAGGGCGGAAGCACGACGCAATGTTGTGCCCCAGCGGAACGGTGCATATCGTTGGTTCATGCCTGACTTCAGCAATCCCCGTATCAGGAAACTCTCGGTAGTACTCATCGCGGGGCACTCTTGCTACCTTGGGTGAGCGCCTGCAAACCGGGCACAGCTACCTCCCTAGCCGGCATCGTGGAGGACATGGCTGGGAGAGCCGGCAGCGACCAGATCTCACGTCTCCACGTGGAACGGGCACCTGATCAAGGCCTCCACGTCACTGCCGCCTTCGTCCACGCGGACGGGACTGCCGTGGAGTACCGCAAGCTTCCGATCGAAGACCTACCTGTCAGTCTTGGCTCTCCTACACCCCGAGTCGTCTCATCCGGGATGCCCGTGGATGAGCTCGACCTCCCAGCAGTTGAGCGGCGACTGGATGAGGTTCCGGACTGCTCAGACCCGCGGGCGGATATCTCGGTCTTCGGTGAACACGTCGCGACAAACTTTCGCTGCGGATACGACGGTCCTCCGACCGGTCATCTTGATGGCGCCGACGTGCCGAAGATCCCGGCCGGCGACTTCGAAACCGCAGCGGCTCAGCTTCGCGATGACTTGGGCCTCCTCGGCACGACCGAGATAGCCTCGGCCGCCATCGGCATGACCAGTGGAGAGGTCTGGACTCGTCTGCACTCGACGCAGCCGGAATTGCCGGTCAGCGATGGCAAAAACTGTCCGCTGCTGATGATCCGTTCCGGTGGCGGCTTCGTCACCCGATGCGAAAGCACGGAAGCGCACCACACTGCTCGTGCCTTGGATCCGGCGGCCATGACCAAGATTTGGCAGGCCGAGGGTGAGCCGGCCCGGGGTTGGCTGCTCGAGCTCGTCGTGAGGGAGGACGATGCTCACTGGCGGACCACCAAGGGCAAAGAGTCCCGGATGTACAGCCTCGACGGCGAGCCCCAGTAGCTTCAGCTCGTCGTAGAAGTCCCCGCTTGGGGCTACGAGGCTCCCCCGGCTATGGTGCGGGCCCAACGCTGAGCGATGTTTCGTTGGTGCCCTCCGACAGCTGGCGGCACGAAAAAGCGGGCAAGCAGTCTCCTGTTTGCCCGCTTTGAGCGTCTTGAAGCTCGTAGCTCCGGATTAGCCCTTGAGGACGTAGCGTAGGGTTTCGACGACCTGATCGGTGGTCTTGCACCAAGCGTACGCTTCTGCGTCCACTTCCTTGAGCGGGTGGACGATGTCTTCGTCGTGCAGGGTCACGTATGGCTTGCCGAGCGCGGCGCAGTAGCCGGCATCGAAAGCTGCGTTCCACTGTTTGTACTTGTCACCAAAGCGAACGACCACCAGATCGGCCTTGCCGATCAGGGTCCGGGTCCGGATCGAGTTCACCTTGGAGGACTGGTGATCACGCCAAAATTGGTCGGGCGTCTCACCTAGGTGGTCGCCGGCAGCATCGCTGGCCGGGTGGTCAGTCACCGGCGCAGTAAAAACGATGTCCAGGCCGGCGGCCTCGGCACCCCGCTGGATTTCTTCGCGCCAATCGGTGTGGATTTCACCGGAGAGGTAGACATTAAACGTCATTGCTCGTTAACTCCTTTGTGGGGACGGCAGCTGACAGCTGCCCTTCAAGGTAACCCTACCGAAACCCCCAACAGGTTCAAATTGGGTTGAGTCATCCGAGGCTCAGCCGCGGCGTCGGCCTAGACCCTCCTGCCGCCAAAGAAGGGTTCCGGTCCCTCGCCGACCCAGCTGAATCCGTTCTTCTCGGTCCACTCATAAAGGCCCGCGTCGAAGGCGCGATGATGATTTGCGCACAACAGTCTGCCGTTGTCATGACTGGCTCTTCCTCCGCGTGCATGCGGAATCAAGTGCGCGGCTTCAAGTACCTGTACTTCTCTGATGCCACAAATTGCACATTCCACGGGCTGAGATTCCAATAGTTTTTTCCGAAAGTTCAGTTGGCTGGTGCGCTGACGAACAAGCCGGAAAGCGTCTTCACTTGTGACGTCCCATGTCTCTTCGTCTTCTGTGGCCATCGCGGGTTCCGCAACAGCTCTGCTGACAAAGGCCCACAGCCACCTGTTGTGCCAGTCGTCACGACGGTGTCGACGCATGTTTTCTCACATTCGAGCGAGTCGTCTGCTGACCATGGCGCCGAACGCCGGTTGGCTGATGGCTTCCGCGATGGAGGCACCCGGAACCTGCACTTCGATGCCTCCGCCATCAAGGTGAGACGGCGCTTGGGAGACCGCCGGGAACTCTTTCAACCAAGCTGTATCCTCATCCCCCATTGCCCAAACGATAGTGTTCGCGATTCGGCCGGATTGCCGATCCAGCAAGACCACGAGAACCTCTACCCCGCCAATGGATGTGGCGGACGCCCGAATCATGTCTGATCCTGAGACATTCGTGCGCGGCAAGCATGAAACCGAGAAATCCTCAACATCTCGAAGTCCCGAAACGTCCGCGAAGCTCTCGATCACGGCGCAAATCTCATGTGCGGCCGGAAGCTGAGCAAGAGTTTGAAAGGCTTCCCGACTCGACGCCCATGACGGGATATCCGTCGAGAACAGCGGAAGCCCGTTTCCCGAGTAGCCTGCCGCTTTCAGGGCGAGCCGATACTCGTCTGCTAATTCGGCGAAAGACATGTCTATCCCTCCAAGGACCGATCACTCAAGGCTCTGACTCAGCCACCTATTGGTAATTCGAACGTACTCCACGTACATCTGGCACTGCTACCTCTTGCTTTTGAAGCAT
>CAYZBX010000129.1:0-6137 GCA_964476735.1 uncultured Micrococcaceae bacterium
GTGATCCTCTTTGTGGTGGGCAGGTGCGGACGGCGGCACAGGTCGTTCCAGACCCCGTCGCCGCTCTTGCGGTCCACGTTGTCGTAGATGGTGATCTCTTGGCCGCCGACCTCCACGGAGGCGCCCTCGCCCTGGGTGGCGGCGTCGTTCTTCTTGCCGAGGATCTCCAGCTTGTATGGCTCGTCCGCCATCTCGGCCAGAGCCTCTTCCTCGGTAACGACGCGGCGGCGGAAGGTCTGGGAGGAGTTGATGATCTTCTGCATCATCTTCTCCAGGGTCTTCAGGTCCTCGGGGGTGAAGGGTTCGGCGACGTCGAAGTCGAAGTAGAAGCCGTCCTGGATGTACGGGCCGATGCCGAGCTTGGCGTCCGGGCGCAGCTGCTGGACGGCCTGGGCCATGACGTGGGCGGTGGAGTGCCGCAGCACGTTCAGCCCATCCTCGGAGGCGATATCCACCCCTTCAACCTCGGCGCCGTCGGGCAGGGTGCGGGAGAGGTCTTGGAGTTCGCCGTCGACCCGCATGACGACGATGTTCTTCTGGTCTGCGAAAAGCTCAGTCCCGGTGGTGCCTGCGGGGTGGGTGGCTTCGGTACCATCGACGGTGATGGTGATGGTGTGGGTCTGGTTGTCAACCGCAGACATGTCTTGGCTTACTCCTTTGGCGTTGTGCAGCTTCATAACTTGTGGCGTACGGCGGCCACAGTCAGCTTGTTCAAGCATACGATATCTGCCCGGTTTTCCGTGCCGCGGTGACGGGAGTGTACGCCGGTTTATTCCGACGGTGTCGGTAACAATTCCCAGGTTGACGGGTGCGGCACCGGCACCGGGGTGTGCCGGGGTGACGGGCCGGTCTGCTGGGGTTCGGGTCGATCGAGGTAGCCGGGCTCCGGCAGCAGCTCCGCTTGTTGCAGGTCCCACGCCCGGACCGCCTGGACGCTGATGCCGGCCGGGCCGGTGCGCCGGGTGTAGCCCTCCACCAGCAGCATGTTGGTGGCGAACAGCAGCGGCCCGGTGGCGTGCTGCGCCTCGGTGAAGAAGGCGATATCCACGCAGCCGGTGCCGTCATCGAGGCTGAGGAAGACCACGCGTTTGCCGCTGCGCATCGGCGGTGTTTGGGTGGCGACGCGGATCCCGGCGACCAGCACCCGGCTGCGGTTGTGCAGCCCGAGCAGGTCCTTGGCCCAGCTGACCTTCAACTGTTCGAGGCGGGGCCGATAGTAGTCGATGACGTGGCCGGAGATCTCTGCGCCCAGCAGGTCCAGTTCGGTGCGCAGGACCTGGTTGGCCCGGGACCGTTCCAGCGCGCCGCCGGGGCGGGCACGGTTGGCCCGCGGGGACGTGCGGAGGTTCGCCAGCCGCTGCTCCTCCGCCGCTGGCTGGCCCGGGCCCCCGATGGGCAGCGCGAGTTGGCCGTGGACCTGGCTGGCGGCGGGTCCGCTGCCGTGCAGCATGGCCAGCAGCTCGTTGCGGTAGGCCGGGTCATACTCCCGGTAGAGTCCGTCGAGAGCGCCGATGGTGATGAGCCGCTCCAGGGAGCGCTTGGAGGGCTTGGCGCGCTGGCGCAGGTCCGTGAAGCTCGTGAAGGGCTGGGCCGCCAGGATGCGTTTCAGCTCGGGTGCGCTCAGCCCGGCGAGCATGGTCAGCGCCAACCGGATGCCCCACCGCTGGCCGGGCTGACCCGGACCGTCCCCGGGGAGTTTCTCGAGTCGGAAGTGCTCGGTGGAAGCGTTGATGTCGATGGGCAGGATCGGGATGCCCATGCGTTTGGCCTCGGTGATGAGCAGCCGACGCGGGTACATCCCCGGATCGTGTTCGAACAGGGCCGCCATGAAGGCGGCCGGGTGGTGGGTCTTCAGCCAGGCCGAGTGATAGGTGGGCACCGCGAAGGCGGCCCCGTGGGCCTTGCAGAACCCGAAGGAGCCGAACGCGGCCAGGGTCTGCCAGACCTGGTCGATGACCTGCAGGCCGTAGCCGCGTTCCAGCGCGTGGCGGCGGAAGTAGGCCTCCACCTCAGGTTCCTGTTCGGTGCCGAGGATGCGGCGGAACTCGTCCGCGGTGGCCAAGGTGCAACCGGTCATGGTGGCTAGGATCCGCAGGACCTGCTCGTGGAAGACCACCACCCCGTGGGTTTCGGCGAGGATCGGCTTGAGGTCCTCGTGCGGGTAGACCGCATCGGACCAGCCGTGCCGCTGCTCGAGGAAGGGCCGGACCATATCCGATTGCATGGGGCCGGGCCGGAACAGGGAGATGTCCACGATGAGATCGTTGAGGGTCTGCGGGACGAGCTTGCCGATCAGCTCCCGCTGCCCCGGGGATTCGATCTGGAAGCAGCCCAGCGTGTGGGTGGACTGGATGAGCGCGAAGGTGTCCGCGTCGTCGAATGGCACCGTCCCTAGGTCGATGCGTTCACCGGTGGTGCGGGTGACCTCCTCGAGCGCGTAGGCGATGGTGGACTGCATCCGCACCCCCAGCACGTCCAGTTTCAGCAGCCCCATCGGGTCCATGTCGTGCTTGTCGAATTGGCTCATCGGCAGGCCCATGCCGGAGGGCTGGACCGGGGTGCGGTGGCGCAGCGTGGGGTCGGAGAGGATCACGCCGCAGGGGTGCATGGAGATGTGCCGGGGCAGCCGGTCGAGCCGCTCGGTGATGTCCACCAGCAGGTCCAGCTGCTGGTGGCCTTGGTTGCGGTCCGCGGCGAGGCGTTCGCGGAAGGGGGCCAGCTCCGGCATTTTCTCCAGCGCCTCGCGAAAGCTGCTGGCCGGGAAGCGCCAGAGCTGTTTGGCGATCTGGTCGATGTCGGTGTCGGCAAAGCCGAGGGCTAGGCCGGCGTCGCGCACCGCGCCGCGCACCCGGTAGCCGTTTTGCATGCTCATGAGTGAGACCCGTTCGGGGCCGAAGTGCTCGAAGATCTTGTGGTAGATCTCGTGCCGGCGAGCGGATTCGACGTCGATGTCGATATCCGGCAGGGTGGAGCGGCGGTCGGAGAGGAAGCGTTCGAAGACCAGGTTGTGGGCGATCGGGTCCACGTCGCTGATGCCCAGCACGTAGTTGACTAGGCTGGAGGCCCCGGAACCGCGGGCCGCCAGCCGGATGTTCTCCTCGTGGATCAGATCGCACACCCCGGCGACGGTGAGGAAGAAGCCGCTGAAGCCGAGGGTGCGGATGGTGTTCAGTTCCTGTTCTAGGCGGTCCTTCAGCTGGCCGGCGGCGCGGGTGTTCTTCAGGCTGGCGCCGCTGAAGGCCTGCGGGTAGCGCTGGGCCAGACCCGCCCAGCTGCGGGCAGTAATCGCCCGCTCCGGCGGCTCGGTGATGCCGAGCAGGCTGATCTCCGGGATGCGCGGCTGGCCCCAGCCCAAGTCAGCGTGCGGGTCGAGGGCGCAGTCGGCGGCCAGCTGCTCGGTGGCTTCGATGAGTCGGCGCGCGGTGTAGGAGCCGTAACCGGCGTGGTGGGCGATCTCCGCAGCCAGCTGGTGCATCTGGGCGGCGGGCTTGAGCCAGCCCTGGGCATTGGTTTGCAGGTCCGTGAGCGCGGCCAGACTGGTCAGGGTGCGGGCGGCGTCGAGCACGTCCGCGGTGGCGGCCTGGTTGGGCGTGGTGTAGCGGACCGCGTTACTCAACACGGCACGTAAGCCCAGGTCCTTGGCGGCCTTGAGCATCCGGACGGCGTGCCCGGTGCTGAGCTTGTGCCCGGGGGCGCTCAGGTGACAGACGACCTCGACGGCGAGCCGGTGGGCCGGGATGCGACCGGCCCAAGTTCGCAGCGCCTGCAAGCCGGGTTGATAGCGGCGCTCGGCTAGTAGCTGCCCCGGCTGGGAGGCCGGCCCCAGCAGCACCGTCAGCCCGACCCCCTCGGGGCCGAGCAGCGCGTCGATGTGCCCGGTCATGAATTCGCAAAAGGTTTCGAAATCCAGCTCCGGTGTGGCACCAGCGGGCACGGCCGTGCCGTGCAGCAGGGTGACCAACTCACACAGCAGTCGGTAGCCGGCGCCCTCGGTGGCGCCCTCGGCCAAGACCACCGCCCGGCCGTGACCGGCGATGGCCAGATCCACCCCGAGGATGGGCGCGATACCGGCCTCCTGGCAGGCCGCGACGTGTTTGACGGCACCGTAGAGACCGTCCCGGTCGGTGCAGGCCAGCGCGGTGGCGCCATCGGCGGCGGCCGCCGCCACGAGCTCGGCCGGCCAGCACACCCCGTAGTGGGCGCTGTAGGCGGTGGCCACGTGCAGATGCGTAAAGGGCAGCTTCTCCCCCATCGCGGCGCTCCTTCAAACCATGACATGCCGCGCGGGTGCGCGGCCTATGCGGACAGTGCGGTGTCATGGACGTAGAGCAGCCGCCAGGCCCCGGTGTCTTGCCGGTAGCTCAGGTCGAGGGTGCGCAGCGCGGAGCCGTGCAGGCTGACCTGGACGCGCCAGATTTCCTCCTCGACGCAGCCCAACGGGTCCTCTTTGGCGGCGCGGCGCTCCTCCTCCCACCACCGGCGGCGGGCGTACCAGCGCATGGGCTCGGCCGCGACCTTCCAGACCCTGCCGTCCCAGTACACCCGCAGCGGCTGGCCGCCGCTGGTGGTCTCCACGCGGACCGCGTGGGTGAACAAGGCGGGCCGGCTGCGGCGCCGGTGTTTGGCTAGCAGCTGCGCATCCGCACACGTGTTGGCGTCCATAACTTCCATCCTGACCCCTCCAGTATATTCGAAGATACTTTCTAATCAAGGTCAGGTTATGTTCGAACACTGACAGGTTAGGACGGTCGCGGCCGCACCGGCGGCGCCACGCCGCTAGGCGACCGGGACGATCAGCTCGGGTGAGTTGTTGCGCACATTCCCGACGGCCGGGTCGACCCGGTCCACCGACCAGTGCCGCACCACCTCGAAGCACTCCGCGGCGGCGCTGGCCACCAACGTCTGGGCCTGGTCCGCGGTGAACTCGCGAGGCTGGATCCACTCCGTCAGGCGCTCCGGGTTCAGCACCACGGGGATGCGATGGTGCAAGGTGGCCAGCGTAGCCAGCGTCGGGTCCTGCTCGTCGGCCGCCGGGGAGTCCATGGTGAGCATGCTGGCGCTGAGCAGCCACTGGTCCTCCGGGGTCTTCCACCACTGGTAGATGCCGGCAAAGTAGATCAGCCCGGCCCCGTCGGCCCCGCTGTCCGGCGGGTGGACGTAGTGCGGGGTCTTGCCCCCGGCCTCGTCCTTCTGCCACTCGTAGTAGCCGTCCGCGACGAGCGCGCAGCGTTGGCTGCGGACGGGCTTGGCGAAGGTGGGCTTCTGGGTGACGGTCTCGCTGCGGGCGTTGAATGCACGCACCCCGACCTTGGCGTCCTTGGCCCACGGCGGGACCAGACCCCAGTGCGCCAGATGCAGCTCCCGACTGAGCTCGCCCTCGGCGGTGGCCCGTTCCACCAGCACCGGCACCGAGGTGGTGGGGGCGATGTTGTAGGAGGGCTGCCAGAGGGTCTCGGCGGCCCAGTCGGCCCCGGTGGCGCTGACCAGATCCGCGGTTGCTTTGGCGATGACGTAACGACCACACATGGGTTTAAGTGTGCGCTGTTGGCTGAGCCGACGCAACGCGTAAGAAAACCCTTGTCCTGTGGCGGCGGGAATGGGACAGTGTCTAGTGGAACCTATAGCCGAACGCGCATTAAAGGAGTTTTCATGGCCCAGACAGTCAAAGGCGTTGTGGTGAAAGCCAAGAACGAGCCGGTCTCCGTGGAGAACATCATCATCCCCGACCCGGGTCCGGGCGAGGCCGTGGTGGATATTCTCACCTGCGGGGTGTGCCACACCGACTTGCACTACAAGGAGGGCGGGATTGGCGACGAGTTCCCCTACCTGCTGGGCCACGAGGCGACTGGGCGGGTGTCCGCCGTCGGCGAAGGGGTCACCAACGTGGCCGTGGGCGACAAGGTGATCCTGAACTGGCGTGCCGTCTGCGGCGAATGCCGGGCCTGCAAGAAGGGCAAGCCGCACTACTGCTTCAACACGCACAACGCAACCCAGAAGATGACGCTGGAGGACGGCACCGAGCTCTCCCCCGCGCTGGGCATCGGCGCGTTCGCAGAGAAGACCCTGGTGGCGGCTGGCCAGTGCACCAAGATCGACGACATTGACGATGAGCAGAACGCGGCCGTCGGCCTGCTGGG
>CAYZBX010000130.1:0-4522 GCA_964476735.1 uncultured Micrococcaceae bacterium
TCGGTGACTTCGTCAATGGCGCCCAGACCATCATCGACGAGTTCGTCTCCTCCGCCGAGCAGAAGTGGGGCCAGCGTTCCTCCGTCGTCATGATGCTGCCGCACGGCTACGAGGGCCAGGGACCGGACCACTCCTCCGCCCGCATCGAGCGTTTCCTGCAGCTGTGCGCCGAGGACAACATGACCGTGGTCAACCCAACCACCGGCGCGAACCACTTCCACCTGCTGCGCCAGCAGGCCTACGCCCGGCCGCGCAAGCCGCTGATCATCTTCACCCCGACGCAGCTGCTGCGCCTGAAGGCCGCCGCCTCCTCGGTGGAGGACTTCACCAAGGGCTACTTCCAGCCGGTCATCCCGGAACACGAGGAGCTCTCGCCGAACCAGGTGGACCGCGTCATGCTGGTCTCCGGTCGCCTCTACTACGATCTGCTGGCCGAACGCGACAAGCGCGACGACCGCAATACCGCCATCGTCCGCGTCGAGCAGCTCTACCCGCTGCCGGTGGAGCAGATCAAGGCCGAGCTGGCCAAGTACCCGAACGCAGAGGTCGTCTGGGTTCAGGACGAGCCGGCCAACCAGGGTCCGTGGCCGTTCATGGTCGCCAACCTGGCTCCGCAGCTGGATGGCCCGATCCACCTCGTCTCCCGCCCGGCTTCCGCCGCAACCTCCACCGGTTCGGCCAAGGTCCACCAGGTGGAAGGCCGCGAACTGGTCGCCGAGGCATTCAAGCGCGGCTAAGCAAAACCGCATACTAACCGCTCACGGGGCATCTCATCCAACCGGATGGGGTGCCCCGTTTGCTTGTCTCCGATGCTCGCTCACAACGAACTTTCAGAATCTTCGCGGGGAGGGTCTACCCGGTCCGCAAGAAGGTTGCTGATACGCTCAAACGTAATATTCATGAGCGCAGATTTGGAAAGGCCACGGTAGATACGGTGCGGCAGATTCGGATAGTTGCCCTCGGCGAGCAGATCTTGGCGGGCGTCGGTGACCCACGAGCCATGGGCTGGTTCGGCCGGGTCTTGGCCCGCACGGATCCCTCCGGAACGCTCATCGAGGCCTACCCGCTGGCGGTACCGGACGAGACCACCGAGGAGCTCAGCGCACGCTGGCAACGCGAAGCCAGTCGCCGTTTCGGCACCGAGGTGGAGAACCACCTCGTCATCGCGCTCGGCGACCACGATCTAGACATCGATATCAGCACCGCGCGTTCGCGCCTGCAGCTGGCCAATGTGCTCGACGAGGCTCAGCAGAGCTCGTTGCCGGTTCTGGTGGTCGGCCCCATTCCGGGCATCGACGCCGAGCGGAACACCCGGCTTGCGGACCTGAACCGGGCCTACGCGGATGTCACCACCCGGCGTGGCTTCCACTACGTGGACACCTTCACCGCGCTGCAGCACCACGAACAGTGGCGCGGCGATCTGGATGCCAACCACGGTGTTCCGGGGCAGGCCGGCTACGGGTTGATCGCCTGGCTGGTGCTGCACCGCGGCTGGTACCAGTGGTTGAATCTTCCGGAGCCGACCGCATAGCGTTTTTCTTTCCGCAGCTTAACGCGGATAGACTGGACGGTAAATCAACAGAAGGAGGCCGACATGAGCAAGCGAGCACGCAAGCGCAAGGATCGCCGCAAGCGCAAGGCGAACCACGGCAAGAAGCCAAACTGCTAAGCAGTTCTTGAAACGCAAAAACGGGTGGTCCCCCATCGAGGGGAACCACCCGTTTTTTGTGTCATTGTCCGGCCTGCGCTCAGCCTACTCCTGCCGATAGACCGTGACCTGGGTCAGCGACATGCGAATCGCCGTGCGCAGCTGTTGCGGGGCCTTCTCACAGCAAGAACGCTTCAACGCAGCCCGAATGACGCACTCGAGGTCGTACTCTTCACCGCAGCGCTGGCATTCCTTCAGGTGCTGTTCGACCGCGGCCAGCTCCTGTTCCGTCAACACGCCGTCCAGATAATCGTAGATGCGCTGCAATCGGGTTTGGGAGCAGTCCGGGCCGGTGCAGTCTTGGTCGTAGGTTGCGCCGCTCACTTCTTCTGGTCCTTCTTCTTCGTCTTCTCGATGTTCATGCCGCGCTCGGCAGCGTAGTCCGCCAACAGCTCCCGCAGGAGCTTGCGTCCACGGTGCAGGCGGCTCATCACGGTGCCGATCGGCACGTCCAAGATTTGCGCCACTTCCTTGTAGGCGAAACCCTCCACGTCCGTGAAATAGACGGCCAGCCGGAACTCCTCGGGGATCTGCGCCAGCGCGTCCTTGATGTCCGAGTCCGGAAGCCGGTCAAGGGCCTCCGTCTCGGCCGAGCGCAATCCGCCCGGGGTATGCTCGGCCGCCTGCGCCATCTGCCAGTCCTCAACCGTGTCCGCTTGGGTCTGCTGGGGCTGGCGCTGAGCCTTGCGATAAATATTGATGTAGGTGTTCGTCAGGATCCGGTACAGCCAGGCCTTCAGGTTGGTGCCCGGTTTGTACTGGTGAAACGCCGAATACGCCTTGGTATAGGCCTCCTGCACCAGATCCTCGGCGTCCTGCGGATTGCGGGTCATCCGCATCGCCGCAGCATATAACTGGTCGACGTACTCCAGCGCGTACTTTTCAAAACGCGCCCGGCGCTGCGACTCAGTCTCCGTCTCAAGGTCAACAACCGGATCGGCGTCGACCTCGCTAGGAACTGATGACATCCGTTCCACCTTTTCTCTGAGGGTCACTTGTGCCGAGTCTACCGCTCTCCTTCCGCCGATGTGCCGCTTTACCCGTTTCAACGGTTACCGTGCGTCGACTATTCCGGATTGGGGCGAAAAGATGAAAGACTAGCAACGGTACCAAACCATCTGTTTCGACAGGAGAACTTGATGACTATCGCCCAACGTCTCGCCCGTCCCCTGCTGGCCAGCAGCATCATCGCCTCCGGTGTTGATCAGCTGCGCAACCCAGAAGCCGCGGCCGCTTCGCTGGAGCCTGCACTGGCGCAGGTCACCAGCATGAACCCGTCGCTGAGCGTCGTGACGGAGAATCCAGACCTTGTCGCGCGTCTGATCGGCGGCATCCAGGTTGGTTCAGGCGCCCTCCTCGCCCTCGGCAAGCTGCCACGCTTCGCCGCAATCCTGCTCGGAGCCACCCAGACCGTCACCGCGGCCGTGGAGTACCTCTCCGCCCCTTCCGACACCGAAGACGAGCAGCGTGCCCGCAACACCACGCTGTTGAAGAACGCCTCGATCCTCGGCGGCGTCATCTACGCCTCCGTTGACCGAGGCGGCAAGCCCTCGCTGGCTTGGCGCGCCGAGCACCTCGCCCGCGACGCCCAGAAGCAGGCCTCCAAAGCCATCGACAACCTGAAGAAGTAGGTCCGAGTTCCACCCCATGACCACCTCAATACTCAACGAATACTGGCCGGCACCACGGGCTCACGCCCCGGTGCGGGCCAGTGTTCTTGTTCCCGCATCTAAATCCCTGACCAACCGTTTCCTGACCCTCGCTGCGCTCGCCGGCGCAGCCGGGGACAAGGACGGCGAAACCGTCCTGCACAACCCACTAGCCTCCCGCGACTCCGATCTGATGGTCGCGGCACTGCAGTACATGGGCGTGCGCTTCGCCGCGGCGGCGGACGGCAGCTGGCGGCTGAGCCCCGGCCAGGCGCCCAGCACACCAGTGACCATCGACTGCGGACTGGCCGGCACGGTGATGCGCTTCGCCCCGGTGATCGCGGCGCTGCGCGGCGGGGATTACATCTTTGACGGGGACGAGGCGGCACGGGTGCGACCGATGGCGGAGCTGCTCTCCGCGCTCGCCCAGCAAGGCGTGGTCATCACCCAGCTGGATGACCAACACCAGCCCCTGCCCGGCCACACCGGCCCGGCAACCGCGCTGCCCTTCCGCCTGCAATCCTCCGGACAGCTGCCCGGGGGCACCGTCACGCTGGATTCCACCGCGACCAGTCAGTACATCACCGCGCTGCTGTTCCTCGGCGTCGGCACCGACGCCCCGCTGACCATCCGGCACACCGGGGCAAACGTGCCCTCCCCCGACCACATCCAGATGACCGCCGAGCTGCTGGCCGAACACGGCATCCAGATCACCGGCTCCGGCCCGGAATGGACCGTCACCCCCGGCACCATTGCGCCCTTTGCCGCCACCGTGGAACCCGACCTGTCCAATGCCGGACCGTTCCTAGCCGCCGCCGTCGTCACCGGCGGCTCCGTGTCGGTGCCGCATTGGCCCGCCACGACCACCCAGGTCGGCGACCAGTGGCGCAGCATCCTGCCGCGTTTCGGCGCCACCGTGAGCTTCCAGCCGGATCCGGACGAACCGAACTCCGGGACGCTGACCGTCACCGGATCGACGGAACGCGATGCCACCGGCCGCAGCAGCTTTCCCGGCGGCGGGACAATCGCCGACGCCTCCGAGCTGGCCCCGACAATCGCCGCCATCGCGGCGTTGGCGAACTCGCCCACCACGCTAACCGGAATCGCGCACCTGCGCGGCCACGAGACCGACCGGCTGGCCGCGCTGACCTCCGAGATCAACCGG
>CAYZBX010000130.1:4532-6135 GCA_964476735.1 uncultured Micrococcaceae bacterium
CGACCACCGGATGGCCACCGCTGGCGCCATCCTTGGCCTCGTGGTCCCCGGCGTCGAGGTGGAGAACATCGAGACCACGGCCAAGACCATGCCGGACTTCCCGCAGCTGTGGACCACCATGGTTGGTGACGCCGCCCGCCCAGGCGAGGCCCCGTGAGTTCCCGCTGGGATCACTACGACGAGAGCGCAGCGCGCATCCGGCCCAGTAAGAAGGGCAGCCGACCGCGCAGCAAACGTCGTCCGCAGCACCAAGACGCCGTCACCGGGCGCATCGTCACGGTGGACCGGGGCCGCTACCGGGCCCACGTCAGCCAGGACGCCGCCGGCGACGGCGCACCCGCCCGAACCGTGACGGCCGTGCGAGCCAAGGAGCTGCGCCGCAAACCCGTGGTCCCCGGCGACCTCGTTTCGCTGGTTGGCGACCTCTCCGGCGAGGAGGGCACGCTGGCCCGGCTGGTGCGGATCCAACCGCGCAGCACCATGCTGCGCCGCTCCGCGGACGACACCGACGAGGTCGAACGCGTCATCGTGGCCAACGCGGACCAGCTGCTGATCGTGGTGGCCGCAGCCAACCCGGAGCCGCGGCACGGCTTCGTTGACCGGGCGCTGGCCGCCGCCGTCGACGCCGGCCTCGAGCCGCTGATCTGCGTCACCAAGTGCGATCTGCGGGACCCGGAGGAGTTCCTGCGGCCCTACCGGCACCTCAACGTCCCCATCATCACCTCCAACCCGGTGGACGACGGCACCTTGGCCCCCGGGCAGTCGCTGCCGTTGGACTCGGACTTCCTCGCCGAGTTGGACGCCCTGCTGTCCGGGCACATCACGGTGCTGCTGGGGCATTCCGGCGTCGGCAAGTCCACCCTCGTTAACGCGCTGACCGGTTCCACCCGGGCCACCAGCCACGTCAACGTGGTCACCGGACGCGGTCGGCACACCTCCTCCTCGGCCCAGGCGATCGCCCTCGACGACGGCGCCGAGGACACCTGGGTCATCGACACCCCTGGCGTGCGCACCCTCGGTCTCGGCCACGTGCCGGCGGAGAACATCTTGGCCGCCTTCACCGATCTGGTCCCGGCCACCGCGGACTGTCCGAAGGGCTGCACCCACCTTGCCGACTCCCCCGGCTGCGCGCTCGATCCCTGGGTGGCCGACGGACAGGCCGGTCCCGCTGGGGCGCAACGGCTCGATTCGCTGCGAAAGTTGCTCATCTCACGCACGGACGCACTCGAAGAGGGCGAAGAAGACACCAAGGAACTCGGCCGCTAAGGTAGCGTAGAAGACATGTCCGCGGAAGCAAAAGATTACACAGAAGACCTCCGGCTCGCGCACTTCTTGGCCGACGCCGTCGACGCACTCACCATGGAACGCTTTGGCGCCGTGGACCTGAAGGTAGAAACCAAACCGGATCTGACCCCGGTCTCCGACGCGGACCGTGCCGCGGAAGAACTCATCCGCGCCCAGCTGGCCCGCATCCGCTCCCGCGATGCCGTCTTGGGTGAGGAGTACGGCCTCTCCGGCTCCAGCCCCCGCCGCTGGATCATCGACCCCATCGACGGGACCAAGAACTTCGTGCGCGGCGTGCCCGTCTGGGCCACCCTCATCG
>CAYZBX010000131.1:0-6133 GCA_964476735.1 uncultured Micrococcaceae bacterium
CAGCTGCATCTGCTTGACGGACTCCGCCACCTTCAGCGGTTCGGTCACGTCCAGCGGGGCTGGCTTGCCGGTGTCGATCTGGCAAAAATCACAGCGCCGGGTGCATTCGGAACCACCGATCAGGAATGTTGCTTCGCGGTCTTCCCAACACTCAAAGATATTCGGGCAGCCTGCCTCTTCGCAGACCGTATGCAGGCCCTGTCCGCGCACCAGAGACTTCAGCTCTGCGTATTCGGGGCCCATCTGCACCTTGGCCTTGATCCAGCTGGGCTTGCGCTCCACTGGAGTAGCCGCGTTGCGGGCTTCGATCCGCAGCATTCTGCGTCCTTCTGGGGCAACAGCCATGTTTTCTCCTCGATCGTTGGTTTGCGGTGGGTTCAGAGAGCTCGTGGGTTAGCTGAAGACGATTTCCTCAGCGATGTGTTCGTCGGCGCCCGTGTTCAGCGCTTCCTTGACCGCGGGCAAAACATCGGTCGGGGTGATGATCCGGCCTGCCTCCGCGGAGATGGTGGTGGTGCCAGCGTCGGTAATCCCGCACGCGATGACATGTTCGTAGGGTTCTAGAGAGTTGGAGCAATTCAACGCAAAGCCGTGCATACAGACGTTCTTGTGCACGCGTAGGCCGATGGCAGCGATCTTGCGGTCCGGTCCGTTTGCATCCGCGGGCACCCAGACGCCGGAACGTTCCGGGATCTGCACCGTCTCGATACCGTAGTCGGCGATGACGGAGATGAGCGCCTTTTCTAGGTAGTCGACGTAGGAACGAACGTGTCCGCGGCTCTTCAACCGGACAATGGGGTAGCCGACCAGCTGGCCCGGTCCGTGCCACGTGAGCTTTCCGCCGCGATCAACATTGACGACGGGGGAGCCGTCGGTGGGCAGGTCCTGAGGCTCGGTTCGTTTGCCGGCGGTGTAAACAGAGGCATGCTCAAGCAGATACACGGTGTTGCCGGCGCGGCCCTCAAGGACAGCCGCGTGGGTCTGTTGTTGAAGGTCCCAGGCCTCTTGGTAGTCCACAAAATTGGGGTCCAGACCGAGGACTTCAAAGTTCAGTTTCATAACTCCCTAGCCTACGTTCGCCACCGCGACTTTCGGAAATCTTCACGTAGTGTTTTCCGAACAGTGGATTCTGTGGATATCTCGGTTCACGGGTGCCGTTTATCTGTCACCATTCTGCCATGAGCACCGGAGCAGCGAACACAGTTAAGACAATTCGTCTTTTGGGGCACCATGAAATCTGTGTGCCGCGGACAGAACGCTTCGTCGGGTTCACCGTTTACGAGCCGGAGGGTGGTGGCCCGCGTGTGGTCATCAAGCCGCAGGAGGTCCCGGAAAACCACGCGCCGCTAGAGTTGGGGCAGCCGATGCCCTCGGCGCAGTATTGGGCTGATCGCTGGCACCTAGTGTCTGCCGAGGAGACGTACCGGCCGCGTGATGAACAGGCCGCGGCGGTGCTCGCCCACGAGTACGTGAACGGGGTCAGCCTGACGGAGTTTGTGAAGCTGACCGGTCCGCTCCCGTTGCCCAGATTGTTAACGCTTGTTGCGGCACTTGAGGCGGCAGAGGCCAGCTTCCCGGAGGGGGCGACTCGTCTCACGCCGGACCGGGTCATGTTCACGGCATCGGGGGAGCCGAAGTTCTTGGTTCGAGAGACTGCCGGTGTCGGTGTGAGCGGGTGCTTGTGGTTTGCGTTGACGGGTCAACCCCCAACACGAGAACGGCTCTCGATTTCCCTCGTGCGAGACGACCTGCCCCGCGCGCTGAGAATCGTGGTGGACGCTTACTTGAAGGGTGACCGGCGGATCGCTCACGTGCGCGGGGTCTTGCAAAGGTTGGCCAACCCGGAGTCGATGCAATTGACGGCCGCAAGGTCCGCACCCGGCCCCGGCGCCGCCGAGGAGGGATTTCGGTCGATGCCCCGGATCGCGTTGCGCCTAGGAATCGCTCTTTTCACCATCAGCAGCGTGCTCTTGGCAGGTTGGCAGTTGCAAGAGCGCTTCGGTGCGCCAGACGGTGCCGAGACGAACGAAAATCGGATCAAGCCGATGCCGGCGGGGTACGGGTGGGATGAGCAAACCTGTTTGTGGGACCGCTTGGCGATGCTTCGCCAGGCCGCGCTGGAGGGCCGTGCCTCGGTGGAGGAATACACCTTGCCGGGGTCAGCGGCAGCAGAGTCGGAGCGTGGCTTGCAGGAGCGGCTACTCGAGGCCGGCATCGAGTTCACCGGGCTGAACATCCGGTTGGTCCCAGGCCAGCATGACGGACGGGAATGTGTGGATCCGGCTGGGCTGCTGGCGTGGCTGCCGGAGCGCACCGGTGTGCCGGAACGCGAGCTGGAGGTGTATTCGTTGATTAGCGGACATCGGCAACGGGACAGCGCCGGCGTCGTGAGGAACGTCAAGCCCGTTAAACAACAATTGAGCGTGCAATTGCGACTGCACCGCGGGCGCTGGGTAATTTCCAGCATCGCGGTTGCGGACGAGCACGCCCAATCGTTGTCGTAGTGGACTAGACCCAGATGGAAGCGATGGCCATGTTGATCAAGGCCATGCCGCCGACAGCGTGTGCCAGACCGGTGGAGACCTCCTGGTCCTTCTTGACCTTGGAACGGCCGATCACGGCGGCGACCAAAACGATGAGCGCGATGACAGCCTTTACACCGATCTTGATGTGGTTCAGGTCCCCGTCGGTCATCTCACGCAGACCAACGATCAGCAGACCGGAAATGAACGCGCCCCAAGCCCCGAGGTACTGGTATGAGGTGACGGTCGGGGATTTGAAGTGGGCGATCCAGCCACCGACGACCGTGGCAACAGAAAGAATGTGGAGGAAGACAATGATGTGTATAAGTACGTCCATGCCCTCCAGTCTAGCCAACGCAAAGACCCCATACCGCATCCGCCAAGTGGCGGAGCGATATGGGGTCGATGACGGCTTAGCGGTGCCGACTCGGTCTAGAGCTCGTCACCGAACGCGCCTTCTTCCAGACGCGCCTTGATGCTCTGCAGGAAGCGGCCGGCATCGGCGCCGTCGACCAAACGGTGATCGTAGGTCAGGCACAGGTACATCATGTTGCGGATGGCAATGGTGTCGTTGCCGTCGGCGTCGGCCACAACCATCGGACGCTTGACAATCGCGCCGGTGCCGAGGATGGCGACCTGTGGCTGGTTGATGATCGGGGTATCGAACAGCGCGCCAACCGAGCCGATGTTGGTGATGGAGAAGGTGCCACCGGAGAGCTCGTCTGGGGAGACCTTGTTGTCGCGGGCGCGAGCACCGAGGTCAGCGATCCGGGCAGCCAACCCGGACATGTTGAGCGAACCGGCGTCGTTGATAACCGGCACCAGCAGGCCACGTTCGGTGTCCACGGCGATGGCGACGTGTTCCTTGTCGTGGTAGGTGATTTCCTGCTTCTCTTCGTCGTACAGGGCGTTCAGCTTCGGATGCGCCTTCAGGGACTCGGCCACAGCCTTGGTGATGAACGGCAAGAACGTCAGGTTCACACCCTCGCGGGCGCGGAACTCGTCCTTCTTGGCGGCACGCAGCTGCCAAATCCGGGTCATGTCCACCTCGATGACCTGGGTCAACTGGGTGGAGATGTCCAAGGACTCGCGCATCCGGCGGGCGATGACCTGACGGATCCGTGGTGCCTTCACAGTGGTGCCACGCAAGGTGGTGTCAGCAGCCGGAACTGCGGACGGGGCAGCGGCTGCCGGTGCGGCGGCGGGAGCAGCGGCAGCTGGTGCTGCGGCTTCCTTGGCCTTGGCGGCTTCCTCGACGTCCTGCTTTCGGATGCGGCCACCGACGCCGGTGCCCTTCACGGAAGCCAGGTCGATGCCCTTCTCCCGAGCCAGTCGACGGACCAGCGGGGTCACGTACCCGGCAGCGGAGGTGTCTTCCTCTGCGGCAGGAGCGGCTTCCTTGGCAGGTTCCGGTTTGGCCGGTTCCTCTTGCTTGGCTTCTTCCTGCTTCGGAGCTTCCTTCTCCTCGGCAGGCTCCTCGGCCGGGGTCTCATCCTTTGCCTCGGCAGGAGCGCCGGAACCGATGACGGCTAGCACACCGCCGACCTCAACCGTGTCGTCTTCGTTGGCCTTGATTTCCAGCAGGGTGCCGGCGACCGGGGAAGGGATCTCGGTGTCGACCTTGTCGGTGGAGACCTCCAGCAGCGGCTCGTCGACCTCGACTTCTTCGCCGACTTCCTTCAACCAGCGGGTGACGGTACCTTCGGTGATGGATTCGCCCAGTTCAGGCAGCTTGACTTCCTGGGTCTCGCCGCCGCCGGAAGCGGCAGGCTTCTGCTCGTCCTCGTCAGCCTGAGTCTCCTCGGCCGCTGGCTCTTCGGTCTCTTCCTCAGCCTCTTCCGCCGGGGCGTCCTCGGAGCTGTCAGCGGAGCCGCCGCCCTCGCCGATCTTCACCAGCGGGGCGCCAACCTCGATGGTGTCGTCTTCTTCAGCGAGGATCTCCTCGATGACGCCGGCGACGGGGGATGGGATTTCGGTGTCGACCTTGTCCGTGGAGATCTCCACGATCGGCTGGTCGACTTCCACGCTCTCGCCGACCTCAACGAGCCAGCGGGTGACGGTGCCTTCGGTGACGGATTCACCGAGGGCAGGTAGGTTTACGGTTTCAGACATGATGTCCCCGATTCTCCTTGATTAAAGTTTGCTTCTGAGCCGGTGGGCTCTTGTGTGGTTCGCTGACTTAGCCGTGCAGCGGGTGACCGAAGAGCGCCATGGCTGCTTCGCCCAAAGACTCGTTCTGCGTTGGGTGCGCGTGGATGAACTGTGCCACGTCCTCCGGGTAGGCTTCCCAGTTGACGATCAGCTGCGCCTCGCCGATCTGTTCGCCGATGCGTCCGCCGATGCCGTGCACGCCAACGATCGGGCCGTCCTTCTGGCGCACCATCTTGATGATGCCGCCGGTGCCGAGGATGGAGGACTTGCCGTTTCCGGCCAAGTTGTATTCGGTGACCTCGATCTGGTCGTCGCCGAACTTCTCTTTCGCAGCAGGCTCGGTGTAGCCGACAGACATGATCTCCGGTTCGGTGAAGGTCACCTTCGGGATGTTGATGTCTTCGACGATGATCGGGTTGTTGCCGGCAATCTCTTCGGCGACGAAAATGCCCTGCTGGTAGCCGCGGTGCGCCAGCTGCAGACCGGGAACGATGTCACCGATGGCGTAGATGTTGCCCACGCCAGTGTGCAGGCGTTCGTTAGTGATGACGAAGCCCCGGTCCAAGGTGATGCCCTGTTCCTCGTAGCCCAGACCCTCGGTAACCGGGCCGCGTCCCACGGCCACCAAGCAGACTTCGGCAGTGAATTCCTTGCCGTCGGCGAGGGTGACCTTCACGCCCTCATCGGTCTCTTCAACCTTCTCAAAGAAGGTGCCCAGGTTGGACTTGATGCCCTTCTTCTTGAACTCGCGGGTGAGGACCTTGATGATGGATGGGTCTTCGTTCGGGACCAGCGACGGCAGGCCTTCGATGATCGTCACTTCCACGCCGAAGGAGTTCCAGGCAGAGGCGAACTCGGAGCCGATGACGCCACCGCCGAGCACGATGGCGGACTTCGGGATGTAGTCCAGCTGCAGCGCTTCGGTGGAGGTCATGATCTTGTTGGAGATGGGCAGCCCCATGGTCTTGGCTTCGGAACCGGAGGCCAGGATGATGTTCTTGCCCTTGTACCGGGTGCCGTCAACCTCGATCTCGTTCTGCGAGACCAGCTTGCCTTCGCCGGCGATGACGTTGACCTTCTTCATCTTCAACAGACCGGACAGGCCCTTGAACTTGCCGGCGACGATGCCGTCCTTGTAGCTGCGCACGCCGGCCATGTCGATTTCTTCCAGCGTGGTCTTGATGCCGTACTTGGCGCCGTTGCGGGCATCGTCAGCCAACTCTGCGGCGTGCAGATATGCCTTCGTAGGGATACAACCGGTGTGCAAGCAGGTGCCACCAAGTTTGTCTTTTTCAATCAGTCCGACAGTGAGCCCGTACTGGACTGACCGCAATGCGGCGGCGTAGCCGGCACTGCCACCACCGAGAATCAATACGTCAAACTCTTGCGCGTTTGCCTCTTCGGCCACGGTGAACGCTCCTCTTGCAGTTTTTGGCGGCCGAAACCGCCTCGGTTGTTTT
>CAYZBX010000132.1:0-6088 GCA_964476735.1 uncultured Micrococcaceae bacterium
CGGCCAGATCAAGACCGGCGCCCCGGCCCGCTCCGAGCGCGTCGCCAAGTACAACGAGCTGCTGCGCATCGAAGAAGAACTCGACGATGCCGCACGCTACGCCGGTACCGGCGCCTACCCGCGCTTCACCGCGGCGAAGTAACCGCGAACACCGCAGACAGCGAGTAAGGTTTAAGGAGGTCGACTCGACACGGGTCGGCCTCCTTGGCCAATTAAGACAACCAACGTTAGGGGAGCACCGGTGAACAAGCGACCACCACGGCTACCCCCGAGCCGGCGACCGGAACAGCCCGCAGAACCGTTAGACCTGCAGGATCGGCAACCGGCTCCGGACCCCGAGTCGGCGGCAGACCACGGTGAGACGGATAAGCCGACCGTGACGGCCACGCTCGATGCCAGCCGCCGCCGGGTGGTGGAACAACTCAGCGGTCTGCGCGAATCGGTGCAGGACGTGCTGGGACACGACATCCCGGAAACCGGCACTAAGTACCGCACCGCGGACCAGATGCGTGCCGCCGCTGAACGGGTGCGCGCCAAGCGCGGCAAGGAGACCGTCCCGGCCAGAAACCTGTCGGCCCGCTTCATCGCGCTGATCGGTCTGGTCGTTCTGATGGTCTTGACCACGCTGCCCTCCATCAACACCTACGTGAAGCAGCAAGCCGAAATCAATGAGCTGCAGGCGGACATCAATCAGCGCAAACAAGAGCAGCAGAACCTAGAGGCGGAGATCGCACGCTGGGGCGACAGCGCCTACGTGAAGCAGCAGGCGCGGGATCGGATCAACCTCGTGATGCCGGGCGAGCGCAAATACTTGGTGATCGGGGACCTGCCCGAAACGAAGGACGAACCGGCCGAGTCGCCGCACGATGTGCGCGCGGACCTGCCGTGGGCGGACGCCCTGCTGGATTCGATTCGCCGCGCGGGCACCGACTAGACTGACCTGCACCGTGACCGACCCGAAACGAATGACCCGAAGGACCATGAGCGAAGACACCAAGCGGCCCACTCAGCAAGATCTTGACACCATTTCCCTGCAATTGGGCCGGCCGGCCCGTGACGTGGTGGAGATCGGCGCCCGCTGTGTGTGCGGATCACCATTGGTGGCGACCACCGCGCCCCGGTTATCCAACGGGATCCCGTTTCCCACCACGTTCTACCTGACCCATCCGGTGTTGACCCAGTCGATCTCCCGTTTGGAGGCCGGCGGCGTCATGACGCAGATGAACGAGCGGCTCTCCGCCGATGAAGAACTAGCGCGCAGCTACGCAGCGGCTCACGAGAATTACCTGGCTGAACGCGAACGGGTTCGCGTCCTCTCCCAAGTCGGCGACGTACCGGAAATCGAGGGCATCAGCGCCGGCGGTATGCCGAGCCGGGTCAAATGCCTGCACGTGCTGGCCGGACACGCGCTCGCGGTGGGCCCGGGCATCAACCCGCTCGGCGATGAGGCCCTAGAGCTGATCGCCGAATGGTGGACGCCCCAGCAGTGCTGGTGCGAGGGCGCCTGGGACCCGGCAGCAGAGGTGCCGAGCAAGGACCTCTCCCGGCACGTAAAGCGACTCGAACGCCAAGCAGCGCAGCAGGCCGAGTCCGGGGGCGAGCCGGCGTGAGGACGCAACGGTACGCGGCGCTAGACTGCGGGACCAATTCGCTGCGCCTGCTGATCGCCGAACATGATCCGCAGCAGTCCGGCCTTCTCGAGCTGCATCGAGACATGCGCATCGTCCGACTCGGCGAGGGCGTGGACGAGACCGGCGAGTTTTCTGCCGGCGCCCTGCAGCGGACCTTCGAGGCGACGGAACTCTATGCGCAGAAGATCAACGAGCTCGGGGTGCCGCAAAGCAACATCCGCTTCGTCGCCACCAGCGCCTCCCGAGATGTCAGCAATCGTGACGAGTTTCTCGACGGCATCAGCGCGCGGCTCGGGGTAGTGCCGCAGATCATCTCCGGTGATGAAGAGGCGGCGCTGTCCTTCGCCGGCGCGGCCGGGGCCCTCGGACTGCCGGTCGGGACCGAGGTGCTGGTGGTGGACCTTGGCGGCGGTTCCACTGAATTCGTTCTCGGCACCATCGGCCCAACCGGCCCCACGGGGTCTCACCCGATCAGCACCGACATGGGATGCGTTCGGCTCACCGACCGGCTGCTGCACTCCGACCCGCCCACGGAAGAAGAAAAAGCAGCGACCGTCGCGGTCATTGAGGAAAAAATTACCGAGGCGGCGCAGGAGATTGACTTCAGCCGAGTCGAAGCGGTCGTTGGGGTCGCCGGGACCATCACAACGATCACCGCAGAAGTGCTCAACCTGAGTGACTACAGCTCCGCCGCGATCCACGGGGCCGAGTGCACCCTCGAAGAACTCATGGCGGGGTGCAACTCGCTCATCGACGCCAAACGGGAAATGCGGGCTCAACGCGGTTTCATGCACCCGGGACGTGTAGACGTGATCGGCGCGGGCGCTCTCATCTACCGCACGGTGCTCGAATACCTGCGCAGCGTCAGCCACGTGCGCACAGCCTTCGCCAGCGAACAGGACATCCTCGATGGCACCCTGCTGTCCCAACTACCCGCCGGCAGCTAGCAGCTGAAACAATCCGACCAAAGGTTAGCTCGACGACCATGATCAAACGTTTTCTTTCCGGTTTCCTCGCCTTCCTGCTCGTGGCCGCAGTGGCCATCGGCGCAGTGGTCGCGACTCCGACACCGGCGCACGCGGACAAGTGGCGCAAGGAACAGTTCTGGTTGGACGACTACAAGATCAAGAGCGCGTGGAAAAAGACGAAGGGCAAGGGCGTCAAGGTCGCGGTCATCGATTCGGGCATGGACGCCGACCATCCTGACCTGAAGGGCGCGATCGTCGGCGGCAAGGACTTCTCCGGCGTGGGGGACGGCAAGGGCACCAAGCCCGTGGGCGCCATGCCGGCGCACGGCACCCTCGTCGGCACCATGCTGGCGGGCCGGGGCAATAACTCCACCGCGATCGAAAAAGCCAAGAAGGCCCGCGCGGCCGAGATCAAACGCCGCAAGGATGAAAACGACGACACCGACGAACCGCTGCCCAAGGTGCCTAAGGCCGGGCCCGGCAGCGACGGGGTCATCGGCGTCGCACCGGAAGCAGAGCTGCTGAGCATCTCGGTGTTCTTGGGCGCCGGGAACCCGACCGGCGTCAGCATCGAAGAGCAGATTCCGCAGGCGGTGAAATGGGCGGTGGACAATGGTGCGCAGGTCATCAACATGTCCTTGGGGTCCAACAAACAGGATTGGCCGCAGAGCTGGGATGAGGCGTTCCTGTACGCGGAAGAACACGATGTGGTCGTGGTCGCCGCCGCCGGAAACCGTGCCGGCGGGGCCCTGACCGTGGGCGCCCCGGCCACCATCCCGGGGGTGCTGACGGTGGCCGGTTTGGACGAGGACGCCAAGGCATCCTGGGACTCGTCCTCCGAAGGAATCTCCATCGGTGTCGCGGCACCAGCCGAACCGCTGGTGGGCGGTCTGCCCGGCGGCGGCTACACGGAATGGGCGGGCACCTCTGGCGCCGCCCCGATCGTTGCCGGCGTGGCCGCACTGATCCGCGCGGAATACCCGGAGATGTCCGCGCCGCAGGTGATCCAACGCATCCTGCACACGGCCAAGGACGCCGGAGATGAGGGCGTCGACACCATCTACGGGCACGGCATCGTCCAGCCGCTGGCGGCGCTGACCGCAGACGTTGAGGAAGTCGACCGCAACCCGATGGACACCATGGCCGAGTGGATCCGTGTGCACCGTCGCGGGGAGGATCCCTCCCCGTCGACCACCGAGCCGGAGTTCAAACCAGGGGAGAAGGTGGGGGCGGCTCCCACCCCGGTCGCCAAGCCCAACACCACCGGATACAGTGCCGAACAAGGACCGCTGGTGATCGGCTTCGCCACGGTTTTGGGCCTGATCCTGCTCGGTGGCGCCCTGCACATCACCATGCGGGCGCGCGAAGGAAAATCACAGATCGGGTCGAACTAGTCCAAAAAGGCTAGGGAGAGGACACCCGTAACACGTCTATTGTGATCGGATTCACAAACGGTGACCGGCGTGTAAGGGGCTTCAGCTGGCCGATGTTTTCAAGGATTTGCCGAGCGCGGCGGCGCTCTCGTGAAAACTTTCACAAAGTAGAATCTCTGGCTAAGATTGTCCTCATGGCTAACACCCTCATGCTTTCTGAAAGACCACGCGTGCTCGTCGTCGGTGGCGGCTACGTTGGTCTCTACGTCGCCAAGGCACTGGAAAAAAAGGTCCGTGCTGCTGGCGGTGTGGTGACCGTTGTGGATCCGCTGCCCTATATGACTTACCAGCCGTTCTTGCCTGAAGTGATTGGCGGACACATCGAGTCCCGTCACGCTCTTGTGTCCCACCGGATGCACCTGCGCGAGACTGAGCTGATCACCGGTAAGGTTGTCTCCGTTGATCACGACCGCAAGGTCGCCGTGATCCGGGATCCGGACCGTCACTACTTTGAAATCCCGTACCGTGACATCGTGATGTCCGCCGGTGCCACGACCCGTACTTTCCCGATTGAGGGTCTGGTGGACCACGGCATTGGTTTGAAGACCATCGAAGAGGCCGTGACGGTGCGCAACAAGATTCTTGAGCGTCTGGAGACCGCCTCCATCATGGAGGAGTCGCCTGCGAAGCGCCGTGCGCTGACGTTCACCGTTGTGGGCGGTGGGTTCGCCGGCATCGAGGCCGTGGCCGAGATGGAGGACCTGATCCGGGTTGCGGTCAAGGCCACCCCACGGTTGCAGCAGTCCGATGTGCGCATCGTGTTGATTGAGGCTGCGCCGCGCATCATGCCGGAGATCACCGAGAAGCAGGCCGAGCAGACTGTTGAAGACCTGCGTGCCCGCGGCATTGAGGTGCTGTTGAATACCTCGCTCGATTCCTGCGTCGATGGCCACATGAAGCTGATTTCGATGAAGGATAAGTCCATTGTGGACGAGTTCGAGAGCGACACGCTGCTGTGGACCGCCGGCGTTGAAGCATCCAAGGTCGCCAAACGCACCCCATTCCCGATCGATGCTCGCGGTCGCATCATGGCCGAGCCGACCTTGCAGGTCTCCGACGGGGCCGGTGGTGTCATTGAAGGTGCCTGGACCGCCGGTGACATTGCCGCGGTGCCGGATCTGACCGGCGGCGGCGTCGGCGGGTACTGCGTGCCGAACGCGCAGCACGCGGTCCGTCAGGCCAAGTTGCTGGCCAAGAACCTGCTGGCCGCCCGCTACGGCAAGGGCCACATCCAGCAGTACAAGCACAAGTCTTTGGGTGCTGTCGCCGGTTTGGGCATGTTCCAGGGCGTGGGTACCCCGATGGGCATCGAGCTCTCCGGTTTCCTCGCCTGGATGGCGCACCGCGGCTACCACGGTATGGCGATGCCAACCGTGGAACGTAAGCTGCGCGTGCTCTCCGGCTGGGTCAACGAGCTGGTTCTGGGCCGGGACTTCGCACAGCTGAAGGACCTGATCACCCCGTACCGTCAGTTCCAGGAGGCCGCTGGTAAGCGCTCGAAGGAATCTTTGGAAGAGCAGAAGCGCTTCGAGGCTGCCGCCGCAGCCCAGAAGGCACTGCTTGAAAAGGAACACGCGAAGGAAGAAGCCCAGAAGTAACTGCTACCGCAGTACGGGCTTAGTCGCGCACATTGCACGGCCACGGTCAGTTTCCCTGCCGCCCCGGTGATCCCGGTAGGCGCGTGAAATTGACCGTGGCCTTGCTCATGACATAACTTTCTAGGGTACGCCCCCGTAGCCCAATGGCAGAGGCAGAGGACTTAAAATCCTTTCAGTGTGGGTTCGAGTCCCACCGGGGGTACCAACGCAAGGTGGCAATGCTCAGCCATCTATGAAGGTCGGTTCGTAGCAGACCGGAAAATAGAAAAAGTAGCCTGGGTTGTCGGAGAACTTTATTGTGTGACAACCCAGGCTACTTAGCTTCTGTGAGATGCTCTACAGCCCCAATTTCCTTGCGGTGGCGATCTCTTGCACGATCTGTTGATCATTCCGGAGTTCTTTGAACAGGGAAATGGCCAATATCGTCACGATGATCGTGAAAGGTAGCGCCGATAGCA
>CAYZBX010000133.1:0-5968 GCA_964476735.1 uncultured Micrococcaceae bacterium
GGGTCTGGAACGGCTGGCGATGCTGCTGCAGGGCGTGGAGAACATGTACGAGACCGACCAGGTCCGCCCCGTCCTAGACAAGGCCGTGGAACTCTCCGGCAAGACCTATGGTGCCACCGAGGACCCGAACGACCCGCGGCACACCGACGACGTGCGCTTCCGGGTGGTCGCCGACCACGTGCGGTCGGCGCTGATGCTGATCGCCGATGGGGTCACCCCGTCCAACGAGGGCGCCGGCTACGTGCTGCGCCGGCTGATCCGCCGCGCCGTGCGGGCCATGCGCCTGCTGGGCGTCACCGAACCGTGCCTGCCGGAACTGCTGCCGGCTTCGCGCGACGCCATGAAGGGCGTCTACCCTGAGGTGGCGACCGACTTCGAGCGTATCGCCAAGATCGCCTATGCGGAGGAGCGCGCGTTCCTGCGCACCATCGCCGCCGGCACCACCCGCCTCGAAGGCGCGGTGGCCGCTGCCAAGAAGTCCGGAAGCCGGCTCTCCGGCGCCGACGCGTTCGCGTTGCACGACACCTACGGCTTCCCGATCGACCTGACCCTCGAGATGGCCGAGGAGGCCGGGGTCACGGTTGACGAGGCGGCCTTCCGCTCCCTCATGAAGGAGCAGCGGGACCGCGCCCGGGCCGACGCGAAGGGCAAGAAGACCGGTCACGTGGACGCCTCGGTATACGCGCCGTTGCACGAGCACGACACGATTTTCACCGGGTACACCGAGCACACCACCGAGTCCAGCGTCACCGGGATCATCTCCGGCGGCCAACTGGTGGACCGCGCCGCCGCCGGCGCGGAGGTGGAGATCGTGCTCCCGGCCACCCCGTTCTACGCTGAGGCCGGCGGGCAGGCAGCCGACACCGGTCTGATCACCGGCGACGGCTATGTCCTCGAGGTGCTGGACGTGCAGTCCCCGTTGAAGGGGCTGTCCGTGCACCGCGCCCGGGTGAAGGAGGGCGAGGTCTACACCGGCGCGCAGGCGCTGGCCGCCATCGACGTGCAGCGCCGGCTCGACGCCGAAAAGGCGCACTCCGGAACCCACTTGGTCCACGCCGCACTGCACCAGGTCTTCGGCCCGCAGGCCACCCAGGCCGGTTCCTTCAACAAGGAAGGCTACCTGCGCTTCGACTACCGCTGGGGCGAGCAGCCCTCGGCAGCCGCCCGCCAAGAGGTGGAGGAGATCGTCAACCTGGCGATCCGCGACAACCACGTGGTCCGCTCCTCCTCGATGTCCCTCGACGAGGCCCGCGCCCAAGGCGCCATGGCCATGTTCGGCGAGAAATACGGCGACATCGTGCGCGTGGTGGAGATCAACGGGGCCTGGTCCCGCGAACTCTGCGGTGGCACCCACGTCGGCTCCACCGCCCAGATCGGCACCCTCGCCCTCCTCGGCGAGCAGTCCGTCGGCTCCGGTAACCGCCGCATCGAGGCCCTAGTCGGGTTCGACGCGTTCAACCACTTGGCCGCCGAGCGCACGCTCGTGTCCGAGCTGTCCGAAATGCTGAAGGTCCCCTCAGACAAGGTGGCGGAACGAGTCGCGTCGACCCTCGAGAAACTGAAGCAGGCCGAACGCCAGCTCGAGAAGCTAAAGGCCGCCCAACTCCAGGCCCAGGCCGGCGAGCTGGTGGCCGGAGCCAAGCGGGTGGGCAACCTGCTGGTGCTCAGCCACGACGCCGGTGAGGTTTCCAGCGCGGACGATCTGCGCACCCTCGCCCTTGACCTGCGTGGCCGACTCGGCTCCAAGGCCGCCGTGGTGGCGCTGGCCGGCGTGGCCAAGGGCCGCCCACTGGTCATCGTGGCGACCAACGACGCCGCACGCGAAAACGGCGCTAAGGCCGGTGCGCTGGTGAAGGTGGCGACCGGTGTCCTCGGCGGTGGCGGCGGCGGTCGCGACGACGTGGCTCAGGGCGGCGGCCAGCAGGCCGAGCAGATCCCGGCCGCGCTGGCGGCGATCGAAAAGACTGTCGCCGAACTGAGCTAGTCGTGCCGAAAGACCAGCTGGCCAGCGGCATTTGCTACGGCGTCGACGTGGGTGCGGCCCGCGTCGGCGTCGCCCGCTGCGCCACCACCTTCATGCCGGCCATGCCGGTGGCCACGCTCGTACGCGATGCGCAAAACAACGCTGACATCACCGAGCTGATCGACATGCTGGAGCAAGAGTCGGTCCACACCGTCTTCGTCGGGCTGCCGCTGAACCTCCGTGGTGCCGAAACCGCGTCCACGCACGCCGCCCGCGCATGGGCGAGCGCCCTGGCAAAACGGCTGCGTGCCAGCGGCTCCAGCACACGAGTCCGGCTGGTGGATGAGCGACTTTCCACCGTCGGGGCGGCCCAAAAGCTCCATCAGGCGGGGCGCTCCAGCAAGAAACAACGCGCCGTGATCGATCAGCAGGCGGCGATCGAGATTCTGCAGCAGAGTCTGGATATGCAAGAATCTTTGCAGCGTGCCGTTGGCGAACTCGTTGACGGCGAAGAAGAAGGATAACTACCTGTGACCAAAGAGACTGACCCAACGGGCGAGCCGAAGAACCCGGAGGAGCAACCGCTGACGAGGCGGGCGCTCCGCCGCGCCCGGCAACGCCAGTCTCAACAGACCACAGAGTTCACCGGCACCGGTTATCGGCACACTCCGACCGGGCAAACCCCGGCGGTGCCACCACCGGTTCCCGCGGTGGGCACGCCGACCGCGGCCGACGAAGACGTTCCGTTCGATCAAGAGAACCCGCAACCGCGCACCCGCCGCGAGGCCAGACTGCTGGCCCAGCGACGCCTAGAGCAGGAGGGTTCAGCCGCCGGCGCGCTCTTCGATCAGGAAGAAATCGAACGTAAGCAACGTCAAGCAGAGACCGCCCGCCGAGCGGCCGCGGCAAAGGCTGCCGAAGAAGCCGCGGCGAATGCGGCCGAGGAACAGCGCCGCCGGCACCGCGAGAAGGATCGCATCCTGCAGCACATCCGTGAGCAGAATGCGGCATGGGCCATGCCGCGGGTGGAAACGGAGGAGGCCACCCCGCTGCCGGAGGAGCAGCTGGCCGAAACCGAGGCCTACCAGACCGAGGCGCTGCAGATCATCGAGGCGAACAAGTCCGGCACCCGGGTCGACGAGCACCAAGACCTGCTCGGCTACCAGACGGTCGACCTCAGCGACGCCCCACACGAGGAGCTGCTGGCCAACCGCCGCCGGCGCAACCGGAAAAAGACCCTCGTGTTGTTGAGCTCGTTGGGCATCTTCGCCTTGGCCATCGTCGTGGTGGCCTTGTTCCTGCAGAACCTGATCGGTGAGTCCGCGGCGAAAGACTTCCCAGGCCCGGGCGGCGACCAGATCGACTTCACGGTCCAACAGGGGGAGGGCAGCCTGTCCATCAGCAACCGGCTGACCGAGGCCGGGGTCGTGGCCAGCTCGCGCGCCTTCATGGACGCCTTGAGCGCGGACAACTCCAAACGGGAGATCCAACCAGGCGACTACCAGATGCGCGCCGAGATGAAGGCATCGGACGCGGTGGAAAGACTGCTGGAAGAGCCGGACAAGGTGCACTACATCGCGATCCGGCCTGGGCTGCGCGTCGGCGAGGTCTACCAAGAGATCGCCGATTCCACCGGGTTGAGTGTGAAGGACGTCGAGGCCGCGGCCAAACCGTCCGACTACGGACTGCCAGACCAGGCCAAGACGCTGGAAGGGTATTTGCGTCCGGGGGAGTACCGGGTGCCGATCGATTCCAAGCCGAAGGACATTTTCAAGGAGATGACCGCCTCCACCTTCAAGGCGCTCGAGGAGCAAGGGGTCACGGACCCTGCGGAGCAGTACCGGGTGCTCACGGTCGCCTCCATCTTGGTGGGCGAGGCAAACCCTGAGGACTACAAGAAGGTCGCCGGTATCATCGAGAACCGCCTCGACCCGGCCAACCCGGAGACCGCCGGCTATCTGCAGATCGACGCGACAGTGATCTACGGGTTGGATGTGCGCCGCCTTCAGTTCACCGACGCCGAGAAGCGGGACAAGTCCAACGCCTACAACTCGTACGCGCACAAGGGTCTGCCGCCGGGGCCGATCGGGGCGCCGTCACAGTCGGCCATCGAAGCCGCCGCGGATCCGGAGGAGAACGATTACTACTACTGGATCACCACGAACATCGAAACCGGTGAGACCAAGTTCGCCAAGACCTATGCCGAACACAACCGGTACAAGGCCGAATACGACGAGTACTGTCGAGAAAACCCGGAGATCTGTGGAAACTAGTTCCGCGCAGCTGCGGGCCGGGGTGATCGGAGACCCGATCGAGCACTCAAAGTCCCCGTACCTGCACCGTGCTGCATACGAGGTGCTCGGTTTTCCCTGCGCGTACGCGCGCTATCAAGTGGCCACCGGTGAGGGGGTAGCCTTCTACCGAAGCTTCACCGGGGCGGCAGACGCCGTCGGCCTGTCCGTCACCATGCCGCAAAAGGCCGAGTTCATCAACGAGCTCGACCACATCTCCGAACGGGTGCGCCGACTCGGCGCGTTGAACACCGTGTACCGACGCACCGGGGCCCAAGGCCAACAGGTGTGGTGCGCCGAAAATACCGATGTGGACGGGATCCGCGCCGCGCTCACCCACGCGGCCGGCCAGTTACGGCCCGGGCCCTGGTTGATTCTGGGGGCGGGCAACACCGCCGCTGCCGCGGTCGCGGCCGCCGCCGAATCCGGAGCCACCGGGGTCAGCTTCATTGTCCGCAACCCGGAACGGGCCGCCGACGCGCTGGCAGTCGCCGCCGACTATGGCCTGAGCACCGACACGCGCACCCCAGACTCCTTCACCCCCGAGCTTGCCGCAGCAGCCGTTGCGGTGATCTCCACGCTGCCGGCCGGCGCCGCCGACGACTGGATCGAGCCGTGGGCAGACAACCGGTCCGCAGGGCACGCGGAAGACGTGCTCTTGCCGCCGTTGCTGGACGTGGCCTACGAACCGTGGCCGTCGCCGCTGGCGTCAGCATGGTCCGCTCGCGGCGGCCAAGTGGTCTCAGGCCTGGAAATGCTGCTGTACCAGGCCGTGGAACAGATCAAACTCTTTGCCCCCGACTACTGGGCGCCGGCGCAGGCCCAACGCGTCTTGGACGCGATGTGTGACGCCGTACAACTTCCTCGACGAAAGGTTTAACCGCCAGTTCTGGCAAGATAGACATTATGCGTTGGTTGACTGCTGGAGAATCCCACGGTGAGGCCCTTGTTTCCATTCTGGAAGGGTTGCCCGCCGGGGTAGAACTCACCACCGAAAACATTCAAGCCGCCCTAGCCCGGCGCCGCCTCGGCTACGGCCGCGGGGCCCGGATGAAGTTCGAGCTGGACAAGGTTCGGTTGCTGGGTGGGTTCCGGCACGGAAAATCGATGGGCTCGCCGGTAGCCATCGAGGTGGCGAACACCGAATGGCCGAAATGGGAGCAGGTCATGTCCGCCAACCCGGTGGACGAAGAGACGCTGGCGGGACTGGCGCGAAACAAGCCACTGACCCGACCACGACCCGGCCACGCCGACTACACCGGCATGCAAAAGTACGACTTCGACGAGGCCCGGCCGGTGCTGGAGCGCGCCTCCGCCCGGGAAACCGCCGCCCGCGTCGCCCTCGGCTCGGTCGCCAGCGCGTTTCTGAACCAATTAGGCATCGAACTGGTCTCACACACCACCGCCGTCGGCACCGTCAGCGTGCCCGAGGACGCCCACCTGCCGCTGGCCTCCGATGTGCAGGCCCTCGACGAGGACCCGTTGCGTTGCTTCCACCAAGAGACTTCCGCCGCGATGGTCCAGGAGGTCGACCGGGCGCACAAGGAAGGCGAAACCCTCGGTGGCGTGGTCGAGGTGCTCGTCTACAACCTGCCTCCCGGGCTGGGCTCCTACGTCCACTGGGACCGGCGCTTAGACTCCAAGCTGGCCGGCGCACTGATGGGCATCCAGGCGATCAAGGGCGTCGAGGTCGGGGACGGCTTCGCTACCGCAA
>CAYZBX010000134.1:0-5838 GCA_964476735.1 uncultured Micrococcaceae bacterium
CATCATGTGGGCGGCCATGGTGATGGCGGACATTCCGGAGGCGCACAGCCGGTTCACGGTGATGCCCGGCACGTGATCTGGGTAGCCGTTGAGCAGCCAAGCCATGCGGGCCACGTTGCGGTTCTCTTCGCCGGCGCCGTTGGCGTTGCCGAAAATCACCTCGTCAACGTTGGCGGGGTCGATTCCGGCGCGCTCAACCGCGGCTTTGATGGCAAGGGCTGCAAGATCATCAGGACGTACGCTCGACAGGGCCCCACCATAGCGGCCGACTGGGGTACGTGCTCCACCTACAAGGAATGCTTCGGTCATCTCAATTGCTCCTAGTTAGTGATCCGTTCAGAGTGAGAAAATGGCACACGTGAATTACTGAACGGTTGTTCACTAAAGCTTTTCACCTCGGCAATGGTTCGGTCAACCACTTGGCCCAACTTGGGCGGATATGACGCCCCAGAATCTTTCCGGATCGGTTGAGTAGACTGGGTGACTGTGACTGCAGTAGAAGGTGCCGGGCAGGGCGTAGAGCTGCCAAACAAGGTTTCTGACATTTTTGATCCCTATCAGTGGCGTGTAGTGGAGGGCTTCGACTTCCAGGACATTACGTACCACCGTCAGGTTCAGCGCGACGATTCCGGCGCGATCGTGAAGGATCTGCCGACCGTGCGCATCGCGTTCGACCGGCCAGAGGTGCGAAACGCGTTCCGTCCGGGCACCGTTGACGAGCTGTACCGCGCCATGGATCACGCCCGGATGACCTCGGATGTCGCCACCGTGTTGCTGACCGGCAACGGCCCGTCCGAAAAGGACGGCGGCCACGCCTTCTGCTCCGGCGGTGATCAGCGCATCCGCGGTCGCGATGGCTATCGGTACGCCGACGGCGAGACGCGTGAGAGCATCGACCCGGCGCGCGCCGGCCGGCTGCACATCCTCGAGGTGCAACGCTTGATGCGCATGATGCCCAAGGTAGTCATCTGTCTGGTAAACGGTTGGGCGGCAGGTGGCGGCCACTCCTTGCACGTGGTCTCCGACCTCACTCTGGCCTCCGCCGAGCACGGCATGTTCAAGCAGACCGACGCCACGGTTGGTTCTTTTGATGCCGGCTATGGCTCCGCTTACTTGGCCCGCCAGGTGGGCCAGAAGAAGGCGCGCGAAATCTTCTTCCTCGCCCGCGAGTACACCGCCCAGCAGATGGTCGATGCTGGTGCGGTGAACGAGGCTGTACCCCACGCCGATCTGGAAAAGGTGGCTCTGGAGTACGCCGCGGACATCGCCGGTCAGTCCCCGCAGGCCATCCGGATGCTCAAGTACGCGTTCAACCTGATCGACGATGGCTTGGTCGGCCAGCAGGTCTTTGCCGGCGAGGCCACCCGCATGGCCTACATGACTGATGAGGCTGTCGAAGGCCGGGACGCGTTCCTAGAAAAACGCGAGCCGAACTGGGCCGACTACCCCTACTACTTCTAACCCGGCAGGGTCCATGTCAGCATTGGCTGAGCTGCGCACCGGTTTGGCCCGCGCCCTTGAGTGCTCCGGGCCGCCGGTGGAGATCGCCCCCGACGGGGCTCTGCTCGAACGCAGCGATGTGCTCAACCGGTTCCCCAACGCCGCCGTAGTGGTCCGGACCTCCGGCTCCACCGGAACCCCAAAGGAGACCGTTCTTTCTGCCGCGGCGCTGCGGGCGTCGGCCGCTGCCACCGCGGACCGTTTGGGCTTCACTGGGCAGTGGCTGCTGACCCTGCCGGTGAACTACGTGGCGGGTCTAGCCGTGCTGACGCGTTCGCTGTTTGCCGGCCATCTCCCCGTGGTGCTGCCTGCAGGCCCCTTTACGGCGCAGACCTTTAGGACTGGTGTTGCTCAGCTAGAGGCGGAGAGAACCCTCGTGTCCTTGGTGCCGACCCAGCTGCAACGGGTCCTGCAAGACCAGGCTGCGACCGAGATCGCAGCGGGGATGGACGCAATCTTGGTGGGTGGCGCACCGATTCACGAGCACTTGTACCGGCAAGCGCAACGGGCCGGGCTACCTATTGTGCGAACCTACGGGATGGCCGAAACCTGCGGCGGCTGCGTCTACGACGGTCGTCCCCTAGCTGGAGTCACGGTGAAGATCACTGACGAACAACGCGTCTGTCTTTCCGGCCCCATGTTGGCCGAGGGCTATGTGGATCCACAATTGGATGCCGAACGTTTTGTTCACTTGGACGGCCAACGCTATTACCTGACCGACGACCAAGGTTCTTTCACGGACGGGCTCCTGCGCGTCACCGGACGCATTGACGACGTCATCAACACCGGCGGTATCAAGGTGTCCGCGGCTACTGTGCAAGAAGCCCTCAGCAAGCACACCCACGCCGAGGTCGTGGTGGTGGGCATCCCGGACGAACAGTGGGGCGCCAAAGTGTGTGCGGCCGTCGAGGATCCCAACGCGGATACCGCCGAACTCGCGCGCCTAGCCGCCGGCGAACTGCCTGCGGCGGCACTGCCGAAGGAATGGCTTTGCGTCCAAGCACTCCCCCGGCTTTCCACGGGTAAAGTAGACCGGGTGGAACTTCGCCGACACTTCCAGAAAGGCTAGAAATACGTGGCAACAATTGGTGAGTGGATTGAGGGTGCCCGGCTGCGGACGCTGCCGATGGCCGTAGCCCCGGTCGCCATTGGCGCGGGCGCCGCCTTCGAACAGGGAGCCTTCTCTTGGCTGCGGACCGGCCTTGCTCTCCTCGTTGCGCTCTTCCTCCAGATCGGCGTCAACTACTCCAACGACTACTCCGACGGGATCCGCGGCACCGACGATGTCCGCGTGGGGCCGCTGCGGTTGACCGCCTCGGGAGCCGCACCGGCCAAGACAGTCCGCAATGCCGCCCTGCTGAACTACGCGCTTGCTGGACTGGCAGGACTAGCGCTGGTCCTGCTCTCCGGCGCGTGGGTCTTCCTGATCATCGGACTCGCCGCCGTCATCGCCGCCTGGGGCTACACCGGCGGGAAGAACCCCTACGGTTACCGGGGCCTTGGTGAAGTGTTCGTGTTCATCTTCTTCGGCCTCGTGGCTGTTCTGGGCACCCAGTACACCCAGAGCCTGCAACTCAGTTGGGTCGCCCTCATCGGCGCCTGCTCCACTGGTCTGCTTGCCACCGCGTTGTTGATGGCTAACAACATCCGCGATATCCCCACCGACAGCGAGGTCGGCAAACGCACCCTTGCTGTCCGGCTTGGTGACGGTCATGCTCGCACCAGCTACGTGCTGATGGTGGTGCTGGCGATCCTCCTGCCACTGACCCTCGTCGGCACTTATCCGTGGGTACTCCTGAGCCTGCTGGTCATCCCCATGTGCATCCAACCCTGCTGGACGGTGCTGCGCGCTGAGAGTCCGGTGCAATTGATCCCTGTTTTACGGCAAACAGGTTTGATCAACCTTGCTTTCGGCTTGCTCTTCGGCGGCGGGCTGGTCATCCAGACCCTGTTCTTTAGCTAGCGAGCGCCTAGCGTTCTTCCAATGCGTCTTCGGCGGCCTCGTCGGCTCCGGACTTCGAGCTGGTGCCCCGGTTCATTTTGCTAGCCGCGTAAGTGGCTGCCGCTTGGCGCTGCTTGGGAAAAGCCAAATAGCCAATAGCCATGGCGCCGATCACCGCGGCGATCGTGGCAAGGATCCAACCGGCACGCAGGTACACCGCCGCAACAAAGATGACGGCAAACAGGGCAAAACGAATCAGAAAATACTTCAGAACAGGCACCCGTACAGTTTACCCTCTCCTGCTGGCCTAAAATGGAAGTATGCCACGGCTCCTCATTCCTCTGATCATCATTGCAGTCGGTTTCCTGATCTACGGGGTCATCGACGTTATTCGCACGCCCGGACGGGATATGCGCTACATCAACAAGGCCTCGTGGTTACTTGTGGTGATTCTGGTGCCCATCGCTGGCACCGTGCTGTGGATCATGTGGGGAACCAAGGGCAAGGGCGGCAAACCGGCCCCGCGCCCAACCGGCCAGCGCGCACCAGATGATGACGAAGCCTTCCTACGTTCGCTGCGGATCCGGCGCGAACAGGAAGCCAAGGAAGCCGAGTTGCGGGCCAAAGAAGCCGAGCTGCGCCGCTTAGAGAACGACCTGCGGAAGAACCAAGACGGAGAACCCGAAGACCCGAAAAACAGCTGAGGGCTCATAGCCCCTAGGTACGAACCCGGTCACCTAGTTGGCGAGTGCGCGGCGCAACAACCAACAGGCCGAGATCAGGATGCTGGTCCTGCACATTGCCCCCTCAGCCGTAACTAGCCTGCTCGGCGGGCTACCCATCACCTGGATCGTCAGCGCCAAGAACGGCCTAGGCTCAGGAATCCCGTGGGTAATCCCGGTAACCCTGGTGGCACCGGCCGTCGCTGACATCTGGTGGTACTGGTCGAGGGATGGGCATAGGAGAACCCTGATCGCCGCCTTTGTAGGTCAAATAGCTCTCGGGTAGAGCCAAAAGACTTTGATCAGTTACTTCAAAATCATGAATCAACGTGAATACCAAAATTCACGGCCCATCTCCACGGTGAATACCTCCACCGTGTTATGCAGTCAAGCCTGCCGCCGCCATGGTCACAACATCTGCTGGCCTGTAGATCGGATCGCTGCCAACTCTAGCTTCCAGCCGAATCTTCAACAGGCATCGACATAAGGATCGCGCTCTAGACCCCAAACAGAGCCAAGAATTCATCCCACCATGCATCCAGCGGTGAATTCACGATCCACCATTCAAGGTAACCGGCAAGAATCACAAGAGGTGGTCCGATGAACACCCACCCCCAAAAGTATTTGCGCCATGGCCGTTGCCAGCGGGTGATAGCTCTGTAGGTTCGGCGTTGCTCCTTAATGAGGAGACTCAAGGGCAATTTCCTGAAAATACCAACAGTCCAAATAGCCAGTCGCTTTGGTTTAAACCCGGTCGCCAAATCTATGGCAAGTAGTCCCATGGGTATGAATGTGAAAGTCGCTCTTTCTTGGAGTCCTCCGAACTCTACCACCAGTGGAAAGGACACGCTCGGAAGGATCACATAGTAACAAGCCATCCCCCCAAACATTTGGAAGGGGTCAGCCTTCTTGCCGATCTCTGAGGACTCGATCCGGACAATCACTTGACCTATGTAGACCAGAGTCACCAATGCTAGGGCTGTGTAAACTACCGCACCCAACCAGAAGGTAACCTTGCGCCAAATAAGCCCTTTCGAGGACGTGCGAACGTTCTCTAGGTGAGTCTCTGAGTAGTCCGCTTCTCTCGGTTGATAGATCGGCCAAATTCACCACCAAGCGTCTAACGACGAATGTAAGATCAACCACTCAAAATAACCGGCTAACACGACAAAGGGTGGTCCGATGAATACCCACCGCCAGAAGTACTTTCGCCACTGCCGTTGCCAGCGGGTGATCGCCCTGCATGTCCGACGATCGTCCTTGTAAAGAAGACTCAAGGACAATTTTTCGGCGATGCCAATAGTCCAGATTCCTAACAACCGCGGCTTGAACCAGGTAGCGAGATCAATGGCCAGCAATCCCATTGGCGCGAACAACAAGATGACTCTAACGGGATCACCATGAAATTCGGTTACCAGCTCAAGCGCTAAGCTTGGGAGTCCAATGTAATAGAAGAGCAGCAAACCAAACATTACAATTCGCCTTGGTTTTTTCTGCTGCGACGGACTCTTAAGACGGACAAATAAGTTAACGACGTACGCCAGAGTCATCGTCATCCATGCGGCAGAGACAAGTATTCCCATTGATAATCCATGTTGTTACCTCAGGAAGTTCCATACTTAAGTTTGAATTCCCTGACCTAGCAAGTTCATGACTAGGACGATCGAGTAGATG
>CAYZBX010000135.1:0-5702 GCA_964476735.1 uncultured Micrococcaceae bacterium
CGAGTCGACAGACAGGGGCATGTGGGGACCATGCTGCTCTGTTGCTCCTACGGGAATAATAATTGTTGAGTTTGACGCTTGAGCAATCTTTGAAAACTGGATTGCGGTCATATCTGAGATTCGCGGGGAACTCTTCACCACGGCCTCCCTCGTGTTTCGTTTATTGCAACACCGTTGCGTACAACGATATGACGCCGGTCACAGTCCGTCAATACTTTTTGCGGATTTCTTTTCGATGAAGATTGCTACCGATGAGTTGCTCTGAGCGCACAAAAATCCCCGCTACCGTGCGGAAGCGGGGATCTGGGCGAACCCGGGGCCGTGAGAGCGCTGAGCAGTCGTGAGCGTCTGCGCAATGGCTTCAGCGAAACTGTCCACGGGTCATCTGAGGTAATACTCGACCGTGTGGCCGACGCTCAGCGGGAGTGCGCGCGGGGGGCTAGTTGCCGCCGTTGGCCTCGGCGTGCTGGGCCGCCAGCTGGGTGTAGGTCTTCGCGTTCTTCAGCAGGCCTGCTTGTTCTTCCTCCGAGAGCTGCTTGCGCACCTTACCCGGCACGCCGGCCACCAGCGAACCCGGGGGAATGATGGTGCCTTCGAGCACGACGGCACCAGCGGCGATCAGTGAGTTGGCGCCAACGACCGCGCCATTCATGATGGTGGCGCTCATGCCGACGATGCAGCCGTCCTCCACTGTGCAGCCGTGCACGACGGCGTTGTGGCCAACGGACACGTTCTCACCGACGGTGCACGGGAAGCCGGGGTCGGCGTGGAGCACCACATTGTCCTGGAGATTGGAGTTCTTGCCGACGCGAATCGGGGCGGAGTCGCCGCGCGCGGAAACCCCGTAGAAGGCGGAAGCCCCATCGTCGAGCTTGACGTCGCCGGTGATGGCCGCGGTGGGGGCAACGTAGACGTTCTCGCCCAGTACCGGGGTCAGGCCGTTGACGGTGTAAATGTGTGCCATGGTGTCCTTCGCTCGAGGTAGGAAATCTTGCTACCTCGAGCTTAGTCCACGCTGCGGCTACTCGAACACGACCGTGCGGTTGCCGTCCATCAACACCCGCCGGTCGGTGTGCCAGCGGACCGCCTTGGACAGTGTCTGCCCCTCGACGTTGCGCCCCATGGCCACCAGCTCCGCGGCCGACTGGTTATGGGTGACCCGGACGACGTTCTGCTCGATGATCGGCCCCTCGTCAAGATCCTCGGTGACGTAGTGGGCGGTCGCGCCGATGAGCTTGACGCCGCGCTCGTGGGCCTGGTGGTAGGGCCGCGCACCCTTGAAGGCGGGCAGGAAGGAGTGGTGAATGTTGATCGCCTTGCCGGCCAGCTTGGCGGTGAGCTCGTCGGAGAAGATCTGCATGTAGCGCGCCAGCACCACCAGCTCGATCTTGTTCTCCTCGATGACCCTCAACAGGCGCGCCTCGGCCTCGGCCTTGGTGTCCGCGGTGATCGGGATACGCTCAAACGGGATGCCGTAGAAGTCGGCCTGCGGCTTCAGATCCAAGTGATTGGACACGACGAGGGGGACATCGATGTTGAGTTGGCCCATGTGGTGGTCGAACAGCAGCTCGTTGACCGTGCGCGGGTCCTTGGAGCACATGATCAGCGTGCGCACCCGGCTGGCCTTCTTGTAGAGGCCCAGGTCCATGTTGAACTTTTCCTTGACCGGCGCCATGCGCTCCTTCAACTCATCGAAGCTGCCTTCGGCGTCCGTCTCGATGCGCAAGAAGAAGGTGCCCGTGTCGGGGGAGTAGAACTGCTGCGATTCGGCGATGTTGCCCTTGATATCGAGCAAGGCCTCGGAGACGGCGTGCACGATGCCTGGTTGGTCGGCGCAGGCCACCGTGATGATGAAACGTTCGGTCATGTTGATCCCTTTCCGCGGTGCGGGTCGTGACGTGGGTGAGGAAGAGGCTCCTCGTTCGCGTTGAGAAAAGCTGGTCGTTGCCCACGCTGGTCGCCATCAGCCTATTAAACACCACCGGCTGGCAAAAGAAACGACTCTTCGGCAGGCTGGTTCTGTCAACGGCAACGAGGTGCCCGGAGCGGCAGCGCTAGCTGGGCAGCAGGCCGGTAATCATGATGACGGCGACGGCGACCGGGATCACGACCACCACCAAGGGTTTCCACCAACGCTGCACCCGGAAGGTGCCGGCTCCCCGGTTGGCCTCCTTCATGTAGCGGCGGAACTTGAAGACCGCGGCGATGTAGATCGCGATCAGCAGGGCCCCCACCGGCATCAAGATGTTGCCGGAGATGAAGTCCGCCCACGTGAACATGTCCTTTCCGGCGGGGGTGAAGGCGGAGAGCGGGCCGTGCCCACCGTAGGAGAGGATGGACGGCACGCCGAGCAGGAAGATCGCCGCAACGGTGGCCCACGAGGAACTCTTGCGGGACATCCCCGTCACCTCCCGGAGCGAGCCGGCGACGCCTTCGGCGTAACCGATCGCGGAGGTCAGGCCGGCGATCAGCACCAAGAGGAAGAAGATCGGCCCAACGATGATGCCGCCCGGGATCTGGGCGAAAACGTTCGGCATCGTCTGGAATACCAGCCCCGGCCCGGAGGCCTCGCTGAGACCATAGATGTGCATCGCCGGGAAGATGATGAAGCCGGCCAGAATCGCAATCAGGGTGTTGACCAGCACGATGGAGAGCGCGTCGCCGGGAATCTGCGACTTGTGCCGGTTCAGGTAGGAGCCAAAGATGTAGGCGGTGGCCACCCCGATGCCGATGGCGAAGAACGCTTGACCCAGCGCGGCCAGAATCACCGAACCATCGATCAAGCTGAAGTCTGGGGTGAGGTACCAAGCGACGCCTGCTACCGCGCCGGGCTGCAGGAGCACGTAGACGGCCAGTCCCGTCAGGATCACGAGCAGCAGCGGCATCAGGAACTTCGTGGCGCGTTCAATGCCGTCTTGGAGTCGGCGGGAAATGATGACACCGGTCAGGACGCAGATCCCCAGCGCCGCCAACGCGATGACGGGGGTGTTGGCGGTGAAGTCGTCGTAGGTCTGATTGATCTGTTCGGCGCTGGTTCCGCTGGCGAAGGTGCCCAGCAGTGTCATGACGAAGTAGCAGAGCATGAAGCCGAGGATCACGACGTAGTAGGACATGATCAACAGCGATGCGCAGGCGCCCAGCCAGCCGATGGCCCGGAACGGCGAACCCTTTTTCGTGATGCTTCGCATGCCCAGGATGGGGCCGCGCTGGGTCATCCGACCGAGCATCAGCTCAGCGATGAACAGGGGTACCCCAACCAAGAGGGAAATCGCGATGTAGACGAGAACGAAGGCGCCGCCGCCGTTCTCGGAGACGAGGTAGGGGAAGCGCCAAATGGCGCCGAGGCCGACGGCGAAACCGGCCGTGGCCATGATGAATCCGATGCGCGAGCCCCAAGAGTCCTTGGTGGCGGGTGCAGAAGTCTGGGTAGACATGGAGAAACTCCGAAAAAACAGTGGATCGTCGCACCGATAATCTAAGATGCAACTGATATATGAGAGGTAACCAGAAAAATGTATGCCACCTCACATTTGCCAGTCAAGGGCTCTCTGGAATTTTTTCCGCAGGGTGCCGGGTCGCCAAGTCGGCTAGAAGACGGAGCGAAGGTTCGCCTCGAATTGCTCGATGTGATCGATGGTGGTCGCCGCGGCGGCATCGCCGTCGCCAGCCACGATGGAGTCGAGCAGGCCGATGTGGTCGGATAGGTGGCTCGTCAGGGCCGGGAGGCGGTGGATCGCCAACGTCCAGATGCGCGTTGCGAGGTAGTGGTAGCGTGCGAGCACGTCCGCCAGGTGCGCGTTGCCGCAGGCGTGGTAGATCCCGTGCCGCACGAGGACGTCGAGCCGCAGCAGGGTCTCCGTGCGGTCCGCCGGCAGGAGCTGCTCCGCGTTCTCGGCGTGTCGGCTGAATTCCTCGGTGGTGTGCTGCACGAGTGCGCGTAGCTGGCGCAATTGCTGGCGTTGGGACGGCTTGGCGCGCTCGGCCGCGGTGCGCGCCGCCAGCGGTTCGAGGGCTAGGCGGAGTTCGGTGATCTCGGCGAGCTCTGCGATGTCCACGTTGGTGGCGAAGGTGCCCCGCCGTGGATAGCTCACGACCAGGTGGTCGCTTTCGAGGCGCTTCAGCGCCTCGCGGACCGGGGTGCGGCCCACCTGAAGTTCCGCAGCCAGCTCCAACTCGTTGATCGGGGCGCCCGGCCTGATGTGCAGCAGCACGAGCTTTTCCTTGATGGCGCCGTAGGCCCGGTCCGCCATCGAGGTCTCGCCGATACCCCATTGCGGCATGCGGTGAAGCTGTGTGGACATCGGCGTGCTCCCTAGATTTGGGGTCGGGGTGGGTGTCGATGAGTTCGATGCTCTCATATATCAGGGCGAATCGGGGCTGTTGCGAAAAGTTTTTCGCGGTTTCCTGCGGCGTACGCGTCGGTAGCGAAGAAAGGTCGAAAAAACTATTGACCCCGTTGTGATCTAGGCCATAGCATGATCCTGAACTTATATATCAGTTGTTTATCAAGACTGAGTCCTCAACCAGCAAGGGAGCAATCCATGACTGAAACCCTGCGTTCTACCAGCCGCGTGCTCAACACCGACCTGGCAGAGCTCGATCCAGAGGTGTACGCCGAGGTCCAAAACGAACTGGCCCGGCAGCAAAACACCTTGGAGATGATCGCCTCCGAAAACTTCGCCCCGCTGGCGGTCATGCAAGCGCAGGGCTCGGTCCTCACGAACAAGTACGCCGAAGGCTACCCGGGACGGCGCTACTACGGCGGCTGCGAACACGTCGACGTCGTTGAGTCCTTGGCCATCGACCGCATCAAGGCGCTCTTCGGCGCCGAACACGCGAACGTGCAGCCGCACTCCGGCGCGCAGGCCAACGCCGCCGTCATGTTCGCGTTGCTGAACCCGGGGGACACCATCTTGGGTCTCTCGCTTGACCACGGCGGGCACCTGACCCACGGCATGCGCCTGAACTTCTCCGGCAAGCTCTACAACGTGGTGCCGTACGAGGTCGAACCGGACACCATGACCATCGATATGGACAAGGTGGAGGCGCTGGCCAAGGAACACAAGCCGAAGCTCATCGTCGCCGGGTGGTCCGCCTACCCGCGCACCCTGGACTTCGCCCGCTTCCGGCAGATCGCCGACGCCGTCGGCGCCTACCTCATGGTGGATATGTCCCACTTTGCCGGCCTCGTCGCCGCCGGCCTGCACCCGAACCCGGTGCCGCACGCCCACGTGACCACCACAACCACCCACAAGACCCTCGGTGGTCCGCGAGGCGGGGTCATCCTGACCACCCAGGATCTGGCCAAGAAGATTGACTCCGCGGTCTTCCCCGGTCAGCAGGGCGGTCCGCTGGAGCACGTGATTGCCGCCAAGGCCGTGGCCTTCAAGCTCGCCGGCGAGCAGGCCTTCGCCGACCGGCAGGCCCGCACCCTCTCCGGGGCCAAGATTTTGGCCGAACGCCTCACCCAACAGGACATGAAGGACGCCGGCATCACGCTGGTCTCCGGCGGCACGGACGTTCACCTGGTGCTGGTGGATCTGCGTGACTCGGCACTGGACGGCAAGCGCGGGGAAGACCGGCTGCACCGGGCCGGCATCACGGTCAACCGAAACTCGGTGCCGTTTGACCCGCGTCCACCGATGGTTTCCTCCGGTCTGCGCATCGGCACCCCGGCGCTGGCCACCCGCGGCTTCGACGAC
>CAYZBX010000136.1:0-2015 GCA_964476735.1 uncultured Micrococcaceae bacterium
CCGGGCTTTCGCGTCACCCCGTATTTGATGCGCCCCTCGGCCACCACGATGACCTTCAACTGGTTTTCTTCGACCGGCTCGCCGGCGACCGTCAGTGTGCGAGATGCCGCGGGAGCAGAGATTTTCGACGAAGACATCGCCGGTGAGCTGCAGGAACACCTGGCCTATACCGAAGACGAGGTCGCACAAGAGATCGAGGGCCTCGAGCAGGGCTCCTGGCTATATTCCAATGACAACTACAAACACCAGGTCAATCTCACTGGACTGGTCCCGGACACCGCCTACACCTACACGGTGACCCAGGACGACGAGACCTATACCAACACTTTCACCACCCATCCGGAATCAGCGGGCGTGAGCGGGGACTGGAACGAATTTACCGTGGTGGCCTTCTCCGACACCGAAACCGAACCCGCCGGGCGCCCTGCGGTCTCCGGCGCCCGCGAGTGGGATCACCCAGCCTCGCTGGCCGAAGGCTCGCAACCACGCCCGAGTGAGGGCTCGAAGTGGTTCGAGACTTTCGGCTCTAATACCCGTTATGGCGCTGAGCAGCCGCGTTACCCGTTAACCCAGGACCGTGCGATGCGCGAGAACATCGCCGCGATCGAAGAGACCGACCCAGAGTTACTGCTGATCGCCGGCGACCTGACCCAGGGGTCCGGCTATCAGCCGGCCTGGGACGAGTTCTGGCGCTATACCGCCGGCGAGCACTCCACCTTCGCCGGCGGCACTCCGATGGTCACCGCCCTGGGTAACTGGGAAACCTTCGCCGCCATGAATGGCGGCTACGGCGAGTCACCGACCGGTATTTCCTGGGGTGCGGCGAAAGGACGCGCGGCCTACCAGACCTACATCGATACCTTCGGCTCGGATAATGAGCAGCACCAGGACTCGTATCACCGGGTCGATCACGGCCCGCTGACTGTTATCACCATGGATTCCACCAACGGCACCCCGGACACGCGCGCCAGCGATTTCGAGGGTGAGCGTATCGAGGGCAACGACCTGGACCTCGAGGCTGCCGGAGCGATCGGCACTGACACCAACGGCCAATACACCGAGGAGGGTATCCACGCCGCCGGGGCCACCGACCAGCCGGACTTCCGGGAAGGTTCTGATCAGTGGAATTGGGTCGAGGCCCAGCTCGCTGACGCGCGTGAGGCCGGTCAGATCATCGTCGTTCAGTTTCACCATTCCGCCTACTCCTCAGGCGTGCACGGCACGGGCCACCGCTCGGCGACTCCCGATGACCAACCGGGCACCCCGCTGCGGGTGTATACCCCGATGTTTGAAAAGTACGGGGTCGCCACGGTCGTCGCCGGGCATGACGAGATGTTCGAGCGTTCCTTCGTCGACATGGACGGTGATGGTGCCGGGGTGATGCACTATGACGTCGGTGTGGGCGCCGATGGCCTACGCGGCGAGTACATGGTCGAGCAGGAGGATGGCTCCTACGTCGAGGCAAACTTCAACACCTACTCCGAATGGAACGCCCAGCGCAATGAGCCGGAGTTGTGGCGCACCGATGACAATGGCACGCTCCAGTTGGTTGACGGAGGCAAGCACTATGGGCACTTGCAGCTCGACTTCAGCCCTGTCACCTGCGACAATTACGCAGCCGAGATCACGTTAACCCCCGTCTATCTCTTCCCGGTGCTGGACTCCGACTACAACATCGTTGATGTTGAGCGCCGCGAGTACGACGACGTCCAGACAATCCAGGTAAATACCGATGGTTCTACTGCCCCGCGGGGCACCGAGTGTGAGGCACCCACTGACCAACAGCCAGGAAGCTCACTGTCCTCGGACGGGTCTTCCGCCCTGCTAAACCGCTTGAGCAGCAACTAGTGTCCTACCCCGGGCAGGGTGACGGCGTGGAGCAGTGATCGCTGAGTGTCATTGAAGGGTGCTGTTGCAAATAGCGAATTTCGGCTACGCCCCATGCGGAGAACCGCAGTACACAGCGGTCGGAAGATTCGCGAAACGAGCTCAAAACGTGAGTTTGCAACAGCACC
>CAYZBX010000136.1:2115-5634 GCA_964476735.1 uncultured Micrococcaceae bacterium
ACAGCGGTCGGAAGATTCGCGAAACGAGCTCAAAACGTGAGTTTGCAACAGCACCCAAGAGAATGACGCCCCGCCATCCATTGGCGAGATATCGTGGGGACTGACACTTATAGAGCATCTGGGAGCGGAGGGAAGTAGCTTGCCCAAGCGGCAGCAACGCATATCATGACCAACGACCCCCTGATCCTCGACGAACCCGGTGAGTGGGCTGGCCTCTGGTGGTTGCCCGACGAGCCTGACGGCCAGGTCCCTGGGATACTTCGCTACGATCCCGAGGAAGGCCTAGTGCTCTCCTTGATCGGAACCTTTGAAGACCGCGTCATGACGATGCACGCTCCAGGTGTCGTGTCAGTTCACGAAGGTCGCCGGACCTGGGACGTGATTTACGGCGCGGCTGAACGGCGCGAAATCACCCTGCTCGGATGCGTCCCGACCAAAAGCAACCGAACCTACGGTGCGCGAGTAAAAAGCCCTGACAAGCAAATCGTACAGGCTGGGACGGCACTTATCGGGGCACACGTGGGTGGAGAAGACAAGGCAGCGTTCTCTTCGGCAGAGGTGTCCGTCGAAGACCTCACGCACTGGGCTGCATCGTCGGCCCTCACACGTTCCTGGGGGATTTCTGACGGCATTCCGGATGGAAGAGGCAAGATTTCCGTCGAGCCGGTGGAAACCCAGTCTGTTCAAGTCGACGGAACTGAGTTCCGGCTCGCACACCGTCATACGTTGCCATTCTTTGAGCAGCTTCGGGGCGGAACCGAAGGCCGGACGCGCGACACGGCCTTCGTCCGAATAGTCCCTCCGGAAGCGTTTTCTCTAAACGACGCGATAAGTTCTGCAAGTCTGGTGCAAGACCTAATATCCCTAGCGACCCACCGAGCTGCCGGTGCGATCTGGCTGCGGTTGGAACTGGTCCAAGAGGGATCTGCGCCACCTGCAAATCAGCTTGTTCCACGACGGAATGTGGATGTGCTCTATTTCCCTCCGGCAGTTGGAAAGCCCGCTACAAAGGCTATCGACCACCACCGCGCCTTCTTCACATGTGCATCGCTTCCATTCGAGGAGGTTATTCCTCGTTGGATTGAAGCATATGGGCGTCTGCAAGCTGCTACGAACATGATCCTGGGTCTTCGCTACGCGCCTGCGCGCTTTATCGAGAGCAATCTGCTGACGGCAGTGGGCGCAGCCGAGGTCTTGCACCGCGGTCTCGGCATCGATGAGAAGCCGATCCCTGCAGACGAGTTCAAGCCGATGCGCGAAGCGATGCTGACACAAGTGCCCGAGAAGTACCGGGAAAGGTTCCGTGCGACACTTCGCAACGACCCGACATTGCGAGATCGGCTGTACGCCCTGGCAGCCCGGCCCGATCAGGAAGCGATCTCCATGCTCGTTCCGGACGTCGACCGATGGGCCAGGCGGACCACACAGGCCCGGAACGATCTAGCACACGAAGGAAAGACACCCCGCCATTCCCTCGACGAACTTATGGCCATAGTGGATGTGACCACCGCCGTCGTGATTCTTAATGTGCTGAACGAACTGGAGCTGCCCGCCGATCGCCAGCGCGAGATCGTGAGGGAGCATCCGGAGCTTCGCAACACGGCGAAACGTGCACAGAACTGGCTGGCGACACCCCATGAAGACACAGAACCCTAGCTCAAAGGTGGCATCAGCCGACGGGGGTGTCCCCCTTTGAGTGGACACCCCCATCCTCCCCTGAGGCGCGGCCAGTTCCTCGTTTTAAACTCCCACTACTCCTCCCCGAGAAGCTCCCGAACCGCCTCATCAATCTTGGCCTGGATACCAGTGGTTTCGAGCTCTGTCCTGATGAGCTTCCGGATCTTTTGGAACCCGAATGAGGAAGTGTCGACTTGGGCAGCGACTTCCTCCGCCTGCGCAGCCAGGTCGGCAAGCAGCACGTGGAGCTCGTTCCGGGGATCGTACTTCGGGATCGGCAAGCGCCATACGTTCTTATCGAAGTGCCGTGGCCCAAATAGTCCGCGGGATTGATAGATGGAGACGCGCTTGGTGGTTTCCGGGGCGTTCAAGATCGCCGTGAGGTACCGGGCCTCTCCGAGTCCACCTGCCGGCATCCAATACAACATGTGATCGATGATGAGTCGGGGGTTATCGATGCGAGCAGCAGCGAGGGTGTTCCCTGCTTTCGAGTAGACAACTCGATGCTTGGTGGCTCCAAGCTGGCGAGTCATCTTCTGCTGATAGTTAAGGTTCTCCCAGAGGGACAGTTTGCTTTGCTTGGTCTTGTTGGCTTCCCAAAGTTCTGACGCCTCGTTCCACCATGCCCGGAGCCTGTCGTTGCCGGCATCGATTTCACTTTCGGTCATCAGCTTGTCTCCGGCAATGGGAAGCACCGCTCTCCAAGGGGAGAGAGACCGGAAAGGTGCCGTCGTCGATCCAAGATGCACATCAAAGATGAACTTGCTCGGAAGAACTCCTGTTAGACCAGGAAGATCCTTCCAGGGAGCCTTGTCAAGCTTCCCTCGCTGCGAGGAAACCGCTGTAGTCCCGGTTTTCTTACCTAGCTTCGACGTCGATACCTCCTCTTCTGTCACAAAGAAGAGGAACCGCGGAAAGATAGTCGCACCGTTCACCACAACATCGTTGTAAGGAGAGCGGCTGCCGGGCTCTTTACCGACCGCAGTGTTCTTCTGTTCCTCCACGGTGAGACTGGCGGCAGTCTCCTCCCAGCCTGCTTTGTCCCGGAGCCCTGCCAGACTCTTCTTGACCAAGGGGAAACCACTGGGGGGTTGCTTTCGGTACGCCCGAGGATCGAAGATGTGCTTGATTCCAAAGATGACGGCGGACGGGACGGGGAAGATAGCAGGCCGTACATTCTCAAGGTCCCACAGCTCGGTGACTTCGCCACGAAGGTAGCGTCCCCAGTTTCCGGTACGAAACCCCTCATAGGATCTTCTGCTGAGGACCGCGAGAGGCGTAACAAAGTTGAAGGACCCCCCAACGGCGAGGTATTTCTCAACAGAGCGAACAATGAACAGAGCCACGAGGTCCTGCTGCGTAGCAACCTCACGCCCTTCCCAAATGCGGTGCTTCTCAGCAAAAGCTTTGTACTTGCTCTGCATGTCCTGGGTCATGAACCGGTATGCCACCCACGGAGGATTACCGATGAGCACGTCCACACGGCGCCCCTCCATGGACAACCACAGTGGGCGGACCTGGTTGCGGACGTAGAAACCCCAGATGGAGTCTCGGCCTTCGGCGTTGAGGTCACACAGGAGGTTGAAGGTTTCCTCGAGGGTGGCGTAGTCGGGGTTCTTCTTGCCGATGCCGAACTTGCGGAGAATCGGGCCAGCTTGAGGCCGGGCCTGGGTAGAGTCGGTGTACTCTTTGGCCCGGTCTGTCATCGCGGTGACGAGCTGGTCGAAGGTATCAGTGTCTTCCATGGAATCAAGAGGGAAGGCCAGAGTGCGTCCGATGGAGAAGAGAGCATCTTCTTCTTCGACAGCTAGGTCGGCACCATCAGTGTTGATCCTGACGACG
>CAYZBX010000137.1:0-5627 GCA_964476735.1 uncultured Micrococcaceae bacterium
ATAAGCAACAATAAATTTTATCGCTTTCTTATATTTATCTTTTGCCATTAGAGCTTCACGCCTTTCGCCTGTAGTTCGGCTACGACTGCGTCAATGCCACGGACATCGATGACTTTCATGCCACGTGCGGAGACGTTCAGGGTCACGTTCCGCTTCAGCGATGGCACGTAGTAGCGCTTCTTCTGGACGTTTAGGTTGAACCGACGCTTGGTGCGGCGGTGCGAGTGGGAGATGCTGTGGCCAAAACCTGGCCCAGCCCCGGTTACCTGGCAAACTCCTGCCATGTCACTCCTCCAAAGTTGTAGTAAATTCTTGGCGGTTACCCAAATGCGTTCTTGAGTTCCCGCCACCAGTTTTCACACCGTGATTACTGCGACTTTCCGAAAGGTGAACCAGGCTGGGTGAGAGCCAACCGAAGTGCCTCTATCGCTCAAAGAAGACGGTGGGTTCATGCTCGTTGCCGAGCTTGAACCGGTTGCACGGGACTCATCGTGGTTTCCGTGTGAGCCTTTTGGGCACACCCATGACGAGTTAACGCCTTAACATCTTACGAGTGTGGTAGAAGATTAACCAAATCCACAGCGTCCCTGTGAGTGAGGCGATCATCTCATGGCCAGCGAGAACAAGACCAAGCCGACCGATGTTGACCCTCGCGAGTTCATTGCCGCGGTGGAGCACCCGACCCGTCGGGCTGACGCCGAGGTGCTGCTGGAGCTGATGACCGAGGTGACCGGTGAACCGGCCGTGATGTGGGGTCCGAGCATCGTGGGATTCGGCAGCTACCACTACAAGTACGCCTCTGGTCGGGAGGGGGACGCGCCCGCCGTGGGGTTCTCGCCGCGCAAGGCGTCCCAATCGCTGTATGTGCTGTCCGACTACCCGGGCGTCGATGACCTGCTGGCCAGACTGGGCAAGCACAAGCGTTCCGTGGCCTGCCTCTACGTGAACAAGCTGGCCGATATCGACCTTGCGGTGCTGACCGAGATGATCGAACGCTGCTACGCCTACTCCACCGGCGTGCTGAATCAGCCCTAGCTGGCTGCACCCCTTGAAGACCGTCGGCCCCCCTCTAGCTATAACAAGGCCCGGTTCACGCTTGCCGTTCCGCGGAACGAACGTGACCCGGGCCTTGCCCTATCGAACGCTAGTTAGGCTTTGCGCGCGCGGCGGGCTAGCCCCATCGCTAGTGTGCCGAGGCCGATCAAGCCGGCACCGATACCGCCGAGCATCGGCGACTCAGCCCCGGTCTTGGCCAACTCAGCCGAACCGTCTGCGGTGATCGTGCCGGCAGGATTGACCACCGTTTGGGCCGCAGGCTTGGCAACTTCCGGGCAGGCCGTGACGGTCGCCTGGTCGGTCAGCACATCAACTTCGGCTTCCGAATCGTTGAGCCAGACCAGGTCACCAACGGCGTAGACGGCGTTGACGTAGTCCACGCACTTCTCGGTGGGCACGGTCAGGTTCATCACGTACTGGAACTGGCCCTCGCCGTCGGTGGCGGCGACGGAGCCGAGGAAGACGGAGTCGCCATCCACATCGCTGAGGTTAATGTCGTAGACATCCAGCTCGGCGTTGTGCACCTGAACATGCGAGGTGTCCACCTTGATGGCGATCTCGGCGATGCCGTCATCGCCGGCGCCCAAGGTGATGGAGCGCAGGAACGTCCAGAAGTTGTATGGGACGGAGTCCAGCCGGTTGGCTTCGAACCAGCCGCCCTCGGAGGTGCAGCTGTAGTCGAAGTTCAGCTGCTTCCCCGCACCGACCTTGACTTGGTGGCCGGGGGTCTTCGGGTCTGCGTCTTCGCCGTCGAAGGTGCACACCGAATTAGGGATCTTTGCGGCCTTCTCGGCGCTGGCGCCGTTCTTCAGGACGGCTTCGAGGGTGTAGGTTTGCTCGGTGTTGTTCGGGTTTTTCACCGAGAGCGTGCCGTCCACCCAGACGTCGCTGACCACACCGACGGCGGAAAGGTCCACCTGATAGGTGACCGGAACCTTGCTGCCCGGGGCGCCCGTGACCTTGGAGACGTTCTTCACGGTCTTCTTGGTGACGGTCCACTCGGCCTCGGCGTACAGGTCGCCCTCAGCCTCGTTCTCGAGCACCGGCTTCACGATCACTTCGGGAACCGGGGCCTCGACTGGACCGTCGTCGGGGTTTTCCTCGTCCGTCACGGCTAGCTCTTCAGACTCGACGTCTTCGTCGGCGTCTTCGGTTTCCTCTGCCGTCAGCTCGTCGTCGACGCCGGGGATCGGGACCTGCTCGTCGACGCCGTTGTCGGGTGCTTCTTCGGCCGGGGTCTCCGAAGCCGGGCCTTCAAGCTCGTCTGGCCCGACGGTGTTGGTCTCGGTGGCCTGGTTCGTGGTTTCGAGTTCTGTCGCGGTCGTTTCGTCGGCGAGTGCGCCGGTGGCGGAGGCCGCGACGAGCGCGCTGGCCACGCCTGCTGCGAGCAGGGCGCGCAGCGTTGTTTTCTGGGACATGTTTCACCTCATGGGCGGTTCAAAAAAGCGAGATAGTGATAGCCCACGCGCCGAGGTGTCGGCCGCGGTGGACTGCACTCACCTTATCCCGAAGATGCGACATCCTAAGCACCGACCGGATTTTGCTTCCCCGCACGCGGGAACCCGGGTTCCACCGCTCACGGAGAAACCCGGGTTCCTAACTGGTTGTGCGCCCGCGCCGGGCGTCATTTAGGCCTTGCGTGCCCGGCGGCTCAGCCCGAACGCCAGCGCGCCAAGGCCCACCAGAGCGGCGCCAACGGCACCGAGCATCGGGGATTCAGCGCCGGTGGCGGCGAGGCCACCGGCGTGGGTGTCACCGGAGCTAGCGGTGATGACCCCGGCGGGCTTGATCTCGGGCTTGGCCGCCTCCGCGCAGCCCTCGACGGTGGCGTTGTCCTCGGCGACGACCTTGTCATCGGCGTTCACGGCCAGCGCGACGTTATCGAAGTCGTAGCAGCCCTGCTTCGGGATGCTGACGTTCATGGTGTATTCGTAGATGTGCTTGCCCTCGGTGGCGTCCGCGGCGCCCAGCAGGATGCTGTCCCCACCGATGTCTGCGGCGTTCACATCGTAGATGTCAACAAGCTGGTCCTTGACCTCCAAGCCGGTGACATCCACCGGGTAGTAGCCGTCGCTCCACGCCTCTTGCGCGAAGCCCATAGCGGTGATGGCCTTCAGGTACGCCCAGAAGCTGTGCGGGGCGGTGGCCAGCTCCGGGCCGGACACCCGCTCATCGGGCGCGGTGCAGCTGTAGCTGACGTCAAGCGATTCGCCGGAACCAATCCACACCTGGAAGCCGGGCATCTTCGGGTCAGCGTCGGTGCCCTTGAACGAGCACTTGGACCCCAAGACGGTTTGGAGCTCCTCGTATTCGCTCGGGTTGAAACCCTTCAACAACGCGACCTCGAGTGTGTAAAGCAGGTCTCGCTTGTCTTCGTTCTTCACCGTCATGTCACCGCTGACCTTGATGTTGGAGAGCACCCCGGTCGCGGAAGCCTCAACTCGGTACGGGACCTTGGCGGAGCCGCCCGGTTTGCCGGTCACTTTCTTGGTGTCCTTGACGACCTTCTTGGTCACCGTCCACTCGGCCTTCACGTCCATCTTGCCCTCGGCGGTGACCGCCACATCGGGCGCGGCGACGACGTCCTCAACCAGCTCTTCATCCTCGTCGGCAGGCTCGCCGTCCTCTGCTTCTTCGAGGTCGGCAGGCTCCTCGTCATCCTCGGTGACCTCGTCGTCCGCCGGGTCCGCTACCTCGAGCACCTTGGCGGTCTGGTCCTCGTCACCCTCTGTTGGTTCCGCCTCTTCATCCTCGCTCGGTTCCCCGGCCGGTTCCTCGCCCTGCTCCGGGTCCGACACGGCATCGGTGTCAGCTGCGCCGTCGGTCGGGTCGGTGTCCTGCCCTGCGGGCACCTCGGCGGTGACGGCCCCGGTGTTGTCAGGTTCGTTGTTCACGGTGGTGGCGAAGGCCCCGGCGGCGGAGGCGGCGACCATGGCGCTGGCTAGGCCAGCTCCCAAAAGTGCGCGCAGCGTTGTTTTCTGAGACATGTATACCCCTCGTTAGGTGCGTCAAAAACATGGTGTTATGGGGGTCAGGCTCCCCCGCCCCCATGTGACGGAACCCACGCTCAGCCTATCGCGAGGGTTTGTGGCGCGAACCAATAAGACAAATGTTTCGCACCTTACTTACCGGTAGTTCACCTGCCGGTGGCCGCCGCACCGCGGTGCCGCCCGAAGGCCTCCCAGTCGGGGTATTTGGCGCTGATGCCGTCCCCGGAGCTGGTGCGGGTGAGCCGCCGCTTGATCCACGGCAGCGCGTGTTCGCGCGTCCACTGCAGGTTTGCGATGATCTGTGCGCGGCGGTCCACCTCGGCCATGGGTTCCGGATCCGGGACGGGGATGTGGCGGTTGATCTGCTCCTCCGTCACCAGCTCCCCGAAGATCACGCGCAGCGCCTCGCGGGCGATCACCGAATGCCCGTTGGCGTTCATGTGCATCCGGTCGATGTCCCAGTACCGCCAGTCCTGTAGCTCCTTGCGCCGCCAGTAGTCGATGATGCCGCAATCCAGATCCGCGGCGATGTCCCGCACGATCTCGTTGTACAACGCAACCCGTGGCCGCATCCAGGCGTAGGTCGCCGTGGTCGCCGGGTCGAAACCGGTGAACAGGAACACCTCGATGCCCGCTCGGCGCAACGCCTGGACGTGGTCCCGGTAGTTGCCCAAGATCAGCTCAAGGTTCACCTTGGGCCGCAGGATGTCGTTCGCCCCGGCGTACAGCGTCACGATGCTGGGTGCCAGCTCCAGCGCCGCCGGGATCTGCTCCGCCATGACCCGGTTGACCATGCGCCCGCGGATCGCCAGGTTGGCGTACCGCGCGGACGGAACGTGGTCGTAGAGCACCTCGGCGGTCCGGTCCGCCCAGCCGCGCACGCCGTTGGGCCGGTCCGGGTCCGGGTCCCCTACCCCCTCGGGGAAGGAGTCGCCGAGTGCGAGAAAGCGAATGGGGGTGCTCACGTGTGGGTCCTAACTGATTCGAAAGACTGCGTTCTCTGGCTGATTCGCGGGCTAGCCGATCCCGGCGCCGCCGATCAGCGTACCGATGAGGTAGGTGACCGCGAGCGCGAGCGCGCCGCCGATGACGGTGCGCAGGGTGGGCCGCAGCGGCGGGGCCTGTCCCAGTTTGGCCCCGGCCCAGCCGGTGAGCGCCAACGCAAGCAGCGTGGCGGCAAAGGTGCCGGCAATCCGGACTGGCTCCGGCAGGAGCATGATGGCCAGCATCGGGATGAGCGCGCCGATCAGGAAGGCAGCGGCGGAGGCACCGGCTGCGGCCCACGGCGAGGCCACGTCTTCCTCGGTGATGTCCAGTTCCATGCGCAGGTGCGCGCGCAGCGCGTCCTTCTGGGTGAGCTCGCGGGCAACCAGCTCGGCGGTTTCCCGGCTCAGGCCCTCCGCCTCGTAGAGCTGGGTCAGTTCCTCCAGCTCCTGCTCCGGCATGGTTTTCAGCTCGTCCCGCTCCTTGGCGATCAGCGCCTTTTGCGAGTCGGAGGAGCTGGAGACGGAGACGTACTCGCCCATCGCCATGGAAACCGCGCCGCCGACGATCGCCGCGGTCCCGGCGATGAAGATCGCC
>CAYZBX010000138.1:0-5427 GCA_964476735.1 uncultured Micrococcaceae bacterium
GGCGACCGAGACCGGCACCGAGGTGACCTGGACCGAGGAGGAGTCCTACTTCTTCCGGCTCTCCGCGTATCAGGACAAGCTGCTGGCCCACTACAAGGCCAACCCGGACTTCGCCGGCCCGGACTCCCGCTTCAACGAGGTCATCCGCTTCGTCGAATCCGGGCTGCAGGACCTGTCCATCTCCCGCACCAGCTTCGACTGGGGCATCACCGTGCCGGTCCAGGAGGATTCCAACCTGGACCACGTCATGTACGTGTGGGTGGACGCGCTGACCAACTACCTGACCGGGGTGGGCTTCCCGGACACCGAATCGGAGCTGTACCGCAAGTTCTGGCCGGCGGACCTGCACGTGATCGGCAAGGACATCTCCCGTTTCCACTGCATCTTCTGGCCGGCCTTCCTGCTTTCCGCCGGGGTGCCGCTGCCCAAACGCGTGATGATCCACGGCTTCCTGCACAACGAGGGCCAGAAGATGTCCAAGTCGCTGGGCAACACGGTGGGCCCGGAGGAGTGGGTGGCCCGCTACGGGCTGGACGCGGTCCGGTTCTTCCTGCTGCGCGAGTTCCCCTTCGGCCAAGACGGCTCCTACTCCCACGACGCGGTGGTCGGCCGCAAGAACGCGGACCTGGCCAACAACCTGGGCAACCTGGCCCAGCGTTCGCTGTCCATGATCTACAAGAACTGCCAAGCGCAAATCCCGGCCCCCGGGGAGTACACCGAGGCGGATCAGGCGATCTTGGCGCAGGCCGAGCCGCTGCTGGAGCTCAGCCGCGCCGACTACCAGATCCAGGATTTCCACGACGCGCTGGAGAAGACCTGGCACGTGCTGGGCGAGGTCAACGCCTACTTTGCCGAGCAGCAGCCGTGGGTGTTGCGCAAGACCGACGAGGCGCGGATGCGCACAGTGCTCTACGTGACCGCGGAGATCGTCCGCAAGATCGCCCTGCTGCTGCAGCCGGTCATGCCGGACTCGGCGACCAAGCTGCTGGACGCGCTGGGCGTGGCCGCCAGTGGAGACGCCGGGGCAACCAACGCCTCCAACACCGGCCCGCGCAGCTTCGCCGCCTACGGCGAGGCCCTGCAGCCCGGCACACCGATCGACAAACCGGTGGGCATCTTCCCACGCCACGAGGAACCTGCCGACGCTTAATCGGCGATTGACGCCGAAACGTACCCGAGAGTCTACTTGTTGGTCGGCCGAGCCCATCGGCACGGCAACCCTAGGGTAGATTCGGGGTATGGGCATCCGATTGTTCGCGGCCATCTACCCGCCGCAGCCGGCACTGGATGAGGCGGCGAGCCTGCTCGATCAGGTCCGGGCCGAGACCGGCATTGGGCTGCGCTGGTTGCCGGTAGACCAGTGGCACATCACCTGCAGCTTCTACGGGGCGGTGCCCGCCGGGACGGCCCACGAACTGGACGCCGCGCTGGCCCGCGCAGCCACCGAGCTGCCCAGCTTCGAGCTAGCGCTGCGCGGCGCCGGGCATTTCGGCCAACGCACCCTCTGGCTGGGCGTCGGCGGAGACGGCGAGAAGACCCTGACGGCGCTGGCCGCGGCTGCGCTGCAGGCCGGTGAGGAACTCGGGCTGGAGCTGGGCCCGGCCCGCAGCTTCACCCCGCACCTGACGGTAGCCCGCCGCTCGGTCCGCGGCCGCTTCCGCGACCGGCAGGCCGAACGCGGCTACCGGCGCCAACAGCGGCAGGCTCGCAAACACGACGCCCCCGCCGAGCTGCCGCCACCGCCGGTGTTGGGTGTGGACGAGATGGGCTTCGCGGTGCGTGCGCTGAGCGTGTTCCGCGGCCGCAGCTTTCCCGTCACCGAGTTTCATCTGGTGGAGTCGACGCTGGGCGAGGGACCCGGCGGTGGCGCGCAGCACCGGGTCCTGCACAGCTACCCGCTGCGCGGTGCCGCGCAACCGGGGGAGCGCCGATGAGCAAACCGTACTTCCGCCCCCGCCAGCTGCCGGCCGGCGCGGTGAAGGGGCTCAGCCACCGCGGCAGCGACGTCCACCGGGAGAACACCCTAGCCGCGTTCGCGTCCGCCGCCGCGCTGGGCTTCCGCTACTTCGAGACCGATGTCCGCACCACCAAGGACGGCCAGCTGGTCTGCTTCCACGACGAGACGCTGGACCGGGTCAGCACCGGCACCGGCCCACTCAGCGCGCACACGTGGGCAGAACTGGCCGCGGTGCGGGTGGGCGGGGAGCGGCTGCTGCGCTTCGAAGACCTGCTCACCCGCTTCCCGGAGCATCACCTGAACGTGGATCTGAAGGACGAGGCCGGCGCGCAGCTGCTGGCCGAGCTGCTGCACCGGCACCGGGCCGAGCACCGGGTGCTCGTCGGATCCTTCTCCGACGCCAACCGGTTCCGCTTCTTCCGGGGACAACCGCGGCTGCGGAAGCAGGTGGCGTCCTCCGCCGGGAAGAGCTGCCTGATCGCGTTGTGGGCCGCCTCCCGCGCCGGACGAAGCCGCGCCGCGCTGCGTTTCGGCCGCTGGTTCTGTCGCCGCTACCTCATTGACGCCGTCCAGGTGCCGGTGACCGAGTACCGGATCCGGGTGACCGACAGGCGGTTCGTGGACTACTGCCACGCGCTGGGTCTGGAGGTGCACGTGTGGACCATCAACGACCCGGCACAGATGCGGGAACTGATCGAACTGGGCGTGGACGGCCTGGTCAGCGACGACGGCCCAGCACTGGCGCACGTGCTGGACCGTCGCGGGCACTGGCCCCAATAAGGGGCCAAGCCCGGGGGACTGGCGGCCGGCTATTCGGTGAGCGCCTGCACTGGCGCCAGCTTCAGGGCACGGCGGGCCGGAATGGTGGCCGCCAGCATGGCGCACAGCAGGGCCACCGCAACGATGACCAGCAGCGGCAGCCACGGCACCAGCAGGGCGACCTGATCGGTCACCAGCAGCACGTTGGCGCCGAACCAGCCGTAGACCACCCCGAGCACGCAACCGACCAGCACCGCCACCGCGCTGATCAGCAGCGCCTCCAGCGTGAGCATGGCGCGCAGACCCTGACGGGTCAGACCGATCGCCCGCAGCAACCCGTTCTCGCGCTGCCGTTCGATGGTGGACAGGGTCAGCGTGTTCGCCACCCCGATGAAAGCGATGATGAGTGCCACCGCCAGCATGGCGTTAACCACCGAGAGGATCACGTTGATCAGCTGCTCGTAGACGGCCCGTTCGAAGATGGTGCCGGCGATCGCCGAGGGTTCAACCCGCAGGTCTTCGGCCAACCGGTCCCGGTACTCCTCCAAATCGGCGGCCGGGATCGGTTTGGACAGCTTGATCACGTACATGGCCAGCTGCAGGTCCTGGTCGGAGAAGTCGGCGGCGTTGACCAACGGATCCATGGTCGAACCGAACGGGTTGGGAGCCACGGTCAGCTTCCTTCCTGCCACGGTCCGGGTGGAACCGGCCTCTTCGTTCTCGGTGAGGACCTGACCGGGGGCAGGTCCGGCTAGGCCTTGCCGGCTGGCCGCGGAGATCTGCTTCGCGTCCACCGCGTAGACCGAGTACGGCTCGTCGTTCAGCTGGTAGACCGGCACCACCTCGGCGGTGTGTTCCTTGACTAGCACATTGGCACGAACCAGCACATTCTGGGGCTGGGCGGCGTCTTCGTCACCAAGCACGTGGACGTACACATCCAGCGGCATGCGCTGATCCAGCTCGTCGTTGACCACGCGCTTCATGCTTTCGGCACCGCTGATCATCATGACGATCAGGGTGCTGCCGATCAGCAGGGCCGCCGCCGTGGTGGCGGAGCGGCGCGGGTGCCGGGCCGCGTTCAAGCGGGCCTGCACCCCGGGAATCCCAAAGGGGCGCAGCAGCCGGCCCAGACCGGACACCAGCGGCGGGATGAACACGGGGGTCAGTACCAGCACGCCGATGAAGGAGACGAGGCCGCTGAACATGGCCAGCAGGATCTCCGGTGCGGAGAAGACGAAGTAGTACAGTCCCGCGGCGCCCCCGCCCAACAGCAGCAGGCCGGTCACGACGCGCAACGCGGAAACCTTGCTCCCGGCGTTCTCCAGCAGCTCGGGCGCCAAAGCCTGCACCGGCTGGACACGGGTGGCGTTGCGGGCCGGCCGCCAGGCGGCCAGCACGGTGGCCAAGGTGCCGGCCAGCAGCGGCCAAATGATGGCGTTGGCATCCATCGCAAAGCTGATGAAGTCGATGTCCCAGATGGCCCCGGCCAACGCCAGAGCGCCGGCCAACAGACCCAACCCGACGGCCACGCCGACAAGCGAGGCCAGCAGCCCGATGATGAGGGCCTCACCCAGCACCATCCGGAACACCTGCGCCTTGGTGGAGCCGACGATGCGCAGCAGCCCCATCTCCCGGGTGCGCTGGGCGACGATCACCGAGAACGTGTTGTTGATGACGAGGGTCATCACGGCCAGCGCGATGAGCGAGAAGACCGTCAGCACCATGGCGATCGGCAGGAAGTCCCCGCCGGCGGAGGTCATGTCGCTGAGGTGCTCCTGCACCGTCTTGACCTGCAGGACAGACCGTTCTTGCGCGCTGAGGGCGCCGAAGACCTCCGGGATCACATCGTCCGCTTCGGTGGCGACCAGCAGGGCACTGACCGGGGTCTGCAACTCGGTGAGGAACTGCTCCGGCATGAAGGTCTGGATGCTGCCGGCCAGATCGGGGGTGTGGAGTGGGTCGAAGAGCCCGGTGACGGTCAGCAGGTGCCGGGCCTGCTCGGCGTCCGGGCCGTAGAAGTCGGCCTTGATCCGGTCGCCGATCTTGATCCCGTACTTGTCTGCGCTGTCCTGATCGACCAGCACCTCGCCGCTGCGCTGCGGCGCCTCACCGCCGAGCAGGGTGAAGGGACGCTGGTCGGCGTGCTCGGGCAGCGAGAGGGCGACCAAGCTGCGCCGGTCGCCCTTGGCGGTGTTCAGCTGCCCGTAGTTGCGTTGCTGCAGGTGGGTGCTGCTCACACCCGGTAGCGCCTCCACGCGTTTCTGCAGGCTGGGCCGTAGGAGCTGTTGAGCAGCTGCGTCTTGTCCTTCGATCGGGCTGACCAGCACGGTGGAGTTGGTGTAGAGCGCGCCGAGGGATTTGTTCAGGGTGGCTTGGGAAGAGGTGACACCGGCCAGCGACGCGGTGAAGAACGCGATGCCGACCACGATCGCCATGATCATGGCGGTGTAACGGGACTTGTGCGCCCTGAGCTGGGCGATCGCGAGCTTATGCACGAGGGCTCACCGCCGTCTTGCGCAGCGCGGTCAGCTGTTCAGTGATCTGCGGAACGGTGGGATGGTCGAGGATACCGGCGACCCGCCCGTCGGCGAGCATGATGACCTGATCGGCGTAGCCGGCCGCCACCGGGTCGTGCGTGACCATAACCACGGTCTGGTTGAGTCGGTCTACGCTGTGCCGCAGCAGTTCAAGGACCTCGGCGGAGGTCACCG
>CAYZBX010000139.1:0-5346 GCA_964476735.1 uncultured Micrococcaceae bacterium
AAGTAGTCCCCGAAGGAGAAGTTGCCGGCCATCTGGAAGAAGGTGCCGTGCCGGGCGGTCTTACCGACCTCTTCAATGTCGGCGGTGCGGATGCACTTCTGCACGGAGGCGGCACGCTTGTAGGGTGGGGTTTCCACGCCCGTCAGATACGGGATGAACGGCACCATGCCGGCGATGGTGAACAGCAAGGATGGGTCCGGGGAAACCAGCGACACCGAGGGCACAATGGTGTGCTCGTGTTTGGCGAAGAACTGGTTCCAGCGTTCAGCGATCTGCTGAGATTTCATAGTGGTTGAGAAGTCCTTATTCGTAGCTGCGACCGTGCGGGGCGGATGTCTGGTCGTTGGGCTGCGGCGCGCTTGCTTCGTTGTCCTTCCGCAGCTGGGTGACCAGACCCTTCACGTTGTGGAAGAGAAAGCCGGCGGTCTGCTTGGCGAGGTCGACGGGGTAGCCCAAGCCTTGTTCATCGATCCGTTGCTGCACATGGGTTTTCGTTTCTTGGAATTTCTGGTGGCCGAGCCAACCGGCTGTTGCACCGATGCCTACCCAGAACAGGCGCTTGATCATGGTGGGTTACTCCCTCGTCGTACTCAAGAAAACAGTTTACGCAGATTTGGCGCAAATGGTGGATATGACACCGTTAACCACGTGTGGCCCACCGGGTCTCCGATGGGCCACACCTGTTCGCGTGCGTAGGCGCTAGGCCTTAGCGTGCGTAGTACTCAACCACCAGGTTTTCTTCACAGGTGACTGGGATCTCGGCGCGCTTTGGTCGGCGGACCAAGGTAGCCTGCAGTTTCTCCAGTTCAATGTTCAGGTACGGTGGCACGGCTGGCAGCACATCTCGGTGTGCGCCGGAGGCGGCAACCTGGAATGGTTCCATCTTTTCGCTGCGCTCGTGAACGTGGATCATCTGACCCTCTTTCACGCGGAAGGATGGGCGGTCGACGCGCTTGCCGTTGACCATGATGTGGCGGTGCACAACCAGCTGGCGGGCCTGGGCGATGGTGCGGGCGAAGCCTGCACGCAGCACTAGGGCGTCCAGACGCATTTCCAGCAGCTCGACCAGGTTTTCACCGGTCAGGCCTTCGGTGCGCCGTGCTTCTTTGAAGTAGCGCACCATCTGGGCTTCACGAATGTTGTAGATAGCCCGCAGACGCTGCTTTTCTTTCAGACGTACCGAGTAGTCAGAATCCTGACGACGACGGGCACGGCCGTGCTGGCCTGGACCGTACGGGCGGCGTTCCATGTACTTTTCAGCCTTCGGGGTCAGTGCGATCCCGAGGGCGCGGGAAAGGCGCACGGTGCGGCGCGATTCCTGAGCGTGGTTATTTGCCATGAGGGGCGTTTTGCCTTTCGGTTATGCGGTAATCTTCGCTGGACGCTGTGCCCGAAAAGCACAGCACTGGCCTCCGTTGGTGGAGAGTTGGGGCTTACCGCGGACCCTTGTCCTACAACACGTCACCCGAGCGGGTGCGTGCTTGCCAGAGCGCACACCAGTTTATCAGCTCTGCTGACCACGAACCATTTGACGCAATACCTGCACTCGGTGATTCAACTCACGTTCGAAGCCGTTCTGCGTCGGCGCGTAGTATTCCACGCCCTGCAAATCGTCCGGCAGATACTGCTGCGCGGAGACCGAGTGCGGGTAGTCGTGGGAGTACTTGTAGCCCTTGCCGTGGCCCAGTGCTTTGGCGCCCGGGTAGTGGGCGTCACGCAGATGCGCCGGCACTTGGGCGCCCTTGCCGGCCCGCACGTCCGCGATCGCCTGGTTGATGCCTATGTAGGAGGCGTTGGATTTCGGCGCAGTCGCGATGTGCACCACCGCTTGGGCCAGCATGATGCGGGCCTCCGGCATGCCGACCAGTTGGACCGATTGCGCGGCGGCGACGGCGACTTGCAAGGCCTGCGGGTCAGCCATGCCCACGTCCTCGGAGGCACAGATCATGATCCGCCTGGCCACGAAGCGGGGATCCTCCCCCGCCTCCAGCATCCGCGCCAAGTAGTGCAGTGCCGCGTCCGGGTCGGAGCCGCGCATCGACTTGATGAACGCGGAGACCACGTCGTAGTGCTGGTCGCCGTCCTTGTCGTAGCGCTGCACCGCCTGATTCAGCGCCTGCTCGGCGTGTCGCAGCAGCACCTTGACCGGTTGCTTGGTCCCCGCAGAGACCACATCATCGGGCTGGGCCTCGCCATCAACTGCGGTTTCGCCGTCCAATCGGGCGTCGCCTGCCGCCGGCCCTTCTTGCTGACGGTCATTCAGCGCGACGGCGGCGGCCGCCTCCAGGGCGGTCAGGGCCCGGCGGGCGTCCCCTTGGGCGGTGCGCACCAGATGGTCCTTGGCCTCCTCGCCGAGCAGCACGGAACCGGCCAAGCCCCGCTCGCTCTTGACCGCCCTCTCCAATAGGTCCGCGATGTTCTCATCGGTCAACGGCTTCAGGGTTAGCATCAGCGACCGCGACAGCAGGGGCGAGACGACCGAGAAGGACGGGTTTTCCGTGGTGGCGGCGACCAGAACGATCCAGCCGTTTTCGACTCCTGGCAACAGCGCATCCTGCTGGGCCTTATTGAACCGGTGGATCTCGTCCAGAAACAGGATGGTGGTCCGCCCGTACAGGTCCCGGTCCAGCAGGGCCTGATCCATCACCGAGCGCACGTCTTTGATCCCCGAGGTGATGGCGGAGAGCTCCACGAACTTCCGGTCGGTGCCCGCCGCGAGGACGTGGGCCAGCGTCGTCTTGCCCGTGCCCGGCGGACCGTACAAGATCACCGAAGACAGCCCCGCCGGACCCTTGCCGCTGCCGGTGGCCAATTGCCGCAACGGCGAACCGGCACCCAGCAGGTGCTCCTGGCCCACCACCTCGTCGATGGTGCGCGGCCGCATCCGGGCCGCCAAGGGTTGATGACGGCCACGACTGACCGGGGCCGCCGTCGGCGCCGGTTCCGGCTCGAGATCGAACAAACCTTCCACGCGTTCACTGTACCGCAGCGCCACGCGCTAAGCTGAGCCTCATGCGCGCCCTGATCCAACGAGTCACCCATGCCCACGTCGACATCCGCAACCAAGATGGCGGCAAGACCCGCGCCGGGCAGATCGGCCCCGGCCTGTTGATCCTGCTGGCGAGCACCCCCGACGACGATGCCGCCACGGCGGAGGCCTTGGCGGAGAAAATCTTCCAGCAGCGCATCCTCGACGGCGAAGCGTCCTTGGCGACCACCGGCGCCGACGCCCTCATCGTCAGTCAGTTCACCCTGTACGCCGACGCGCGCAAGGGTCGGCGGCCCTCGTATTCCGCGGCTGCCCCGGCGGCGCTGGCCGAGCCTGTCTACCGCGCGTTCTGTTCCGCCCTGCGTAGCCGGGTGGAGGCCGTGGGTGGCACGGTGGCCGAGGGCGTGTTCGGTGCCATGATGGAAGTCTCCTCCACCAACTCCGGTCCCTACACCCTTTGGCTGGACACCGAGGAACTCGCCCGCCCCCGCCGCGGCTAACCGGCCCGGGCCCGCTCCCCCGCGGTTACCCGAAACTGAGGGGTCGACGCGGACTCCTCCACAGCGGCGAGGCGCCCGCGCAGTGCCGTCCCTCGTCCGCTTGAGAGCGGGTTGGCTCCCCACCTGCTGCTGAACTGGTGGCACGCCCTCGCAGCAAAGGAGGCCACACATGCGGACCCAAGCACCCAGCACTGTCGCTGAGCTAAGTTTGTCCGCAGCGGCCTCCGTCGAGGAGGTCTGTGCGCTGGTCACGCAAAACGAACACCGGGTTCGCGCCGCAACAGCTCAAGCCTACGTGCACGCTTTCCAGTTTGTGCTCGCCTACGCCCGTGAGCAGCGCAAGACGTTTACGGCTGCGGAACTCTCCGTCGCGTACCTGCAACAGGCAGACAAGGGGCGGCTGTTACGCAAGGCGGGTCCGGCCTACGCCCAGCTGACCCGGACAACCGATCGCCGAGCGCAGGCCTTCCTGCTGGCTTCCGTGAACCTCGTACAGCACAGCCCGGAGCTCCTCGATCGTCTCTGGACCGGTGAAATCCCGGTGGGACAGGTGCAGGTGGCAGCGGAGAAACTGGCATCGCTCACACCGCCCCCGCAAACCGACGGGACCGAGGAAGAGGCGAAGACGGTTGAAGAGCAACACAAGGCAGCCAAAAACCGTCTCGGTGCGAAGCTGTGTGAGCTGGCAGACCCGGGGCTAGCGGAACGAGACTTCAGGTCAGCGGCCAATCGGCTCCGCGACGAGCACCACCCCGATGATGCAACGACCCGCCATCGGAAAGCAGCCCAACGACGCTTCGTGCGGATTTCCGCCGCACCGGATGGCATGGCCAAGCTCTTTGCCCACATCCCCGCAGACGCGGCCGCGGAAATCGAGAGCATCCTGGTCGAGGGCACACGCGCGGTGGCGCACGGGAATACTGCCCACACACGCACGCAACACCGGGCAGACTTGTTCATCCGGCTCCTCACACGTAGCGATGCCGGGGCCAATCCCGATCGCGGACCGGGTTCGGCGCCGACCCGCTCAACTAGTGATACCCCACCTTTGCCGGGTTTCGCGCCAGCCCCGGATGCGGCCACATGCAGCTGTGGCTCGACTGCGCCGCCTCCGCGGCGCCGGTTTTTTGCCTACCTGCTGATGCCGTTCGATGTCTGGATCAAACTCGGCGGCCGGGTTGCCACCGGAGAACTTGGGTTTCTGCGTCGAACCCACCCTGAACTTTTTCGACTGACCACCGAGGACACGCCGATCAGTTCCAGGGCGCCCGCGCAACGCGCCCCCAAGTTGCTCGGCAGTCCCCACGATCTCAGCGAGGCGGCAATTCATGCGTTACTGCCGGAGGTCGCCATGCTCCAAGCAGTGTTGACCCATCCGGCTACCGGATACCCCGTCGGTCTCAGCGTCCGAACGCGAAGACCTTCGCCCCGGACGAGGGACCTGTTGCTCCTGCGCGACCAACGCTGCCGGTTTCCCGGTTGCGACGTGCCCGGCAACGAATGCGAGGTCGATCACGTCACGGATTTCGCGCTCGGCGGCACTAGCGACCTGCATGGCCTTGCCTTGCTTTGCAAACGCCACCACGGCGGTAAGAGCGCCGGTTGGTGGCGGGTGCGGCCACGGCCGGATCTCGGCGATGGTGTTTTAGAGTTTCACTTTCCGCAGACCGGAAGAACCGAGCTTAGTGCTCCGGAACTTCCCCTCGATGAGCGGGCGTGGCAGGACATCAGACATCGTTTGGAAACCCCGCCGTTTTAGACTCCCGGCGATCGCTGCTTTGCTGGGTTTCGACGAAAACGCCGCCCTGCTGCTCGTTGTCACTGAACAGCAGGGCGGCGTCGCCTGCGTCAATCGCT
>CAYZBX010000140.1:0-5329 GCA_964476735.1 uncultured Micrococcaceae bacterium
AGATTTATTCCGGACTATGGAATTTTGCTTCCATTTTGCCTGTGTGGCGGTCAAAAGTCATTTTCGTGACGTTTGACCGCGCACTCACAGACCATCTTAGTTGGCATACGACTCGGCAACAGCAATTAGGGTACGTACCATGACGCCGGTTGCTTGCTTGCCCGTGTAGCCGTACGCGGCGCCTTCGTTGAACGATGGACCGGCGATGTCGATATGCGCCCACGGAATGGTGTCCCCGGCCTTGTTCTTGCCGATGAACTCCTGCAGGAACGCGGCTGCGGTCATCATGCCCCCGAACCGTTCACCGATATTGGACAGGTCCGCGACCTCCGATTTCAGCGATGGGGTCAGTTCCTCCGGAATCGGCATCGGCCAGACCAGCTCGCCGGTGGATTCGGCCGCATCGACCACGCGCTGGCGGATCGCCTCGTCGCCCATGACGCCGCTGGTGCGGGTGCCCAAGGCGATCATTTGGGCGCCGGTCAGGGTCGCGATGTCGATGACCACGTCTGGATCCTCTTCGCAGGCTGCCACCAGGGCATCGGCCAGCACCAGCCGGCCTTCCGCGTCCGTGTTCATGACCTCCACGGTCTTGCCGCCGTACATGGTGATGACATCCGAAGGCTTGATCGCGGTGGCTGAAGGCATGTTCTCGGCCATGGCCAGCCATGCCGTGACGTTGACCTTGGCGCCCCGGTCGGCGATGCCGGAAATGGCTGCCAGCACGGCGGCCGCGCCGGACATATCCGATTTCATGGTCATCATCGAGGCTGCGGGCTTCAGCGAAATGCCGCCGGTGTCAAAGGTGATGCCCTTGCCGACCAGAGCGACGTGGCCGGTTGCCTTGGCCGGACGGTATTCGATCTTGACCAGTCGTGGCCCGTTGACGGAACCCTTGCCGACACCGATGTGGCCACCAAAGCCATCCTTGTGCAACGCCTTTTCGTCCCAGACGGTGACCTTGAGTTTCTGGTTCTTACCGACCTCCGAGGCGGCCTCGGCGAACGTCTGCGGGAACAGGTGGGACGGGGGAGTGTTGATGAGATTCTTGGCTAGGGCTACGGCCTTGGCGGCGGCCGTGGCGTCCTTCAGAATCTGCTCCGCCGTCTTGACGTTCACGGCGGTGGCGACTTCCACGGTTGCGAGCGTCGTCTCCGGTTTGTCCTTTTTGGCCTGCGCAGGCTGCTCGGACTTGTAGGCGGTAAACCGGTAGGTCCCCAGCAGAGCGCCCTCCGCGATCGCTTGAACCTGCTCCGGTTCCTCGGCAGGCAGGGCGTAAGTGAGGGAACCGAGACCCTTGGCAATCCGGGTGACGGCGCCGGCGGCACGACGCAGCGTCTCCGGGGCGTAGCCCTCGGCGACGGTCTTGCCCAGACCGGTGAGGATCAAGACGGGAAACTTCTTCGAGTCCATCCCCGGCAGCTGGATGACCTGGTCGGCGGCGCCGGTGACACCGAGCGAGGTCAACGAGTTCTCGATCGCGGCTAGGTCCTTCTTGTCCAGTGCATCGCCAACGATCTGCGGGCCGTTCTCGCACTGTGCAACGCCGATGACCAAGCCCTCGCCACTGGCCTTGTTCAAGGCGGCGGGTGTCACGGACAGCGATGGCAGCGTGATGTCAATCTTTTTCATGCGGCTCCCTACTACGGGTGTTCTGGTCGGATCAGAGCACTCATCAAGATGTGAAAGAAATGTTTAGCATTCTCTAGCTTATGACAGAAGCCTATGACACAGAAGGGATCCTGGGCCCGCGTGCGGGTGGGAATAATGCTGTTGGCGTAGATCGTTGATACCAAAGGTATAGAATAGATGCTCGACTCGCCGCCGGGCGATCGATCTTTTCAAGGAGGATACTTCTGATGTCGGACCCAACGTCATTGTTCACCCTAACCGCGGTGGGCCATGACTTGCGCGAATCTTTGCGCTCTTCACGGGCCCTGCGAGAGTTAGAAGACCTCACCTTGGTGGTGATGCTGACCGGACACCACAACGCCGGATTCATCAACCACATCCTGCGGGACGAATTCGTCGAGGAACTGAAGAACGAGCTCATCGCCAGCTTCGACGTGGACCAATTGGTCAACTACCGGGATCGTCGACCGACCATCACCTTCGCCGGGGACCATTTCACCGAGTACATTGAGCCGAAAATGCTGCTGCGGCTGGTCTACGATCAGGCGCAACGGCCCTTCCTGCTGCTGACCGGTCCGGAACCCGATTACCAATGGGAACGCTTCACCAAGGCTGTTCTGGCGCTCATCCAAGACTTGAAGGTGAAACTGACGGTCATCATGGAGGGGCTGCCGATGCCGGTGCCGCACACCCGCCCGTTGGGGCTGACCGTACATGGCAACGCCGGACACCGGTTGCCGGGTCTGTCCACCTTCACGCCTATGGCGGACCTGTCCGCCTCGGCGGCCATCCTGCTGGAATACCGACTGACCGAGATGAAACAGGATGTCCTCGGACTCACCCTGCACATCCCGCACTACCTCGCCGAGATGCTCTATCCGCAAGGTGCGGTCGCTGCCATCGAATACCTCAGCGCCGCCACCGGGTTAACACTGCCCTCAGACAAGTTGCGGGAACAAGGCCGAGACTTGGATGGCGACATCGGCCAACAGGTGGCTCAAAGCGCGGAGGCCCTCGAACTGGTCGCCAAATTGGAAACGAGCTTCGATGAGTTTGCCGAAGAGAAGGCCCCGCGTTCCCTGTTGGTCGACGAAAACGAACAGATTCCCGGTGCAGAGGAAATTGCCAGCTCCCTGCAAGAGTTCTTGAGCACTCAGCCCCGGCATACCCGGGACCGCCCTCCAATCAAGGAGCTCGAGTACAAGCCACGTCCGGATAAGCCAAACGACGAGGACAACACCGGCCCATAGTGGGCGGAACCTAGCAAGACCGGGATCATCCACAGCGGGATGGTCCCGGTCTTCGCATCCCCAGACGGCTCGGTCCGGATTCCCCACGCGGACGGCCAGCCCGAAGAATTGGGGCATGAACGAGAAAAACATCGGCGAGTCGGCGGCGGGTGCGGCCCGACCAACCGTTCCAACCACTGTTCCCCAATTTTGTGCCCAAGATCGCACTGAGCTCGTGGTGTACGTGCGACAAGTGCTCGGATTCATGCCGAAGAACTCGCTGGTTCTCATTACCGTTGCAGGCCAGCGACTCACCTCCGTGCTGCGGGTGAACCTGTTGCCGAATGGCGCTACGAGCGTTGAACTCGAAGAATACCTTCAGCATCTTGTGGCTTCTTGCCCGCCGCTGCGAGACGCAAGCCAACTTTTGGCTCTGGTGTTCAGTGATCACGTCTGGCCCCGGGACGCGACTTGCCCCTCACCTGCGGACATCGCGCAACTCGCCCAACGGTTTTTGCCCATCAGCCACGCGTACTACGTTGATCCCGCATCCATCCACACGATTTTTCCCGACACGGAGGAACCTGCGCCGCTGTCACAGCGCATCATGGACTCGACGGAACTGAGCGCGACGTTGGCGGTTGAAGGTTTCACCTCGGTGGACTCCGCCCAGGAACAGGTAGCCAGACTCGTGGTGGCGCCGTGGTCGGGACAACACCAACTCAGGAGCAGGGCCGCCACGATCTCGGCGCGCAAACACAAGCGAGAGCTCCACCAAGAATTCGACGCCCGTCATGCAGCAAGTCTGTTCGCACGCCTAGAGCAGTGGGACCACTGGATCCAACGCGTCGCACGTACCGGTTTTCGTGGACGCCAGGACAAGAACGCCGCGATGATTCGGCGGTACCCGGATGATGCGCTCGAGCTCGTCACGGATCTGGAACACGTTCGCATCAGGGACTTAGCCATCGTCTTAGCGTGCTTCCCGCTGATGTATACCGTGGCGGGCGCTTTCCAGCATTTCTTCTCAGAACAGGTGCAAAACGAGTTCTTCCAGAGCTTGCCATCCGAACACACCTCAGCGCCGGTGCCGGATGAGGCATTCAAGGTCAACTTCCTCGCAAACGCGCTCATGGCCTCTACAGAGTTGGAACCCGACTTTGCTCGGACCACCGCCTTCAACGCGCTGTTGCGCGAGCTGTTGCCTCTAGCCGCAAGGGACAGCCGGCAAGCTATTCTCGGGTTGCTGGCTTGGTCCGAATGGTCGATGGGACGATCTTCGATCGCCATGGTCTACCTCGAGAAGGCTTCAGCGGAGGACCCAAGCTACCGGTTTACCCTGCTCTTTAGTGCGTTGCTGAACACAGGGAAGGTGGCCGAATGGGCGACACGACAGCGTTAATGACGGGGAAATCAGCGTAGACACAGCCTTTTCATGACTTCGGGGAACAAAACCGTCGGTGGTAGTGTTGACCTACATAAGACCCTGATTCTGATCCACGTTCTTCCCGCGAAGAACGGCTCCCGTCCGGTCGGCCACGCCGACTGCAACGGAGCAGGATTTGACAGGGTCATAGTGGTGTTACACGTCCGCAGGACGAGACTGACGCCAACCGATACAACGGATGTTCGCCGGAAAGGTTTTCTGTGACAGTTCAGAAAAAGTCAACGACTACCCGCACCAAGAGCGCTGCTGCCAAGACCGAAGTTAAGGACGCAGAGCAGGGTACCGCAGCCAAGAAAAAGGCCGCGACCGCCGCGACAGGTGCCAAGAAGTCAACGACAACAAAGAAAACCACGACTCGTAAAACCACTGCGAGAAAGACCACGGCCAAGAAGACAGCTGCCACTGCCAAGGCGAAGGAAGCCGAAGAGGCGGCCGGTCTGAACGAGGAAGCCGTCGATGAGGACATCGATGAGAAAGACCCAGACGTCGCAGACCTAAAGGACGAAGACGTCGAAGACCTCGACACGGATGACGACGCCGACGAAGAAGACGTCGACGACGAGGACGCTGAGGAAGACGAAGAAGCCGAGGCCAAAGAAAAAGAGGTCAAAGGCGCGCCTAAGGACAAGACTGGTTCCGGCTTCACCTACTCGGAAGCCGATGAAGAGGACGCTCCTGCGCAGCAGGTCACCGGAACCGGCGCCACCGCAGACCCGGTCAAGGATTACCTCAAGCAGATCGGTAAGGTCGCACTGCTCAATGCCGAACAGGAAGTGGATCTTGCGCTGCGAATCGAAGCCGGATTGTTCGCGGACCACAAGCTGCAGAACGAGGACATCACTGATTTCCAGACGCGACGTGACTACGAACTGATCATTGCCGACGGTCGGGACGCCAAGAACCACCTACTGGAAGCCAACCTGCGCCTCGTGGTGTCACTGGCAAAGCGTTACACCGGTCGCGGCATGCTCTTCCTAGACCTGATTCAGGAAGGCAACCTCGGTCTGATCCGCGCGGTAGA
>CAYZBX010000141.1:0-5196 GCA_964476735.1 uncultured Micrococcaceae bacterium
AACGAAGGCTTCTCCGGCGGTGAGAAGAAGCGCCACGAGATCCTGCAGCTGGAGCTGCTGAAGCCGAAGTTCGCGGTGCTCGACGAGACCGACTCCGGTCTGGACATCGACGCCCTGAAGGTCGTCTCCGACGGTGTTAACCGCGCCATGGAGCAGAACGAGATGGGTACCCTGCTGATCACCCATTACACCCGCATCCTGAACTACATCAAGCCAGACTTCGTGCACGTGTTCGTCGATGGCAAGATGGTAGAAGAGGGCGGCCCAGAACTGGCCGAGCGTCTGGAAGCCGAAGGCTACGACCGCTACCTGACCAAGGCCTAAGCACCGAACCGAACGACCATCGGAGGTACACCATGAGTGAAGACACCACCTCGACCGATGCCGGCAGGACATCGCTGGAAGACATCGAAGAGGCACTCAAAGACGTCATCGACCCAGAACTCGGGGTGAACATCGTCGACTTGGGCCTGCTTTACGGGCTCAAATACGCCGACGACGGAGCCCTGCTGGTGGACATGACCCTCACCACCGCCGCCTGCCCGCTGACCGATGTCATCGAGCTGCAGGTAGGCTCCGCCGTTGAACCACTGGTCGACGAATGGCGGTTGAACTGGGTCTGGATGCCACCGTGGGGACCGGACCGGATCACCGACGACGGTCGCGAACAGATGCGAGCCCTCGGCTTCAACATCTAGGTTCAACCAAGCCACAAACGCCCCGGGCGCTTACCGAAAAGGTAAGCGCCCGGGGCTGTTTTAAGGGGTCTTGCCGCTGATTCTTACAGCTTGCCGCCGGAAACGTTGAAGGTGTCGCAGCGGTTCACATCGCCGTGTTCGTAGCCGATCATGAACCACTTCATGCGCTGCTCGGAGGTGCCGTGGGTGAAGTTCTCCGGCCGAACGCGTTGGCCGGCCTTACGCTGGATCGCGTCATCGCCGATGGCCTCGGCGGCATCGATCGCGTCCTTCAGCTGCTCCTGGGTGATCGGCTTCAGGTAGGTTTCCCCGGTGTCCTCGTCCTTGACGTTAGCGGCATGGTGGGCCCACATGCCCGCATAGCAGTCCGCCTGCAACTCGACCCGCACTGCCGGAGAGGTCGGCCCGGTACCGCCCTGCTGCGAATAGCGCAGGGTGCCCATCATGTTTTGCATGTGGTGACCGTATTCGTGGGCGACCACATATTCCTGGGCCAGCGGACCGGCGGTGGTCCCGAAGTGCTTCCGCAGCACGTCAAAGAACTCCGGGTCAAAGTAAGCGGTCTGATCGGCAGGACAGTAGAACGGTCCCATGTCCGAGCTGGCCGAACCGCAACCGGTGCTCACCCCGCCGTTGAAGATCACCAGCTCCGGCCGCTGAAACGGGATTCGGTTCTTCTGCGCGTACGGCTGCCAGAAGGCATCCAGAGACTCCGTGGTGGTGACGATGCGGCAGTCCGCATGCTCGTTGGCGTCCGCCCCGGTTCGGCAGTGCTCGAGGCTGCTCGCTCCGGACTGTTGTTGCTGCGGCTGATCAGCGGGCAAGATCGAGGACAGATCCACGCCGGTGAACAATGCGATCAACAACACGATCAGACCACCGGCGCCGCCCAAGGCAATCTTGCCGCCACCGCCCATGCCACCGCCACGACGGTCCTGACCGCGGCCCGGGTTCACCCGAATGTTCTCATTGAAGCTCATGGCATAAGTGTAAAGCAGGGTTACCTTTAGGTATAGGATCACCCGGTCGCCGCGAGGGCGAACGTCAACCCAAGTTTCGGGCGGTCAGCGCCTCAGCGGTCTCCTGCGCGTGCCGCACGGCGGCAATGATCGTCGGTGTCACCACGGTGTTGATGCGCACCCGGATCCCGCGGGCGCGGTGTGCCTGCACGACCTGCGTGGCGGCGGCGAAGAGCCACGGAATGGTCCTGATCATCAGGTACATGGCGAGCGAGACGGCCCTCGGGTTGATCCCCAAGCGCCGCAACGGGTGCAAGTACACCCCGATGGCCTCCATGAGCAACGGCAGCTCCGTGGTGAGGAAGAGCAGCCGAGCGAAAGCCAGCGTGTTGAAGAACACCCCGGCCAACCCCATGCCCACCAGCGCGTTGCCCAAGAGGCCGTGGTAGAGCACCACCAGAACCCCGGGGATGAGCATCAACAGCAGGTTGACGCCCAACTCTTTGCCTAGCCCGCAGGAGAGGTAGAGCGCCACTGCGGCAGCGACGAAGCAGGCCTGCGGCAGCCAGGACTTGTCTACCACGATCGCGACCAGCACCCCCATGATGAGCAGATACTTCAAGCTGATCGGTAGCCGGCCCAGCCAGCCAGCTTGCGGCCGAGCGGTGAAGAATCGTTCAACAACGTCCATCGCGGACCTTCTGCCGATACCAGCTGATCGCCTCAGGTGCGCTGGCATCGTAGGCCAGCTGACCGTCCATGAACACCAAGGCACGTTCGGCGGTCGCCGCCAACTCCAGATCGTGGGTAGCAAAGATCAGCTGTTCGATGCGCCGCTCCGCCAACGCCCGCTCGAGGATCAGCCGAACCCGCTCCGTGTTCGCTAAGTCCAGCAGGGTGGTGGGCTCATCGGCTAAGAACAGCTCCGGGCTGCGGACCAGCACGGCGGCCAAGGCGATGAGCTGGCGCTGGCCGGAGGAGAGCTCAAAGATACTGCGCTGCGCCAGGTCTGCCAGCCCGACCCACGCCAGCGTTTGCAGCACCTCCGGGGCAACCTGTTCGTAGGCCGGGGTTTGGAAAGTTCGCTTGAGCCGGTCGAACCAGCTGCCACCTTCGGGCTGAAAGCCCTCCAACGACAATTGGATGTCCTCGGCCACGGTGGGCATGATGAGCTGGGCGGCCGGATCCGGAAAGAGGAATCCGGTGCGATGTCGGTTTCGGTCGACGGTGTCCGCGTTCAGGAGCACCTGACCGCTGCTTGGTTTGAGCAGGCCGTTGAGCAGGCGCAGAAATGTGGACTTGCCGGACCCGTTGGGACCCAGCACCGCGACGCTGCGCTCCGTCAGCGTGACCGTGGTGGGAGCCAGCAGCTGGTGCTGGTTACCGGCAAGGTCGGTCTTGCTGACCCCGGCAGCAGCGAGCTCAACCCCCAACCACGGGTGCGTCTCAGTCACGTACTAGAACTTTCGCACAACCAGATCGGGGTAGGCCTTCAGTACAGCCAGTGAGATGCCAGCAGCAATCAAGTTCTTGATGACATCGCCCGGCCAGAACACGACATCGGCCATGAACGCGGCACCCAGGTCGATGCCACCGTTGACCATCATGCCGATGATTCCCAGCGGGTGGATGATCACGATGGACGCGGTCATGGCCGCCAGAAACAACCGCCAGAAGCTCAGCTTGTAGCGGCGCAACAGGTAGGTGGCCAGCGCACCGGCAGCCAGTGCGGCGATCGGGAAGGCGAGAAGGTAACCGGCAGAAGGCCCGGCGAGGACCCCGAAACCGGAGTTGAACTTCGCGAATACGGGCAACCCAAGCAGTCCTACCACAACATAGAGCAGCACGGCCAGCGAACCGCGGGCACCACCCAAGATCAACGCCGCGAGCATGATCGCCAAGGTCTGCAGGGTGATGGGGACACCGAGCAGCCCCGTCGGGATCGCCGGGGCGAGGGTGGAAGCCGCCACGATCGCGGCAAAAACCGCGATCAAGGAGATGTTCATCGGCGTACTCAAGGATGAGCGGGCAGCGATGGTGGTGCGCTGATACGGGTTGGTCGGCGCGGCTGGTTGGGTCATCGAGAATCCTTTGAGAACTGGCGTGGTCAGACCGGTTGGTCTGCACATGTAGAATGGACGAGGTGTTGTTCCTCAGGGGGCAATGCTACCGAGCCACGTGCTTCACCGACAGACCAAACACATTCCCGCTCCATATTTTGTGAGCATCTTTCAAAGACCGTGAGGGCCCTACTCTATGATTACTGTCTCCGATCTCGAGCTGCATGCCGGCGCACGGATCTTGATGTCAGAGGTCTCTTTCCGCCTCGACAAAGGGGACAAGGTGGGCCTAGTAGGCCGCAACGGAGCCGGAAAAACGACGCTGACCAAGGTCTTGGCAGGACACGCGTTGCCTACCGGTGGGACGGTCTCACGGACCGGGTCGATCGGGTATTTGCCGCAGGATCCACGGGTCGAAAACATGGATCAGCTCGCCAAGGACCGGATTTTCTCGGCACGGGATCTTGACGGTGTGTTACGCAAGATGCGTGAGGCGGAGAAGAAGATGGCCTACGGCGATGCGGACGGCAAGGCCAAGGCCATGAACCAGTACGGCAAACTCGAGCAACGTTTCCAAGCAGCCGGGGGCTACGCCGCCGAATCGGAAGCGGCGACCATCTGTGCCAATCTGGGACTGCCGGAGAAGGTCCTGAACCAGCCGCTCAAGACACTCTCGGGCGGCCAGCGTCGTCGGGTGGAGTTGGCCCGGATCTTGTTCTCCGATGCCGAGCTGCTCCTGCTCGATGAGCCGACGAACCACCTCGACCAAGACTCCATCCTCTGGCTGCGGGACTTCCTCAAGGCCTACCAAGGTGGGTTCATGGTCATCTCCCACGATGTTGAGCTGATGGACCAGATCGTCAACAAGGTCTACTACTTGGACGCCAACCGCGCGGTGATCGATCAATACAACCTCGGTTATAAGGCCTACCTTGAACAGCGACAGATCGATGAGGCGCGGCGCAAACGCGAGTACGCCAACGCGGCCAAGAAGGCCGAGGCGTTGATCGCCCAAGCCGACAAGATGCGGGCCAAGGCGACCAAGGCGGTTGCGGCGCAGAATATGTTCAAGCGGGCGGAGAAGCTCATGGCCTCGGTAGAGGCCGAACGGCAGACCGACAAGGTCGCGGCGATTCGCTTCCCGGCCCCAGCGCCCTGCGGCAAGACGCCGCTGCAGGGCCGCGGGCTGAGCAAGTCGTACGGTTCCACGGAGATCTTCACGGCCCTTGACCTGAACATTGACCGCGGCAACAGAGTTGTCGTGTTGGGCTTCAACGGTGCCGGCAAGACAACCCTGCTGCGGCTACTCTCCGGGATTGAAGCCCCGGATGCCGGCCAAGTCATCCACGGACACGGGCTGAAGCTGGGCTACTACGCCCAGGAACACGAAACCCTCGACACGAACCGGACAGTGCTGGAGAACATGCGCAGCGCCGCGCCGGAACTGGGCGACACCGAGGTCCGGACCCTGCTGGGATC
>CAYZBX010000142.1:0-5118 GCA_964476735.1 uncultured Micrococcaceae bacterium
AGCGCGCGTCGTTCGGGACGACGAGGTCGCAGGTTCAAATCCTGTCACCCCGACCAACACGTATAGATAGCTCTAGGAGTCGTCGCTCACCGCTTCTTGGTCGAGCTCTTCCCACAGGGATCCCAGCCACTGCTCGAGTTCTTCGACTTGGGCTCGGCTCATGACCTCGTCACGATTAGCCTCGAGCCAAGCACAGTCTGGATCTGAACCAACACACTCCACGTGCGTCAGCATATAGTTGTAGAGGGCCGGGGCGTCTCCCTTGGAGAGCAGACTGCAATCGAGCTTGGCAACCATGGTCTGAGCGGACACCAACTGTTCGTCGGCTTCACGGGTGCTCAGCTCACCGGACTCTTTGCTCTCGCGCAAACCTTGGACCGCGTGATCGAGCACTTGGCGGACCAGATCCGACAACCTTGTCGGCACTCCGATGAGTTCGTCTTTCTTGCTCATGCTGGTCATGACGTACACCCCTCAGATCTAGTGAGGCCTCGTGGTGCGATGTGAGGCTTTCCATACAAGCTAGTACAGAAGCTCCGGCCATTACTAGGGTTTTGGGGCAGAGCGCAGACTTGTTACCTCACCGATATCCGGGCAGACGACGAGGTTCCCTGACCTTCGTGTGCAGTGTCTGCGATCAGGGAACCTCGTCCGTGTGTGGTTTCGCCTCTAACTCTGCGGGCGGCGGCGTCCGAGCAGGAATCCCAGCGCGCCAACCACGATTACGGCGGCACCAATCCCGATGATCAGCGGAAGATTGGTTCCGCCTCCGGAGTCGTCGGTCTTTTCGCTGCCGGCCTCAGCGGAAGCGGATTCATCCTCGGTTGCTTCCTCCGCGGGGTCCGTTTGGGTGAATTTCTCATCCTCGTCCGCGAACTCGGGTTGGCCGGACGGGGTTCCGGTCACGTCGAAGGTGAACTGAATCTTGATGGGGATGCCACGAACCTCGCTGGTGTTGTCAGCTACGGCGATCGAATAGTAGTAGTCGCCGGCCATGGCAAAGCCCCGACTCGAGTCACCCATTTCCGCGGAGTCCCAGCGGTTGCGATAACGAACCTCCGGAACCACATCGTGGGTTTCGCTGCTCTCCCGCATCTTGAACTTGCCGGAATTGTAGTCCCGCCCGATAGAAATCCATGAGTTCTTCGAGTGGGAGTCGATGTTCGAGAAGTTGGGGGCAAAGACGTCACCGTCAATTTGGATGGTGCTTGCGATGAAGAGTTCCTTGGGCGGGATGGCGTCCTCGAAGACGGTACGTCGATTACGCCGTCTGGCAAGTCGTCGAGGTTGGTGGGGAGAGGCTCCTCGATCACCCGGATTGCCGTGGGCAGGGTGGCGGCCTCATCCGCTTTGCCGCGCTTGACCGAGAGGATCAGCTCCTCCGCCTCGGCGCATTCTTGAATGCTGCTGGAAGGAGTGGACACTCGTGGATCAATCCCGTAAGTGCTCACGGTCTGTGAGAAGAGCCTGCCGAAACGCTGCGTGTCTAGGCCGATCTGGGTTTGGCTCTGGCACCGCGTTCCATCCGGTGGAGACAGGACCGTGTTCCAGTTGCCCGAGGTGGAGAGAATACCCCCCCCCGGCTAAGAGCGGGGCACGGGCCATCACATTGACATGGACAGAAGAGCCGGGAACCTGCCGTTTGACCTTGTAGAAGACCTCGACATCCCCCTGATTGGAGCCAATGATCTTGTCCTGATAGTGGCCTGCGGTCAGGACCGGTGCGCTGGCTTCGTCCCTGGCGCCCTTGACCGGCTCGCCCTGAACGGAGAATGGCCGGGCGGCCCGGGCGGAAAGCCGGCGCAGGGTGGAGTCCAGCTGATCCGCGTCCTTGGCGTCGTAGTACGAGCCATCTGTCAGGTCCGCAATGCAGCTGAGCTGGTTGCGAGCCTTGTCATTGACCGCGAAGCCGACGGCATCGATGCGCAGCGTGATCCCGCTGCCGGCGATGGCCTCAACTTCTTTGCAGGGGTCGGGCACACAGTTTTCTTCGCCGTCTGAGACGAGGATGATGTGTCGGTTGCCCTCATCGCCAAGGTCCTTGGCCCCCTCCAGCAGCGCGTGGGAGATGGGGGTCTGCCCGACCGCTTTGAAGCCGTTGACGGCCTCTTTCAGCTTTGCCCGATCAAGTTCTTCGATGGGATGGATCAGCTGCGAGTCTTGGCAGGCCTGCTTGGACGGGTCGGCGTCATTCTTGTCCTTCACAGTGGCGCCGTAGACGCGCAGGCCTACGTCAACGTTGGGCGGCAGCGAATCGATGGTGTTATTCAACGCCTTCTTGGCAGCCTCGAGGCGGGTTTCGCCGCTCGGGTCTTTCCGGTTCATGGAACCGGAGGCATCCAAGATCAGCAGGATCGAGGAGCGTTCTTCCGCCGCCGGCTGTTCCTCAGCTTCGGGCTGGGCAGCGGCGATGCCAGCGGTCAGCCCGAAGCCCAGCGTCATGATGCTGAGGCCCGAAATGAGCCTGCGGCCAAAGGACCCGGGTTTCTGCATTAGGTCGTCCCCTCAGTGTGCGTTTTTCAATTCAAGCCAAAAGTGAGACGACCCGCTAGTAAGGCAACGCGCCGGCAAAAGAAGAAATCTTGCGCCAACAATGCGTAAAATAGGTGATTGTGAAAGCCAGTTTACCCACCGCCTTCAGCCGGATTGTCCTGACCTACTTGCCGACCTTTTGGTTCGGCCTGATCGTGGCGATCTCGCTCATAGAGGCGCCGTTGAAGTTTCAGGCACCCGGCATCACGATTCCGCTCGGTCTAGGGATCGGCCGGCTCGTCTTCGGGGCCATGAACGTCGTGGAGGCGGTTGTGGCGATCCTCCTGTTGGTCGCCGCGTTTCGCCGCGGGGTGCCAAAGCTGATGACGCGGCTGGTCACGGCCTTGGGGGCGGTGCTGCTGATGAAGGTCGCGTTCATCCGACCCCTGTTGAATCAACGAACGGATGCGGTGTTGGCCGGCGTCGATGATGGCGGGTCCAGCTGGCACTACCTCTACATCGCGGCAGATGGCATCCTCTTGGTACTGCTGATGTGGTTGATGATAGTCGTCGCAAAGCGGTGGATTGGCGGCTCCAAAGAAGCTGCAGGCGTGTAGCCGCTGTCCGCGAGGGCAGCCAGCCGAGGTTGGAGTTCAACGCTGGAGTCTCTCTTTGTCCCGGGCAAGCCCATTTCCGAAGCCGAAGAGCGAGAGGCCCAAGTCGGCTGTCGAGAAGCGGGTGAGCGCCCGGTCTAGCGTGCCGTTGAGGTCAATGATGCGCGACAATCGGGTCCAATTGCTCACGGAACTCCAAGCGGGCCTCGACTCCGCATCAGATGCCGAAGCTGTCAAGTGGGAGGTCGGTGATGATTTCGGAGAGAGGAATAACGGCGACAGGGTAGATTTCATAAGCTCGAATATCTAATGTCGAGAGGACAAGCTTTAGGAGGCAATGAATCATGAAAATGACCAATCCTCAACGAAAGAAGATCCTCGCGACATCGGCGGTAGCGGCTTTGCTTTTCGCGACCGGCTGCCAGACAAATAACGCCAGTGACGATACTCCTAGCCCTGATGTATCTGAACAGCAGACAGTGACCGAGCAGGTCTCGCCGACAGTCACCGAAACCGCCACGGAAACGGCAACTGAAACCACGGAAGGCACGGAATCGGAGTTTACGAAGGGCGAACCTATCAGCACCACCAACGGTGCTTTTACCATCACCCCGGTGGGAGATTGGCAGGCCGAGCTTGAAGAGAAGGGGGAGTCCCCACTAGAAGGGTATGACAAGGTCGAGACCATTCACCTCAAATATGGAGATACCGCTGAAGGCAGCGTTGAGACTGGTGTGATTACCGACCTCGACGGTGTGCCCCTTGAACAGGAGCGGCTGAACTCGTGGCGGTTGGAGCATCTTGACGTGCCAGGCGGTGACAACGAGACCTACTTGGTCGAGAAGCTGACGTTCCACGATACCGAAGACAAATGGGTCTGGTCCGCATCCATCGTCTCCAAGACCCCTGACGATGAATCAGAATACGACGGCGTTGCCTACCTAGTGGAACGCAAACCATCTGCGGCGTTCATCTACGTGAGCAGCGTGGCAGCGAGCACGGGGGAGGAGAGCAAGGCCGAAGCCCAGGAGTTCCAGAAGTCTCAGGCGCGTGACGAAGCCATCGAGATGCTCAAGACCTTCGAGGCCGAACCCAAGGCGTGACAGCTCGGGCAGATTGCCCAGCCACTCGGCCTGTCAAACACTCATTGGGGTGGGGTCCGCAAATGCGGACCCCGCCCTTTGCCGTTGCACACAGCAGATACCAGGTCTTTACCCAGAAAAGTCCCCAACGGTTGCTAGCCTGGTCTCATGACCGAGGACTTTGAGAAGATCATTCCTATTCCGGAAGGCCGCTACGACAGCCTAGTGACGGCCCGGTTGCAGTCACAGATGGAAGCCTTCGCTCATGTGCTCGACATCCGGAAACGGGTTCTTGAACCGGTCCAGAAAAACGATCAGGGCAAGCAACAACTGGTTATAGACGCGCTGCAACGTCACCTCTTTTCGAGACTCGAAGACGAGCTTGCCGCCAGAGATTTTCCGGACCGTCTGGTGTTGCTCAATCAGCTCATCAGTGTTGTGGATGACAGCGGTTTCGTCTCCGATAGTCTGGCCAAGCCGCTCACAAAGCTCACTTCAGTGGCGGGAAGAACGGCTCTTCACAAGAAACCACAGCATCGCGTGGAGACCCTGTTGCCGCTCCACCATGAGGATCTGATCATCAACGGTCCTAGGGAGTATTCACTCAATGAGCACCTTCGTAGTGAGATGGACTCCGCGGATTCTATTGACTTGCTATGCGCTTTCATCAAGTTCAGCGGCATCAGTGTTCTTGAAGACCGGCTGGCTGCTGCCCGACGTCGGGGAATTCCCATCCGAGTTCTGACCACGACCTATTTGGGGGCCACTGATCAGAAGGCACTCGACGAGCTCGTTCAGCGCTTCGGCGCAGAAGTCCGGATCAATTACGAGACGCATTCGACAAGACTGCACGCCAAAGCCTGGCTTTTCTCCCGAAACTCCGGATTCCACACCGGTTATGTAGGCAGTTCTAACCTTTCATACGACGCGCTTGTCGACGGGTTGGAATG
>CAYZBX010000143.1:0-2958 GCA_964476735.1 uncultured Micrococcaceae bacterium
GACGACGATTGGGACGACGATGACTGGGACGATTGGGACGATGATTGGGATGACGATGACGATTAAGCCCATCACCGCGTGGTCCATCCGAACACGGCTGCTCACCGGCATGGTCGCCCTGACCGCCATCACCCTGCTGGTGGCCGGCAGCGTCAGCTACGTCTTCCAGCGGCAGCAGCTGAACGAACGGCTCGACGGCTCCTTGCTGCGCACCGTCGAGGAGCTGCGCATCGTGGCGGGCACCGTCGACCCGCAAACCCTCGAGCCGTTCCGCCAAGCCGAAGACCTGCTCTATGCCGGGATGCAGCAGACCCTGATCGGCCCCACCCAGGGCATGGTCGGCATCGGCGACCAAGAAGTCTACTGGAAGGCCCCGGACTCGGTGATCCTGCAACTGGACAAGGACCCGGAGTTCATGGCGTGGGCGCACGCCAATCAGCACCAGAACATCGTGCTCGAGACCGTCCCGACCAGTCAGCGCACCTACCGGGTAGCGATGGTGCCGGTCCAGCTGGACTCGGACCCGGAGCCGGGCGCCTTCGTGTTGGCCTACGACTACAGCGCCGAGGTTAGCAAGATCAACACGAACTACGCGATCCTAGCCGGGGTGGGGCTGGCGATCATGCTCATCGCCGTGGTTGTCGCCTGGTTGCTGGTGGGCCGCATGCTGCTGCCGATCAGGAAGCTGCGGGAGACCGCCCAAGACATCTCCGAGTCCGACGTGTCCGCCCGGATCGAGGTGACCGGCCACGACGAGTTTGCCGAGCTGACCGTGACCATCAACCAGATGCTGGACCGGCTGCAAAACGCCTTGGAGGCGCAACGGCAGCTGCTGGACGATGTGGGGCACGAGCTGCGTACCCCGGTGACGATCATCCGCGGTCACCTCGAGCTGATGGACAGCGAGGACGTCCAAGACGTAGAACAAAGCAAGGAGATCGCCCTCGACGAGCTCGATCGGATGTCGATCCTGATCAACGACCTCGTCACGCTCGCCAAGGCCAACCGGCAGGACTTCATCGTCAGCAAACCGACGGCCGTGCACGCGCTCATGCCGGACATCCTCGAAAAGGCCAAGGCGCTCGGCGCCCGGCAGTGGCAGATCCTGCGGCAGGCGGAAGGCACCGTCAGCCTAGACCCGGCCCGCATCACTCAGGCGATCCTGCAGCTGTGTGACAACGCGGTGAAGTATTCCGCGCCGCAGACCCCCATCGAGCTGGGCAGCGCCATTCGGCGCGAGCCCGGGGCCGCCCCGCTGCTGCGGCTCTGGGTCAGGGACGCCGGGTCTGGCATCAGCGCCGAGGAGCAGGAGCGCATCTTCGAGCGCTTCGGCCGGAGCAGCAACGTGGCGCGCACTCAGGGCTCGGGACTCGGGCTGAACATCGTCACCGCGATCGCGGCCGCGCACGGCGGGGGAGTCTGGGTAGACTCGGAACCCGGACGAGGCTCCACTTTTTACATCGACATACCGTTGGCAGCTGAGGAGAGCTCCGATGAACCGCATCCTGATCATTGAAGACGAACCGAGGATCAGCTCCTTCATCGCCAAGGGGCTCAAGGCCGCCGGGCTGACCCCGGTGGTCGCCGCGACAGCAGAGGCGGGGACCGAGCAGGCGCTCAGCGGCACCTTCGAACTGATCATCCTCGACCTAGGGCTGCCTGACGCGGACGGCTTCAGCGTGCTGCGGCGCATCCGCGCTGCACGCCTTGACACCCCGGTCATCATCCTGACCGCGCGCGGCGGCGTCGACGACACGGTGGCTGGCCTGCAGAGCGGAGCCGACGACTACATGGCCAAGCCGTTCCACTTCGATGAGCTGCTGGCTAGGGTACGGCTGCGCATCCGCACCCCGGACAACGCCGCACCGGACAGCTCTGTCCTCAGCCACGGGGAGCTAGAGATGGATCTGCTCCGCCGCCGGGTGACGGTCGCCGGCCAAGAGGTGGACCTGTCCACCCGGGAGTTCGCGTTGGCCGAGGCGTTTCTCCGGCACCCCGGACAGGCCCTCAGCCGCGAGCAGCTGCTGTCCCGCGTCTGGGGATACGACTTTGATCCGGGCTCCAACATCGTTGACGTGTACGTCGGCTACCTGCGCGGAAAGCTCGGCAGCGAACGGTTCGAGACCGTCCGCGGCATCGGCTACCGGTTGGTGGCCGGGTAGAAGCTGTGGCGGAGCAGCCGGGCCCACCGGTTGGCCGGCAGGTGTGGGTTCAGCAGCGCCACCCCGATGCAGTACTTGCTCATGCTCACTTCCCTGATGCCGAGCTCGGCGAGCGCCTGATCGCAGCGGCCGCGGCCGTTGGCGGTCTTGGTCTCTACCACGATCAACTCCGGGCCGTGCACCCGCCGGCGGCCGGAACCGTAAGCCAATTCGACGTCGGCGGTGACGCGCTCCCCGCCGACCGGGTCCACGAAGGTGGCCCGGCGGTAGGAGCTATCCAACACCGGCAGCAGGTCCGGGACCGACTGCGCGTACTCCCGCTCCAACACCTCCGCCAAGAAGGCCGAAGTCGCGGCGTTCAGGTGCCGGGCGGCGTGCAATGGTTGCTCCATCCGGTGCTTCACCGTTGCGCCCCGCAGTCCCTTGGTCTTGATCTCGAACATGGACAGACCGGTGTCGACGTAGCTGCGGGAGCGGACCTTGTAGCGGCGCCGCCGGCCCTGACGGTGCGCCCGGTACTGCTCGAAGTCGAAGGTGTCGAAGTAGGTTGATTCGTAACCGAAGACACGCCGCCCATCGATGTCCATGACGTCAAAGTCCTCGCCTAGTCGGTCGGCGAAACGGGTGAACTGTGCGGGGGTCAGCAGAAACTTCCGGTCCACCCTAGTCTGCAGGGCGGCCTGCGAGATCACCTCGCCAAGGCTGATGCCTCGTCGCTCAGTTGCGGCCGCATGCAGAGCAGCGCTCGCGCTGCCCGTCACCGGGGTCATCTCCACGCCTGCTCGGGCTGTTCGGT
>CAYZBX010000143.1:3058-5117 GCA_964476735.1 uncultured Micrococcaceae bacterium
AGGCCGTTAACCAAGCCCATGGCGAGTGAAACGAAGTAGTAGGCGACCTCTTCCTGCGTCAGGGTGTCCGAACGCAACCTGATGATGGACAGGATGCCGAACAGGCCCAAGCCCAAGCCCATCCCCGCGGCGCTGTCGGAGAGCAGCATGGTGACCGCGAAGATGCCGAGGCTCAAGGCGATATACGCTAGGGCGAGATCGCGGCGAAAGTGCCTTCGGAAGTAGACCAAATACACCAACGCGATGATGCCCAAGACGTTGGCGCCCAGCGCCAGCCACAGTGATTCCATGTTCTTCTCCTCAGCTTGTTAACCTGCTGTTCACTTTAGGGAGGAGACATGAGGCAAAAAGTAGAGGAAGATGAGCTGCTTCTCATCTTCCTCATGACGGGGCCGAAGCGGCGGCCTAGTCTTGCGGGATCACGTGCAGGTTGCCCGCGGGTGAGACCAGTACGTGGTCGCCCAGGTTGAACCGGGCCCAGCCTTGCTCGCGGGCCACCATTTCCTCGCCACCCGCGGTGAGTTTGAGCGTGTACAGGGTGGAGTGGCCCTGGTACTCGGCGGCCATCACGATCGCTTCTGCACCCTCAACACCGTTTTCGGTCGGGTCCTGCGAGGCGATGCGCAGGCGCAGCTGCTCGGGACGGGCGAGGATCTGCACCGCACCGTCCCGGGTCGCGCTCGGGATCTGTCCCAGCGCGCACTGGGCTTGTTGCCCGATCGAGGTGCCGGAGAGCAGCGAGCAGGTGCCCAAGAAGCAGGCAACCCAAGCGTCGGCCGGACCGTTGTAGACCTCGTCCGGGGAACCGCATTGGATGATGTGCCCGGCGTTCATCACCGCGACGCGGTCGGCGATGGACAGGGCCTCGTCTTGGTCGTGGGTGACCAGCAGGCCGGTGGCACCGGCCTCTTTGATGATCTTGCGAACGTCGTTGCGCAGCCGGACGCGGAGCGAGGCGTCCAACGCGGAGAATGGCTCGTCCAACAGCACCAAGTCGGGGGAGGGGGCTAACGCCCGGGCCAGCGCCACACGCTGCGCCTGGCCGCCGGAGAGCTCGTGCGGCATCGCGTCGGCCAACTGGGCAATGCCGGCTAGCTCCAGCATGTCCGCTACCCGGGCGCGGCGCGCGCGCATGCCCAGCCGTACCGCGGGGCCGTTCTTGCGGGGCTTGAGCCCAAACTCGACGTTCTTCGCCACCGTCAGGTGCGGGAAGAGCGCCGCCTCCTGCGGCACCAAACCGACCCTGCGTTGCTCCGGCGGCACCGAGGTCTTCCCGTCCACGACGCGGCGCCCGCCGAGGTCGATGGTGCCGGCGGTCGCCGGCAATAGCCCGGCGATGACCCGAAGCAGGGTCGACTTGCCGCAACCGGAGGGGCCGAGGATGGCCAGCAGCTCGCCGCGGGGCACCTCTAGGGTGATGCCCTTCAGAACGCGGCTGGCCCGGTCCTTCTGGTTGCTGGTGTAGCCGGCCTCCAAGCCTGCGATGGTCAACGCAGCCGGTGAGGTGGTCGTCATATCTTCCTTTCCGGATCCCGTGCCAGCAACAGCGCAGGCACGGTCGAAACAGCGATCAACAAGATGGCGTACGGCGCGGCACCGCCGTGCGCATCGATGTCGGAGAGCTGCCAGAGTCTGGTAGCAAGTGTATCCATCCCGATGGGGCGCATCATCAGCGTCGCCGGCAGTTCCTTCATCACCGTCAGCGCCACCAGCATGCCGCCGGCGGCGATGCCCGGCCAAGCAAGGCGGCCGGTGACCTCGAACCAGGTGCGGTGCGGCGAGCGACCGAGCGTGCGAGCGGTGTCCTCCAGCGACGTCGGCACCTGCGCTATCGCCGAGCGGACCGAGCCCATCGCCTTGGGCACAAAGAGGATCCCGTAGGCGATCACCAGCAGCCACGCGGTCTGGTAGAGCCCCGGCAGCAGCGACAGGGAGAGGTAGACCATGGACAGGCCCAAGACGATGCCCGGCAGCCCGTGCCCCATGAAGGTCGCCGTCTCGAGGCCGGAGACGGCCGGCGTGTTGTGCCGGGCGGCGAGCACGCTGATGGGGATGGCCA
>CAYZBX010000144.1:0-5093 GCA_964476735.1 uncultured Micrococcaceae bacterium
GGTCTTCCGCCCTGTAGGTGAGCGTGTCGTGCATCCAGCCCATGTTCCACTTCAGGCCGAAGCCGAGGCCCCCTTCGGAGGTGGGACGGGTGACGCCTGGGAACGCGGTGGACTCTTCCGCGATCATGACGATGCCGGGGTTGCGTTTGTACGCGGTGGCGTTGACCTCCTGCAGGAAGCTGATGGCCTCAAGGTTCTCCCGGCCGCCGTCCTTGTTCGGCACCCATTGCCCGTCCTTGCGGGAATAGTCCAGATAGAGCATGGAGGCCACGGCGTCCACGCGCAACCCGTCGATGTGGAACTCCTCTAGCCAGTACAGGGCGTTTGCCACGAGGAAGTTTCGTACCTCATTGCGTCCGTAGTCGAACACGAGGGTTCCCCAGTCCGGGTGTTCGCCCTTGCGCGGGTCCGCGTATTCGTAGAGCGGTTGGCCGTCAAAGTTGGCCAAGGCCCACTCGTCTTTGGGGAAATGTGCCGGGACCCAGTCTAGGATGACGCCGATGCCCGCTTGATGCAGCCGGTCCACGAGGTACTTGAAATCTGCCGGTGATCCGAAGCGCGAGGTGGGCGCGTAGTAGCCGGTGACCTGGTAACCCCAAGAACCTCCGAAGGGGTGCTCGGCCACGGGGAGGAATTCGACGTGGGTGTATCCCAACCAGCCGACGTATTCGATAAGCTGGTCGGCGATCTGCCGGTAGTTCAGCCCGGGCCGCCACGAACCCAGATGGACTTCGTAGATCGACATGGGTTCTTCGTGCGGGCTGCTGGAGGCCCGCTTGGCCATCCACTCCTCGTCGTTGAACCGGTAGCTGTCGTCCACCACTACGGAAGCGGTGGCCGGTGGTACCTCGGTCCCGCGGGCCATGGGGTCTGCCCGCTCCACCCACCTGTTGTCCTTGGTCAGAAACTGGAACTTGTACTGTTCGCCGACTCCCACTTCAGGGATGAACAGCTCCCAGATCCCGGCTCCGCCAAGAGAACGCATGGGGTGCGAGGTGCCATCCCAACCATTGAAGGAGCCGACCACTCGGGCCGCCTTCGCATTGGGTGCCCACACGGCAAAGCTGGTTCCGGAGACCGGGCCGAGGGAGGTGTGGTAATGCCTGATGTGGGCCCCGAGCACGTCCCAGAGCTGCTCGTGCCGCCCCTCGGAGATGAGGTGCAGGTCCAGCTCCCCGAGGGTGGGCAGGTACCGATACGGGTCATCCACCAAGACCTCGGCTTGGTCCGGGTAGCGGACGGCCAGCCGATACTCGGGTACGTGGCCGGGCTCGAGAGCTTCGATGCAACCCACCCAGATGCCTTCGTGTTCGTGTTCTAGGGGCAGTCGCTGCTCGCCGATGACGACGGTGACGGCTTCGGCCATCTTGCGCAACACCCGGAAGGTGACGCAGCCGTGGGAGTCCAGGTGGGCGCCCAGCACCGCATGCGGCTGGTGATAGGCTCCGTGCGCGACGGCGTCTAACACCCAATCTTGGACCGGAAGCGGCGTAATCTTGGCGACGTCGTCGGGGTTCATCATTCAGTGCTCTCCTGTGCGGCGGGAACGGGATCGGGGATCGATGGTGCTGCTGGGTCCGGCTCGTCGGCACCGAGCAGCCGTTGGGCTGCCAGCGCGGGCACGTGGACCCAGTCTTGGCGGTGGTTAAGCTCGTAGGCCACCTCGTAGAGGGCCTTGTCCAGCAACAGCGCGCGTTGGATGGGCGACTGCCCAAAATCCGTGACGTCTACGCCAGCCTCCGCGGAGTACCCGCGGAGGAACGCCTGCGCGCAGTCTTGGGTCCAGTTCCGAGCCGCTTCCTGCGTCAGCGCAGGGGTGGCTCGTTCCTGATCCGCAAAGTACACCCGATGAGCCAGTGCTGCCGCATAGTCGAAGGACCGGAGCATTCCTGCCAAGTCTCGTTCGACGATGTCGTAGCCGGCAGCATTCACGCCGCTGTCGGCACGCAGTGGCTCACCCTCAAAATCGATCACCCGCCAATGATGCTCATCGGTGCGAATGATTTGCCCCAGGTGCAGGTCCGAGTGGATCCGCTGCAACTGGGAAATCTCTTTGGCCGCCACCAGTTCCTCGATCAGGGCCTCGAGTTCGAGGCGGTGATCCCCGATGATCTCTTCAGCCTCCTGGTAGCCCCAACGCAAGCGTTCTGCCAGTTCGGCCAGCAGCTGGGTGCGCTGCTGCTCGTCGGCTTCCTGCGCGCCGAAGGCGATGCCAAGGTCCTTGTGAAGCCGGGCCAAGGTGCGGCCGAGTTCCTCGGCCTCGACCGTGAATCCGTAACCGCGAACAGCGGCGAGGGAGGCCAGCGACCAGGCGTCCTTGGCCTCCGCGTAGAAGTGCCGGAGGACGCAGAGCTGGCCGGTCACCAGTTCCTCTCCCTCCGCAGCAAAATGCTCCTGCAGGTTGAAGATGGCGCCGCTGGCGGGCTGGGGTCCCTGCGGGTCCTCGAACCAGTAGTCGAGGGGATCCTCCGGTTGGCGTTCTTTCACCGGCACCGGTTCCAACGGCTGCGCTGCGTCCGGGGCCCAGCTGGCGGAGATGGTGCCGTAGGTGGTGGCGACGATCTCGGAGCGCACCGAGTCCAGCGCCAAGCCCACCTCCACGTCCTGGTTGTTGCCGGCAGACAGGTTCCTGAAGAACTTGATGATGAAGGGTTCCTGCGCGCCGCGAACCTGCACCGAGGAGTGGGATTGCTCGCCCGGTTGTGGCGTTAGCTGGAGCCGGTCCGGGGCGGGGATGGCCGCGGTGGGCCACAGCCCGAATCCGGCGGCGGGTTGGCCCAACACGCGTTCCGCATAGGCTTGGTCGGCGTTGTGAATGAAGTGCAGCCAGGCGGCGACGAAGGCCGGGTCGGCGGTGCCGTCATAGAAGTACTTGCGTGCGGGGTTTCGCCGGGAGGTGCGCTGCGATTCGCCGATCAGGTGATCACTCAACGCGGGCAGCTGTTCGTCGCGAATCGTGATCGGCACGTGAATGATCGGCCCGGCCTCGTCCACCCGGTAGAGGTAGCTGATCAGTTGAGCCTGTTCCGAGGGGTCCGGCAAGACCAGCCCACCCACACAGGTGAGCGTTGTCGGCTCACTTTTCCCGGTAAACCAGCGTTGCGCCGGCAACCATTCCAGTAGATGCTCTTCTACTGTGGGGCTCACTTGTGGCATCAGTCGGTTCAGGCCTTTCACGTGTGATGTTGTCATCAGTCTATGCAGTTTTGGTGCTCAAGCCACGTTGATAACTAACTGCGTCACACCGGTGCGCCTTATTCCGTCCGCGCAGCTGGGTAGGCTTCCTCGTGCAAACAACTTGCAAACCTCGCATCTTGTCAAAGGAATTATGTAATGAGGAAACTCTTCGTCGCCGGCGCGGCCCTGATGGCCTTTCTGCTGGGGTTCGGCTCGGCGGGTCTAACAGGGGCGTCGACCGCGGTAGCCGTCACTCCAACCGCGGTACTAGCGCCGGCTTCGACCACAACGACCATGTCCTTGTCGCGCTCCAGTTCCGTGCAATACCGTGGCAGCACCACACGGGCCAAGGTCACGGCTACCGTCAAGCGCGGCACCAAGGCGGCCACCGGAACGGTGACGTTCTACCGCAACGGCAAGAAGGTGGCCACGCGAACCCTGACCAAGGGGAAGGCCGTCTACACCCTGCCCTCCACCGCGGCCCTCGGCAAGCACACGATTAAGGCCGTTCACAACCGAACCAAAGTCGCCCGCTCAACTTCGGTGACCGTGAAGCTTCGCGAGAAGGTGTCCTTGCGGACCTCGGCCACCAGCTGGACCATCGGCAAGACGGCACCGCTGATCACGGCCACCGTGGCGGGCAAGAAGACCACCGGAAAGATCAAGTTCTACGTGGACGGCAAGTACCGTGTCACCAAGTCTGTCAGCAAGGGCAAGGCAAGCTACCGCCTGCCCACCAAGCTCGCTGCCGGAAAGCACACTGTGCGCGCGAACTATGTAGCGACCAACATCAAGTACGCGCCTCCGACGAAGGCCCCGACTATCGCGGTGACAGCGAAACGCCCGGCGTCGACCAGCACCGCTAAATACATGACCAGCGATGGCACATACAAGGTCGGAACCAGCATCAAACCAGGGCTTTACCGCACCTCCGGGAGCACCTCGTACTGCTACTGGGAACGCCGTAATCGGTCCGGCTCAAGCTTCGAAGGAATCATCGACAATGATTCCGGTTCGGGCCAGCGCTATATGCAGATCCTCAGCTCCGACAAGTACGTCAAGGTGAGTTTCTGCGGCAGCTGGATCAAGGCACCGACCAGCAAACCCCTGCGCACCACCATGGCCGCCGATGGCGTATACCGTGTCGGCTACGATATCCGGCCCGGCACCTACAAGACCCGCACGAGCACGTCGGGCTGCTACTGGTCACGGCTGAGTGGGGCACGTGGAAGTTTTGACCAGATCATCGAGAATGATTTCGGTAGCGGTCACCATTATGTGACCATTCGGTCGACGGACAAGTTCTTCTCAACCCAATCCTGCGGAACCGGCTGGACAAGGGTGAAGTAGCTTTCCCTGCCATTGATAGATAAAGGTCGGGCCCACTGCGGTAGGTAATCGCGGTGGGCCCGACCTTATTAAACCGTGAGCGCTATTGCTTCACATGCAGGATGTGCGCCACGTTCTTCCACGGATCGAGACGGAAGTAGTTTTCCTCACCCCAGTCGTAGACCTCACCGGAGAGCAGGTCCTCCACTTGGAAGCGCGCCTTGCCCTTGGCCAACCCGAGTGCGTCCAAGTCCAGCCGGACGGTGCCCTCGCGCACGGTCTGCGGGTCCGTGTTCAGCACCACGATCAGCGTGTCGTTGCCCTGTTCCGTTTCCTTAGTCTTGGAGAACACCACGGTGGACTCGTCGCTGCACTTGTGCAGGGTCAGGTTCCCCAGATCCTGCGTTGCCGGGTGGTTGCGGCGGATCCAGTTCAACCGGGTGAGCATGGGCGCAAGCGATTGGCCCTGAGCCTCGGCCGCGGCATAGTCGCGAGGCTTGTATTCGTACTTCTCGTTGTCGATGTACTCCTCCGCCCCCGGACGCGCAACATGCTCGTAGAGCTCGTAACCGGAGTACACGCCCCAC
>CAYZBX010000145.1:0-5081 GCA_964476735.1 uncultured Micrococcaceae bacterium
CCGGAGAACGGCAGACCGGACATCTGGGTGGACAGCGAGGCCGCGTTGATGGCGACCACGTCGTACAGCTCGTCCGGGGCCATCGACATGATGGTCACGATCACCTGGACCTCGTTGCGCAGACCGGAGATGAAGGCCGGGCGCAGCGGGCGGTCGATCAGGCGGCAGGTGAGGATGGCGTCCGTGGACGGACGGCCCTCGCGGCGGAAGAAGGAGCCTGGGATGCGGCCGGCGGCGTACATCCGCTCTTCGACGTCCACCGTCAGTGGGAAGAAGTCGAAGCCTTCGCGCGGCTTGGAGCCGGCGGCGGTGGTGGAGAGCATGGCGGTTTCGTCGTCGAGGTAGACCATGACGGCGCCGGCGGCCTGCTGGGCCAGACGGCCCGTTTCGAAACGGATGGTGCGTTGGCCGTAGGAGCCGTTGTCAATGACGGCTTCGGTGAATTGGGTTCCCTTCAAGAGGAGAACCCTCCTTTCGTGTGTGTCGAACAAGACTTCGGTGTGGTCAGTACACTCCTCACCCGGTCTTCGATCGAGACTCACGAACGCGCCCGTGGTACCAGCAGGTTGCAAGGTTACGGGAGTTTCGGAAGTCACTACCGAGGACCGCGAATGAGTGCTCAGTGTACGTTGTGCGGAGCCAACAGGCGCGGCGGAACGATGGGCCGCTCGGCATGGAAAGCCGCAGACACGAAGAAGAAAAGTTCGTCAATGAACATTACGTTCCTTAGTTTCTCACATTTGCCGGCTTATCGCTAAAGCCAACGCCGTGTCTAGACGCAGCCAGAGGCGTACGCTCAGCCCAGGATGAGTCCGTGCGGATCGGTCGGGGCGACCCTGAACGGCAGCACTTGGCCGGGCTGCCAGCTATACAGGGCGGCGTCAGCAATCACGGTCTGGTAACTGGACGGGTAGGGCGCCCGGCCCGCGATCTGGATACTCAGCTCCACCCTGTAGACGGGCACGCCGTCGATGCTGCGACCGGTCCGGCGCAGCGCGGTCACGGTGCCTGTGGCGGCCAGTCCGGTGCTGTAGGCCTGCATCATCTCAAACGGCGCGGCGTTGGCATCAGCTCCCTGCATGTCATGCCTGTGTTGGGCTCGCTGTTCCATGTCACGCTGACTCCACTCTTCGGCGGCGTCGGCGGCCTGACGTATCCCTTCGGCCAGTGTGGGGCGCGGGTACCGTTTTCCGACCCGGCGCAATCGATTGATGTTTTTGAAGAATCCCATGGTCTGTGGCGCTATCCGGCGAGAAAAGGCTAGTCGGTGAAGATGACCTTGCTGCGGTCGGCCGGGTCAACCTTGACGGCTCGGGTGGCGCCGATGGCGTACTTGCCGACCATGGTGGCTGGAACCATTTCGCGTTTGGTCACGGCGTAGCTGGCTTCACCGGGCAGGCTGACATCGATGTCGAGCTGGTACCAGGGGTTGCCTGCGGTGCGTTCACCGGTGTCGACGGCTCCCGTGATGACCCCGGTGCCGGGAGTGCCAACGTTGTTGATGCGGTTGAGCTCTTCGCCGTAGGCCTGCGCGGCGGCTTGGTCGGCTGCCATCTGCGGCATGGCCGCGGCCATGGATTGCGGCGTCTGGGTGGACCCGTCGGTGTATCCGGCCTGGGCAAGCTGCTGGTGAGCCATCTGCTGCGCTTGTTGTGCCATCTTGACGGGGTTGATATTTCCGGCGCTGAACGCCTTTTTGGCGCGACTAAACAGTCCCATTGATAGATTCCTTACATTCGTCGTGTTTTGCTCTCGTTACGTTAAGGACTATCGGGCCGAAGCGAACTTTGGGCGACGCCAAGCTGTCGCGCTGGCGAACACGGCCAACTGCCGTTGCTGTTTGCGGCGTGAAGAGATTAAACAACAACACCGACCCGCCCGAGGGATTCGGGTGGATCGGTGTTGGTGGGCGAAAAGCGAACGCTTAGCGGCGCAGACCCAGACGCTTGATCAGGCTACGGTAGCGTTCGATGTCCTTGGCCTCCAAGTACTGCAGCATGCGGCGACGGCGACCAACCAGAGCCATCAGGCCGCGGCGGGTGTGGTGGTCGTGCTTGTGCGACTTGAGGTGTTCAGTCAAGTCCGAGATACGACGGGACAGGACAGCCACCTGAACCTCTGGGGAACCGGTGTCGCCTTCCTTGGTGGCGTATTCTTTCATGATTTCTTGTTTGATCTTCGGATCAAGAGCCATCTGGCTGAACTCCTTATGAGTTGTACCGCGAACAAAAAACGATGTAGCCACCGCGGACTGCAGCTACAAACTGATCTAGTTTACACTGCGCTCAGGGCCTGAAGGAAATTGATTCCGCCGCGGCCACACACCGTCGGTCGGTCCGGCGTCAGCCCAGCAGGTTGGCGCGCAGCGCCGAGCAGCGGTACGGCAGCTCGATGACCGCGCCCTCGTCAAAGCCCAACTCCGTGCCGAGATACCAGCGGATGTTCTCTTCCACCCGCCGGCGGGTCTGCTCGTTGGCGTTGAGCCAGTATGTTCGGGTCTGCGCCAGCGCGACGATGCCGTCGATGCTGATGTGCTGCCGCCAGTAGGTGTGGTACATCTCCGGGGCGTTGTAGTATCCCGGCGCGATGGGTGGCCGCCATTCGATGCCGTGTACGTCCCCGGCGTGCATGATGCGGCTGAGTCGGTGCACCCACGGGTGGGTGACGTCCAGCTGGTTCCAGATCAGCCCGAGCCGAGCTCCGGGTTGGGAAAGCCTGGCCGCCTCGTGGGTGGCCTTGCCGGGCTCGAACCAGTGCCAAGCCTGGGCTGCGAGCACCGCGGTGGCCTGTCCCGCCGGCAGCGCGGTGTCTTCCGCGCTAACCCGGTGGGTGCCAAGCCGCGGGTACTGTTGCAGCTGCTCGCGCAGGGTGTCCAGCATGCCGGCGGCCGGTTCGGTGGCCTCGACCCGGTAGCCGCGCGGCAACAGCTTTTGGGTCAACTGGCCGGAGCCGGCGCCGAATTCAACGATGCTGCCACGCTCCGGTCCGTGGCCCTGCAGCAGGAAATCGACGGCGTCGTCGGGGTAGCTTGGCCGCACCGACCGGTAGGTGTCCGCGCCGGTGTTGAAGGCTGCGCCAAAGCGTTGTCGGGTACTTCCCCGCAGCTTCGGGCCGCGTGCGGGCAGCGCAGGATCATTGGGGTCCCGGACGCTGGCAGGTGGCGTGCTGGTGGGGCGTTCGGTAGTTCGAAGAGGCATCTGCATCAAGACTGCGTGTTGTGGATTCGGTGCTTGGAGTTGGCTCGTCGGTGCTGGCTAGGGCTTGTCTGGCGTGGTGCGACCTACCGGCAGGCGGTGGCCCATGTCCTTGGCGAGCACTTCACGGGTCTTGGCGACGTCGTCGTGCATCTGCACGATCAGCGCCTCCACCCCACGGTAGGCGACCATGCCCCGCAGGCGCTCCACGAATTCCACCACGACCTCCTGGCCGTAGAGGTTGAATTCCTCGATGGACTCGCTGAGGGGACGGTCGATGACGTGGGATTCCACGGTACGTTCGACGCCGTCGAAGGTCGGGTTGGTTCCCACCGAGATGGCGGCGGGCCAGCGCCGATCGGATTCGTCGATCAACCAACCGGCGTAAACCCCGTCGGCCGGGATCAGACCGATCGAATCGGCGGAGAGGTTCGCGGTCGGGAACCCGAGTTCCCGGCCCCGGGCCGCGCCGTGCACGACGGTGCCGCGGACCATGTGCGGCCGGCCCAGCACATCGGCGGCGCCAGCGACGTCGCCCTCGGCGAGCAACTCACGCACCCAGGTCGAGGAGCAGCGCCGCACTTCGCCGAAGTCGTCGATGCCCTGCACGTCGAAACCGTAACGGACGCCGAGTTGTTCCATGCAGGCGAAGTCGCCGGTGTTGCCCTTGCCGAAGCGGACATCGTGGCCGACCACGACGGCGCGGGCCTTCAAGGTGTCGACGATGACGTTCTTCACGAACTCTTCCGCGGTGGCCTGGGCGAACTCGAGCGAGTACTTGATGACCACCAGCGCGTCGATGCCGCTGGCGGCAATGCGCGCGTACTTGTCCTCGGCACCCAGGATCATCTCGGGGGCCTGCTGCGGCGCGTGGATCTGCAACGGGTGCGGGGCGAAGGTGATGGCGACCGCTTGGGCGTTGTACCGCCAGCCGGTACGCACCAGCTGTCGCAAGACTTCTTGGTGGCCGCGATGGACGCCGTCAAAGTTGCCGATCGTGACCACTGAGGGTCCGAAGTCGGCCGGGACGTCCTCGAGTCCGTTGAAGATGCGCACGTTGGCAAGTCCTTCGTTGTAAATACAGGCGGTGCAGGGTCCGTTTTTCGTGACGGAAAATACTAGCCTCTAGCCTAGCAGCCGGGCTGACGCGGTTGTTAACGGCGGCGCCGGTTGAAGAACAGCCACAGCAAGCCGATGATCGGCAGCGCCAGCGGGACATAGCCGTAGCCGGAGCCGAAGTGCGACCAGACGGTGTCCACCGGGAAGAGCTGCGGGTTGATCTCGGTCAGCAGGCCGACCACCAGCACGCCGACGAGCTCGAACAGGATGGCCGCGGTGGAGATCGCGTACGCCCTCGGGCCGGTCTTGGCCAACGAGACGGTTGCCACGATGTAGACCACGGCTGCCACGGCGGAGAGCAGGTAAGCCAGCGGTGCCCGGTCGAACTCGGTGGCGATCTGGTAGCCCGCGCGTGCGCTGGCCGACAGCGCGAACACGCCGTAGACGGCAACGATGATCCGGCCCAAACCTTGGTTCCTGGCCGGGGTGGTGGGGTTGTCCGCGGTCTGGTCGCTGGTGGGCTGGGTCAGGGGCACGGGGGTTCGTCTTTCTGCGCTGGTTACGTGTCGTGGACGGTTCTGCTGATCGGGGCTACGTGTTGAACATGGTGTTGGCGCCGACGTACCAGAGCACGTTCATCCGCCACACCATCACCCAGATGGTAAACGCGACGGTGGCCATGATCAGGTTCGACCAGCGGGTCTTGTCCGTGACGGCCCAGAAGAACGCGATCGGCGGGATGATGGCGGCGGTGAGGAAGTAGCCCCAGAATTCTACGCCGGGCCCGGCCATGGTGTGCCCCTGCGCGAGCAGCGCGCCGTGGCCGAT
>CAYZBX010000146.1:0-4974 GCA_964476735.1 uncultured Micrococcaceae bacterium
CACCGTAAGGGCGGATCGGGCTCAGCTTAGAAGGCTGGGATCACCGATCCGTCGTCCCAGGTTTCTTCGATGAACTTCTTGACCTCGTCGGAGTGCAGCAGCTCATCAAGGGTCTTGATGGCGTCGCTCTGTTCGCCCTCACGCCAGGTGAGGAAGTTGGCGTACGGGTTGTTCTCCGGGTCTTCCACCGCGATAACCTCAGCTAGATCCAGTTTTGCCTGCAGGATGTAGTTGCCGTTGATGATGGCCACGTCTACGGAGTCATCTTCTTGGTAGAACTTCGGCGACTGCTCGGCCTGAACCTCGTTGAACTTCAGCTTCTTCGGGTTCTTGGCCTCGTCGTCCTGGACGGAGAGCACGGTGTCATCGTCGGCGATGTCCTTCAGCAGCCCCGCGGTTTCCAAGACCTTCAGACCGCGAATCTGGTTGGCTGGGTCGTTGTTGATGACCACGGTAGCGCCGTCTTCGACGTCATCGGCCTTGTCGTACTTCTTGGAGAACGCGGTCAGCGGTTCCAAGTGAACGCCGTCACCGTGTTCCAGCTTGTAGCCCTTGGTCTCGACCTGTTCGTCGAAGAACGGCTGGTGCTGGAAGAAGTTGGCGTCGATCGAGCCATCGGACAGGGCCTCGTTCGGGATCTGGTAATCGTCGATCTCTTCGATGTCCAAGTCGATGCCGGCGTCCTTGGCCAGCTCGTTGTCCACGAATTCGAGGATCTGCGCGTGCGGGACGGCGGAGGCGCCAACCTTCACGACGGTGACCTCACCAGAGGCGCCCGTGTTGTCGGCGCTGGGGGTGTCAGAGGATCCGCCACCGCAAGCCGTCAGCGCAAACAAGGCTGTGACACTGGTGAGTGCTAGAGCGAGTTTCTTACGCATAGTGTGCGTTTTTCCTTTACATGTAAGTTCGCAGCAAGCGGCTACTGGCTGCGTGTGCGCCGGTTACCCGACGCGTTTGCGTTCAACCTAGCGGTGCGATGCCGTCTTGGTGAGACGGTCACCGAGCATCTGGATCAGTTGAACCAGCAGCACCAGAATGACGATGGTGATAACCATGATCATCGGTTCATAGCGCTGCATCCCATAGTTGTATGCTAGCCGTCCCAGACCACCGCCGCCGACCAGGCCGGCCATCGCGGTGTAACCGATGACGGCCACGATCGTGGTGGTCAGCCCCGAAATCAGCGAGGGCATGGCCTCCGGCAGCAGCACCTTGCGCACCGTTTGGCCGTTGGTGGAACCCATCACCAACGCCGCGTCAATCTTGCCGGGCTCAACCTCGCGCAGCGAGTTTTCCACCAGCCTTGCGAAGAACGGAATGGAGGCCACGGAGAGGGAAACGGAGGCGGCGACCGGGCCCAGCGAGGTGCCGACGATGAACTTGGCCAACGGGATCAGCGCCACCAACAGGATCGCGAACGGGATCGAACGGGTGATGTTCACGATGGTGGCCAGCACGGAGTAGACGGGCCGCAGCGGGGTCAGCCCGTGCGGCGACAGGTTGTGCAGCAGCACGCCCAGCGGCAGTCCCAGCAACACCGTCATAGCCGCAGTAATACCGGTCATCTGGAGGGTTTCGATGAAGGCCGGCCACATGGCCTTGGTGATTCCCGGGTTGTTCAGTAGGTCTTCAAGAACGTTGGTGGGGAAGTGCATTAGGCGTCCAGATTCTCGGTTGGTTCGGTGAGGTCTGCGGCGGTGACCGTCACGTTCTGCGCGGCTAGGTAGTTGCGGACGGCAGCCACATCGGCCTCCGGTGGCAGCTGAATCCGCAGGTGCGCGAACTGTTGGCCGGCCAGTTCCTCGACCGTGCCGGCAAGCACGTTCACGTCGAGGCCGAAGGTCTTGGTCAGACTGGAGATCACCGGCTCGGTTGCATGCTCCCCGGTGTAGAGCAGATCAAGGACGCGTCCCGGTCCCAGAGTTGACGGCAGCGTCGACGGCAGCGGCAACAACGCGTGAGAAAGATCACTGCCGACATGACGCACGACGTCACGGAGCAACCCTGATTCGACGATGCGGCCGTCGCTGAGCAACGAGACGGCGTCGCAGGCGTATTTCACCACGTGCATCTCGTGCGTGATGATCACCACGGTCAACCGGAGCCGATCGCGCAGCGACTTGATGAGGTCCAGCACCTCGTACGTGGTTTGCGGATCCAGCGCGGAGGTCGGCTCGTCGCAGAGCAGCACCTCAGGATCGGTGGCCAGCGCGCGGGCGATTCCCACCCGTTGGCGCTGCCCGCCGGATAGCTGAGCGGGGTAGGCGTCGGCGTAGTCGGAGAGGCCCACCAGGGCCAGCAGTTCGGTCACCTTCGCCTGGATCTCGGCCTTCGGCCGTTTCACCAGCTCCAACGGGTAGGCCACGTTTTGTGCGGTGGTCCGTGCGTCGAACAGGTTTGCGTGCTGAAACACCATGCCGATCCGGCGTCGGGCCTGCAGTAGCTGCCGGCCGGAGAGCTTGCTCATGTCGTTGCCGGCGACGGCGACGGCGCCAGCGGTGGGCGCCTCCAACAGGGTCAGGCAGCGCACCAAGGTGGACTTGCCGGCGCCGGAGCGGCCGATGATGCCGTGAATCTGGCCTGGTTCCACCGTCAGGTCCACGCCGTCCAAGGCAACAACCTCCCGGCTCTTTTGCCGGTACACCTTGCGGAGGCCGCGAATATCAATCAATGCTGGGTCTACCTCTTCTCGAGCTGCAATCGCAAAAACATTGAATCACACCATCCGTCCCTAAGGTTTACGCGCGTCGAAGATCTCCTCCAGCAGCCGTCGCCATGCTTGTTTGTGTTCCTCTCTGGCTTCCGGACTGATGAGGTTGGTGCTGGTCCCGGTCACGAGGGTTTTCTGCGCTTCCTTGGCCTCGAGGGATAGTTGAAGCTTCGCCTCTGGCGCACAGGAGGCCCGCCAGTAGTCGCGTTTATCGGTGTTGGAGGTGCGCACCCGGCTCAGGGCGGACCCAAGGAACTCCGTGCGCTCCGCCAGCCGCTGCTGCAGCAGCTCCCATGCCTGCGCCCGCGGTAGCGGCACGGTCTTGGAAGCGGTGGCCTCGAAGCTGCCGTCGCTGCGTTGACCGGGGATTCGGCGCCCCACAAACTGCTCGTAGCTGATGGCGATACCTTGAGCCCACCATTCCTTATTCGACACCTCGGCGAACGAGCCACCGCGCAACTCGCCAAGGACGAGTTCGGCCAATGCGCTGTGCTCCAGGCCGTCGGCGCCGGATTCTTGGAGCCACGTCGCCCATTGCTGCCAGGGGCGACCGGTGGCCTTGGTGATGGCGTTGCCGCGGGGCGGCTCGGGGGAGTGTGGGACGGGTTGTGAGGGTGCCGACATGGGGAATCCTTTGGGGGTGGAAAGTGTTTTAAAAGTGTATGGCAGTGCGCGACACGCCTAGTGCGGAAAACTCTTTGAATTGTTTATTTGCATCGTCCACACCCTGTGGATCTAAACCTGTCGGTAGGCCTGCTTAGGCTTGAATCAGCACTTCTTCAGCTGTGGAGAATCCACAGCGGGTTGTGCACAAATTGTGCAAAGGTAATTACAACGGTGTGATACATCATGTAGTGTTGTTTCTGGAAGTAACCCCTACATGTAGTATTGAAACTGTTGTTGGGGCCGATCAGCTCGCATCTTGCGTTCAGGTCTAACTTCCCTTATAAGACAGAATTTTCGCTCCGATTCCATGTCGAAGCTGAACCAGCAAACCACCATTGATGAGGCCCCGCCAAGAGGGCGGCCAGAGGAAAGGCAGAAACCATGTCGGTGACTGTGTACACCAAACCAGCATGTGTCCAGTGCAATGCAACCTACCGTGCCCTCGACAAGCGCGGCATCGCCTACAAGGTCGTCGATCTCTCGCAGGACCCGCAGGCCCTCGAGCAGGTTCGGGCCATGGGTTACATGCAGGCACCGGTCGTGGTGGCGGGCGCCGATCACTGGTCCGGGTTCCGCCCAGATATGATCGCGCAGATCTCCGAGGACGCCTCGAGCGTCGTCGCCTAGGGCTTCCGGGGTGGCCTTCGTTGCCGCCCCGCCAAGGTGGTGTCTACTGAGCGCCGAAGGGCCGGTGGGCATCACCTTGATTCATGTCAGCAACGTCGAGATTGGATCTGAAGGTGAACCCCAATGGTTGCCAGCGCCATGGCAGAGCCAACCATGAAACACGCGGTCGAAGGTCAGCAGACTAACGCCCGACTGATCTATTTTTCCTCCGCATCCAACTACACCCACCGCTTCGTCGAGAAGCTGGGCTTCGAGGAGGATCTGGTCGCGCGCTTGCCGCTGATCACCTCCCGGCCAACACTGTTGGCCACCGAGCCCTATGTGCTGCTCTTTCCCACCTACGGTGGCGGTGACGGCAAGGGCGCCGTCCCGAAGCAGGTGATCAAGTTTCTCAATGTGCCGGAGAACCGGGCACTGTTGCAGGGCATCATCGCGTCCGGGAACACCAACTTCCACGACGCGTACTGCTTGGGTGGGGACATCGTTGCAAGAAAAACTGAAAAACCCGTCATGTATCGGTTCGAGCTGATGGGTACCGAAGAAGACGTCAAAAGAGTCCGTGAAGGTCTAGAAAAGTTTTGGGGAGAGAAGTGACTGCTACTCAGGAAATCCAGCACGTGAACAGCGAGAAGGAACTGCCACCGCAGTGGAAGGGGCTGGGCTACCACGAGCTCAACGCCATGCTGAACCTCTACGGTGAAGATGGCGGCATCCAGTTCGATGCTGACAAGGCTGCTGCGCGCCAGTACTTCCTGCAGCACGTCAACAACAACACCGTGTTCTTCCACAACCTGGAAGAGAAGCTGACCTACTTGGTGGAGAACGACTACTACGAGAAGGAAACTCTCGAACAGTACTCGGATGAGTTCATCAAGGGTCTCTACGACCGCGCCTACGCCAAGAAGTTCCGCTTCCCGACCTTATTGGGCGCCTTCATGTTCTACACCTCCTTCACTCTTAAGACCTTCGAC
>CAYZBX010000147.1:0-390 GCA_964476735.1 uncultured Micrococcaceae bacterium
GTAGGTCCGACACTTCTTCGTGGGGTCGAGGTCGAAGGCGTCGATGAGCTCCTCCCGGCGGCGCTTCGAGAAGGAACGGTGCAAGCGACCGAGCAGGTCGAGTGCCTGACCGCCGGTGAGATTGGGCCACAGCTCTACGTCCCCGGGGACGTAGGCCAGCTGCGAGTGAATGCTGGCGGCTCGCTTCCACGGGTCCTGGCCGAGCACCTTGACGGTGCCGGAGTCGGCTTGCAAGATGCCCAGCAAGATACGGATCGTGGTGGATTTCCCGGCCCCGTTTGGTCCTAGGAAGCCGTGAATCTGACCGGTTTCAACGCGCAGGTTCAGCTGGGCTAGGTGTGATGTCCAGGGACGGTGTTCTGGCCCCCGCCCGTCATGACACCGTGCCGA
>CAYZBX010000147.1:400-621 GCA_964476735.1 uncultured Micrococcaceae bacterium
GTTCAACGCGCAGGTTCAGCTGGTCTAGGGCGGTAACGGTGCCGAATTTTTTGGTGAGGTCGGTGATGTCGATGGCAGCGCTCATGATGCGTCCTTCGGTTGTCCTAGCTGCTTTTCTTCCTGCATTTGCCGGTGTATGGCGGCGTAGTCCACCTTGATGAGATTGCTGTTGAGCAGCTCCCCGGCGAGCATGCTCAGCTTCAGCAGGTCGTCGGTGGAGG
>CAYZBX010000147.1:631-4903 GCA_964476735.1 uncultured Micrococcaceae bacterium
TCGTCCAGCATGTCCAGCCCCAGGTGCCGCCGCACGTGCGGGCTCATGGTGAAAAGTCCCAGCTGCCACAGGGTCAGGAGCTTGATGAACTCCTCCAGCCGGGGGTGATCGTTGACGACCCCTTGCTCGACGCCGAGCCGTGAATACGCGAGGGCGTCTTCGACGAGCCGATCGATGAGGGCAGCGGTGTGCGGGGAACCGTCGGCGAGGGTCCGGGCGAAATAGGCCATCAAGGGACCGCCGCTGAAGGTTTCGCGGAGCTGGGTGATCGCGTCCTTGGGCTCGGCGGAGAGTCCCTCGGTCTTTTGCTGAAGGATCACGTCGGCGAGGTATTCGTCGCAGGCGAGCCGCAACCCGTCCTTGGTGCCGAAGTGATGGGTGATCAGCGGGATGGAGACGCCCGCTTCGGCCGCGATGTCCTTGAGTTTGGCTTCCGCGATGCCCTCGCTAGCGAAGCGGTGCAGGGCGGCATCCCGGATGCGTGCGCGGGCGGTCAGGTCCGGGTTCGGGCGTGACTTGATTGACTCGGCCAAGGAACCTCCTCGGGTCGACGGATGAGGTCAAGACGGATTAAAACTATAACCGTTACAGCCTGCTGTCAACGTTATAGTCACTCGTGGGCACAAAAAAGGCTCCGCCCAAGAAGGGACGGAGCCTGCGTCATGCCAGCACGCGGTAGGACGGTCAGTAGCCCGAGGTGGCCTCCAGCCAGCGTTTGGTCACGAAGGGTTTGACGTAGTACTGGTTCGGGGCGAGCTTCAGATCAGCGTCCACCTCCGAGTTCATGTTGATGTTCTGCTTCTTCGCTTCACCGGTCATCAGGTCGATCCCGGTGTATTTGATGCGGGCCTGAAAGTCCAAGACCGGCACGTCCCAGCCGTCGCCGTCTTCTTCGATCTTCACCTTGGGGTAGTCGCTGATCTCCCACTCGATGGTGGTCGGGTCCACCCGCTCGATGGTGTTGTGCGACAGCGGGCAGCCGGTCGGTTGCAGGACCTTTTGCTCCGCACACTTGTCGAGGTAGTCGTTGATGTCCTTCTGCACGGCCTTGATCAGCTCGTCGGTTGGACCGGTGTCCAGCTCGGCGGGGACGGACTTGCCGGCGCTTTCGACCGAGAGGGTCTTGGACTCGGCAGCCAAGTACTTGCCGTCATCGGTGATGTTCACGGTCGCCGGAATGAAGGTCGCTAGGCTCGCCTTGGCGTCCTCCACCGGGGCAGGTGTCCCGTTGACGAGGATCCGGGACACATTCGCATCGGTGGAGACCGAGACGTGGCTGAGCGGTTCTTGCATGCTCCAACGGTCGAAGAACAACCAGTTGTGACCCTCGTGCCGGACATGCAGCTGAACCTCGTGGCGGTGGCCGTCCAGCGTGTAGCTGACCGGCACCACGGCGTCCTTCTCTTCGGCGCGGGCCTGCCCCACCTGGATGTTCTCCATGCGCGCCATGCTCGCCCTCAGCGCGTCACCGTCGAGCAGGGCGGCGTCGCCGGTGACGGTCGGATCGGTCAGCAGCCCCAGCGCGGTGCCGCCGTCGCCGGAGCGCAACGCGTCGATATAGCGTTGGGCGAAGGTCTGGGCGGAGAATTGGGCGGCGTTCAGCTGGACCACCGTCACGACCCCGGCGGTGAGCACCACGGCGAAAAGGGTAAGCCAGAGGCTCACGAGCTTGGGCAAGGACATCTTGCTGCTCTTGTCCGGGGTGAGGGAGGCCTGTGACATGGGGCTTAGTTTAGCAAGAGCGCGATGGCGATCATCGCAGGGATGGCCACGATGGTGGTGACCAGCACCGAGTCCTTGGCCACCACCAGACCGACCTGATAGCGCGACGCGGCCACGAAGACGTTCTGCGCCGCCGGCAGCGAGGCCAGCACGACCGCGACCAACAGGCCGTGGCCCTCTAGCCCGAAGAGCAGGCTGGCGAGGAAGAACGCGATGATCGGTTGCGCGACCAGCTTCAACACGGTGGCGACGGCGACGTCAACGCGGCGCTGGGAGGACTTCTGCAACGGCTTGGAGCCGACGAGGGACAGCCCGAAGGCCAACAGCATGCACGGCACCGCTGCCCCGGCGATCAGGGTGACCGGGGCGTCTAGGATCTCCGGAACGGGCCACTGTTGCCAGGAAAACAGGATGCCTGCGAACGAACCCAAGATCAGCGGGTTCTTCAGGATTTGCACAAAAATTCGCCACAACGTCACGTACCACGGCGGCCGCACCCGCTGGACCGGGTTGCCGTCCGTCCCGGTGATGGGGGAGAGATGCTTCTCGTGTTCGCCCGTGATGGTGTCCAGCGCGGTCACGTAGATGGGCGTGTAGATGGCCAGCTGGAACATCAGCACCGGTGCGGCGAAGGACGCGCTCCCGAGCACGTACGTGGCGATCGGGATGCCAAGGTTGGCGGAGTTCACCATGGAGGAGGAGAGCGCGCCGATGACCAGTTCGCCGGCGCTGCGGCCCCTGAACAGGAAGCGGGCGATCACGAAGTAGAGTCCTACTGCGGCAAAGGCCGACAACGCTGCCACACCCATCTGCGGGCCGAGGACCTCTTTGATGTCCGCTTGGGCGAGGGTCACGAAGAGCAGGGCGGGGGAGGCCACGAAGAACGCGGTGCGGGACAGCACGGACTCGGCGTTGTCGCCGAGGACCTTGGTTCGACCGATGAAATAGCCGATCAGGATCACGACCCAGACGATGGCGAAGCCAGAGAGAACCTGGATCAAACGGGCTCCTTACGGACGGGCTGCGGCGTGCTGGGAAAACGGCGAAAGTATGTTCACATCATACGGACGCCCCTCGTCAGTGCCATAATCTCGCTGATGTGTCGACAACGGCAAGGCGAGGGCATCCGCACTGGCCAGCATAGGCTTCAGGTTGACGGCTGGATCTTAGTTTTGGCTTCATTGGGCATGATCTCTGAACTAAATGCGGTCAGTGGCTCGCAAAATGTTTCAGTTCGTCTGTGACCGGCGAAGCTAGGATTGAGCAAACCATGACCGGAACTCGGGAGGGAAGAGCCATGGTGTCAGCGCGTTCGGACGGAGCAGCCACCACCTACGCCGGCGTGGATGTGGCGGCAGAGCCCGGCAAGACTGCCGCCGCAACGCTCATCGAGAACTCCCGCGGGGTCAGGATCGTCGACGTGCGTGCCAACGTCGCCGACGACGGCATCGTCGCTGTGGTAGCGGAGGCGGTGAAGACCGGGGTGGATGTTCCTCTCGGGTGGCCGGCGGCCTTCGTCGAGTTTGTTACCGCGCACGCACGTGAACAGCAACAAGCCCCGGTGAACACCGACCGGGCATGGCGCCGGCGTTTGGCGTTGCGAGCCACCGACCGGTTCGTCCACGAGAGCATCGGCAGCTATCCGCTGAGCGTGGCCGCGGACCTCATCGCCTATCCTGCCTTCCGTTGGGGAGGGATTGAGGCCCGGCTCAGGGACGCAGGCGTGGATGTCGCACGCGACGGGTCGGGGAAGATCTGTGAAGTCTACCCGGCCGGCGCGCTGCGGGTGTGGGAATTGCCGAACCGTGGATACAAGTCTGCCCGCAACGCCGCCGTGCGGGAAAGCCTCGTTGAGAGACTTTCAACGAGGATGCCTTGGCTGGACTGGGGCAGGTTTAAGCAGCACTGTGTCCAGAGCGACGATGCCTTGGACGCCGTCATCGCCGCCTTGGTGGCCCGGCAGGTGCACCACGGTGAAGCGGTTGCGCCGCCTGCGGCGCTCGCTAGGCTAGCGCGGCAAGAAGGATGGATTTGGCTGCCGGCTCAGCAAGACTTGTCAGTGTTGTAGCAGAGTCGGATGTGCTCGTCCGGTTGTTCATTGCCTCGGAGCACGACGTCCACATAATGGGCTTCAAACGTGGTCTCCCAGTTGCTGGGATCGATGCGGGCGCCATCGTTGAAGAGCTTCTTTGTGACGGTGGTGACCTGCCGGTCATCGGTCGTCAGCTCCAACCGGACCGTGGACGGCCCAAAGAACGTTGCTGAACCAACTTCCACGAACTTCACGTTGTGGTGGCCACCCGGGCTGGTGGAAACATCAATGGGGCGGGGCCGGACATTCAAGAAATACCAGAGGATCAGGCCGCATACGAGCATGATGGTGCCTAGGACAAGGGCCGCAGCCAAGGTCGTCTTGATGACCTTGCGGAGACAAACTCGACTAGCAGCAGGCCGTGAGACAGCGTCCTTCCGACTCCCGGAAGGTTAAATAATTGGAGCGGGTGACGGGAATCGAACCCGCGTATCTTGCTTGGGAAGCAAGCGCTCTAC
>CAYZBX010000148.1:0-4895 GCA_964476735.1 uncultured Micrococcaceae bacterium
TGCCTTCGAGGTACTCGAGAGAAGCGCCGCCACCGGTGGAGATGTGGCTGAACTGGTCGTCTGCGAAACCGAGCTGGCGCACGGCCGCGGCGGAGTCACCGCCGCCAACCACGGTCAACGCGTCGTTGTCCTTGGTGGCCGCGACCATGGCGGCCGCCACAGTCTTGGTGCCGGCGGCGAAGGCGTCGAACTCAAAGACGCCCATGGGGCCGTTCCAGAACACGGTCTTGGCCTTGGCGATGTAGTCGGCGAAGGTCTGTGCCGATGCTGGTCCGATGTCGAGGCCCAGCGCGGACGCCCCGTGGGCGCCGCTTTCGAGTGCGTCCACGGACAGCACCTCGTGTTGGGCGTCGGCGGCAAACTTCTCGGCCATGACGATGTCGGTCGGCAGGATGATCTTGCAATCGCCCTCCGCCGAGCGGCGCAGGTAGTCCTTGACGGTATCCAGCTGGTCTTCTTCCAACAGGGACGCGCCCACGTTGTGGCCCTGAGCCTTCAGGAACGTGAAGAGCATGCCGCCGCCAATGAGCAGGTAGTCCGCCCGTTCGATGAGGTTGTCAATGACGGCCAGCTTGTCGGAGACCTTGGAGCCGCCCAGAACGACCACGTAGGGGCGCTGCGGCGCACCGGTCAGTTCGGCGAGTACCGTGACTTCCTTTTCCACCAGTTCGCCCTGGTAGGCGGGCAGCTTGGCGGCGATGTCGTAGACCGAGGCGTGCTTGCGGTGCACGGCGCCAAAGGCGTCACCGACGTAGGCGCCGTTCGCCCCGGTGAGGGCGGCCAGTTCGTCGGCAAGGGCGCTGCGCTCGGCATCGTCCTTGGCGGTCTCGCGGGCATCGAAGCGCACGTTTTCCAGGATCAGGATGCTGCCATCCGTCTGCTCGGCGGCCAGCCGTCGCGCGGAGTCACCGGTGACGTCCTCAGCGAGCTGGACCGGGAAGCTGGTGAGCTCGGCCATCCGGGCAGCCACCGGCTTCAACGAGTAATCCGGGTTGACCTCACCTTTCGGTCGGCCGAGGTGGGCCATAACGATCACCTTGGCGCCCGCTTCGGCGAGCTTCTCGATGACGGGCAGGGATGCGCGGATCCGGCCGTCGTCGCTGACGGTGCCGTTGTCCAGCGGAGTGTTCAGATCGGAACGAATCAGGATGTGGCGGCCGCGCACGCCAGCGGCCAGCAGATCTTGGATGGTTTGTGCACTCATGGTCTTTAGCCTATCGCTAGTGGGCTGTAAAAGCGTGTTGTCTGTGTGGTGATGACGATCGCAGCCGCCGCGGCTTGAGACCTGCGGCGGCTGCAACCATCTGCTCGGCAGAACACCTCGTTCTAGAGCTTGCTGGCCACCAGCGCGGTCAGGTCCAGCAGGCGAGCGGTGTAGCCCCATTCGTTGTCGTACCAGCCGACGATCTTCACGGTCTTGCCGATCGACTTCGTCAGCGGCGCATCAAAGATCGTGGAATGCGGGTCCTTGACGATGTCCCACGACACGATGGGGTCCGTGGAGTACTTCAGGTAGCCGGCCAACGGGCCCTCTTCGGAGGCCTTCTTGAACGCGGCCTGCACCTCTTCGACCTCGACGTGTCGTTCCAGTTCGACGGTCAGGTCGGTCGCGGAACCGGTGATGACCGGAACCCGCATCGCGAAGCCATCCAGCTTGCCCTTCAGCTCCGGGATGACCTCACCGATGGCCTTAGCGGCACCGGTGGAGGTCGGCACCATGTTCATGGCGGCGGCGCGCGCCCGGCGCTGGTCCTTGTGGTGCGGGGAGTCGTGGAGGTTCTGGTCCCCGGTGTAGGCGTGGATGGTGGTCATCAGGCCGTCGACGATTCCAAAGTTCTCGTGCATCACCTTGACCATGGGTGCCAAGCAGTTGGTGGTGCAGGAGGCGTTGGAGATGATGTCGTGTTTGTCCGGATCGTAGTTTTGATCGTTGATGCCCATCACGAAGGTGCCGTCGATGTCCTTACCGGGCGCGGAGATGATGACCTTCTTGGCGCCGGCCTCGATGTGTTTGCGTGCGGCCGGTCCCTTGGTGAAGTGGCCGGAGCATTCGAGCACGATGTCCACGCCCAGTTCCGCCCACGGCAGCTTGGCGGGATCAGGCTCCTCGAACATCTTCACCTTCTTGCCGTTGAAGGTTAGTTCCCCGTCGGCGTAGCTGACGTCGTGACGTGGCCCCAAGATGGTGTCGTACTTGACCAGCATGGCGAGGTCTTCGTCGTTGGCCAGATCGTTCACTGCCACGAGTTCAAGGTCGTAGCCGAGTTCGTCGATGGCGCGGATGGCGCTACGGCCGATGCGACCGAAACCGTTGATAGCGATTTTTGTGCTCAATTGTGCCTCTCTCAAAGCGGGGCGGGTGCATCTTTGTGATGCACTTACTTAATTCCAGCAATATCGGGCCCACATGACGAATTCATGAACCCTTGTTTACCGATTGCGGTGGGTTGGGCGTTGTCGTCACCGACAAAAGAGCAAGGCCAGCACCGCCCTCCGATCGTTCGGAGAGTGGCACCGGCCTTGGTCTTAGGCGATGAAGTTATTCAACGCGGCAGCGGGAGCGCTGCTTAGAGGTTCACCAGGTTGGCAGCGCCCTTCTTGGCTGCCTCGAGGCGTGCGGCGACGTCTTCCCAGTTCACGACGTTCCACCACGCCTTGACGTAGTCCGCCTTCACGTTCTGGTAGTCGAGGTAGAAGGCGTGCTCCCACATGTCCAGCATCAGCAGTGGGATGGTGGCCACTGGCACACCCTGCTGCTGGTCGTACATCTGCTCGATAACCAGGTTGCCGCCAATTGGTTCGTAGGCGAGGATGGCCCAGCCGGAACCCTGAATGGTGGTAGCAGCGGCGTTGAAGTGGCCCTGGAAGGCGTCGAAGGAACCGAAGTTCTCGTCGATGGCTGCGGCGAGGTCACCCTCTGGCTTGCCACCGCCGTTCGGGGACATGTTCTTCCAGAAGATGGAGTGGTTGGTGTGACCACCGAGGTTGAACTGCAGGTCCTTGGAGAACTTGGCGGCGTCTGCGGCGTTGCCGGCAGCGCGGGCCTCTTCCATTTTCTCCAATGCGGTGTTTGCGCCGGTCACGTAGGCGTTGTGGTGCTTGGAGTGGTGCAGTTCCATGATGCGGGCGGAGATGTGTGGCTCCAGTGCATCGTAAGCGTAGTCGAGTTCTGGCAGCGTGAATTTAGCCATGAATGATCCTCTCTGGAATAGTCGGGTGAGTGATCTCACTCCCACCCGTTCTTGTCTTATCCTAGGCACCTTTGAGGCTATTGCTCAAAGATGTCCGGTGTGACGGAGGCTTCCGTACCGGGGATACCAAGTTCGGCTGCGCGCTTGTCGGCCATCGCCAAGAGTCGGCGAATACGGCCAGCAATGGCGTCCTTCGTTAAGGGTGGCTCAGCAAGGCGGCCAAGTTCATCAAGGGAAGCCTGCTTATGCTGAACGCGTAACTTCCCCGCGTATTTCAGGTGTTCTGGGGCCTCGGCGCCAAGGATCTCGAGGGCGCGCTGGACGCGGGCGCCGGCGGCAACCGCGGCTTGCGCGGATCGGCGCAGGTTTGCGTCGTCAAAGTTCGCCAACCGGTTGGCGGTGGCCCGGACCTCTTTACGCACTCGGCGCTCCTCCCACACGAGCACGGTCTGATGCGCGCCGGTCCGGGTGAGCAAAGCGGCGATGGCGTCACCATCGCGGATCGACACGCGATCCACCGAGCGCACCTCTTTGGCCTTCGCCGCGAGGTCGAAACGTCGCGCGGCCCCGACCAGTGCCAGCGCCGCTTCGGGGGTCGGGCAGGTGATCTCGAGGGCGCAGGACCGGCCCGGTTCGGTCAGCGAGCCATGCGCCAGAAAGGCGCCCCGCCAGGCCGCCGCGGCCTCTGCCACGGTGCCGTTGACGATGGAGGAAGGCAGGCCGCGCACCGGTCGACCACGCCCGTCCAACAGCCCGGTCTGGCGGGCAAGTGCCAAGCCGTCGCGCACCACGCGCAGCAGGTAGCGGCGGCCCTTGCGCAGGCCTTGACCGGTGGTCGGCACGATGTCGCAGGAGTAGCCGTAGACCTCTTGGATGATGGCCCGCATCCGGCGTGCCGTCGCCGCGTAGTCGATATCCGCCTCGATGATGATGGTCTTGTTGACCAGTCTCAATGCGCCGACAAAACGCAAGAACGCGGCCAGTTCGGCGCGGCGTTCAGCGGGTTTTTGAACTTCGAAACGTGAAAGCTCTTCTTTGACCGCTTCAGTCAGGGCCATAAGGTGTGATCAGTCCTTTTGGATGTGGGGTGGGTGGATCGTATCCGTGGAGAATCTATCAAACATATCTTGGAAGGCATTAGCCAACCGGAGCGGATCGTGCACCGACGGATCGTGCTGCGAGTGGACCCGGAAGTACTTCACTTCGGCGCCGAGCGCCTGCGCGGCGGCAACGAACTCGGCGTGGTCCGACACGACGTCCGGGTCCGCGAGGATGACGTCGAGCTTCAGGTCCGGGGCGTAGGTAGACAAGACCCTAAGGTGATCGGCGGCCCCCATCCCGGCGGTTTCGTGGGTGTCCGTCTTCAGGTTCATGACCACGGCCTTGCGCGCCGTCGTCGTGGCCAAGGCGTGGCGCATCTGGGGCAACAACAAGTGCGGCAGCACCGAGGTGTACCAAGACCCGGGCCCCAGAATGATCCAGTCCGCCAGATCCACGGCCTCGAGCACTTCACGCGTGACGGGCACGTCATTGGGAATCAACCGGACGTTGGAGACGGCGCCGGTGCGTGCCGCCTCGGCCAGTTTGACTTGGCCGGTGACGGTGCGGCGGTACAGGGCTCCGTCCTCCCGTTCGGAGAGGATGTCCCCTTCCAGCACCAAGGGCTGGCAGCAGACCGGGAGGACCTGTCCGCGTGCCCCCAGC
>CAYZBX010000149.1:0-4894 GCA_964476735.1 uncultured Micrococcaceae bacterium
CTTGGGCTTCGTCGGCGTAGACCTCCATCAGCTGCTCCCAGCACGCTTCCACGGACGGCAGGTCGGCCATGTCCGCCATGGAGCAGCCGGCAGCGAGGTTGGGCAGGATCACCGATTGCTCGTCGGCGGAGAGCACATCGGCCGTCTCGGCCATGAAGTGCACGCCGCAGAACACGATGTGCTTGGCGTCCTTCTTGGTCAGGGCGGCGTTGGCCAGCTGGAAGGAGTCGCCGATGAAGTCAGCGTGCTGGACGATCTCATCGCGCTGGTAGAAGTGGCCCAGGATGACCAGGTCGTCGCCGAGCTTGGCCTTGGCGTCTTGGATCCGGGCGTGCAGCTCGTCGTCGCTGAGCTCGCGGTAGAACTCCGGCAGCTGCTGCTGACGGGGCGCGTCGGCCGGGATCACGTCCGCCTCCGAGGCGCCCGGGCCGTAACCGGCGGCGGCGTCGAAGTTCCACGGGTCCTCGGCCAGCTTGGAGTTGCAGGTTTGGCTGTTCTGCTGGCTCGGGGCCAACAGGTTGATCAAGTTCTTCACGCTGGAAGGTGTTTGCGTTGTCATCGGCGTTTCCTTGTCTTCTGTGGCGGCGTGCGGCACGCCGGCCTGCGGCCTATTGGTCGAACCCGGAGAGCGGTCCGTTGTTGCGGCGGTCGGCCGCGCCGGTGTACCGGTACAGCCGGGGTGGGCGGTGCTTTCCGCCGGTCAGGAACTCATCGGTGGCTTCGATGTCCTTGTTCGCCTTGACCTGGCGGGAAAAGTTGGCGGGGTCGATCGGCTTGCCGAGGATCGCCTCGTACACCTCGCGCAACTGGGCGAGGGTGAACTTCTCCCCCAGCACGTCGTAGCCGATGGATGAGTAGGCCACCTTGTTGCGCAGCCGCCACAGCGCGTAGTCGATGACCGTGTTGTGATCGAACGCCAGGTCCAGCCCGGCGATCTCGTCGGCGCGGAACCAGCGCACGTTTTCTTGGGCGTCTTGATCGATGACGTCGATCGGCAGGATCGCCCAGTAGGCGATGGAGACGGTGCGTGGGGCCTGTTGCTGGCCCAGCCCGCCGAACGCATAGAGCTGCTCCAGATAGGCCGGGGCCAGCCCGGTGGTCTCCTTCAGCGAGCGGTAGGCCACATCCGTCATGGTCTCGGCGGCGGTCAACGGCCCGCCCGGCAGCGCCCACTGGCCTAGGTAGGGGGCGCGGATGCGCTTGACGAGGGGGATCCACAGGTCCCGGTTGCGGTGCAGCGCGAAGATCACGGTGGAGACCTGAATCTCCGGGGAGAGCTGGGCGCGCTCAGAGACGTTGGCGGCCGGCATGTACAGCGGCCGGCGCGGCTGGATGCCGCTGGTGCTGATAGACACGGTGCACCTCCTCACCTAGTTATTGTCGTCATGACTAAAACTAGGAAAACAGTAGCACTATTCCCGCCGCGGAAGAAAAAAGTGTGTCCCATCCCACGCCTACCCCTGCCTCTGCGGGCAGATGCTCGATAGGCTGGGCTTGTGCAGTCTCAGCAGAAAGCCCCGTCCCCGCTGACGCCGCAACCGCGCGTTGCGGCCAACCGTTATCCGCTGGCGCACCAGGTCATCGGCCACCACTGGCGCTGCCCGGAGCCCGGCGGCTCGACCGTGTTCCTGCTGCACGGCTTCGCCTCCTCCACCCAGCTGAACTGGGTGAACACCGGGTGGATCAATCCCCTGCTCGACGCCGGCCACAGCGTGCTGGCCTTCGACCTTCCGGGGCACGGGGACTCCGGCGCCCCGGAGCAGCTGGAGCACTACAACCGGCACGCACTCATCGGCTACATCAACCAGCTGCTGACCACCGCCGGGGTCAGCCGCGCGCACTTTGTGGGCTACTCCTTCGGCTCCCGGCTGGCGTGGCAGTACTGCGTGGAGCACCCCGAGCGGGCGCTGACCCTCACCCTCGGCGGCTCCAGCCCCAAGGACCGGCTGGCGCTGATGAATATGGCGCAGCTGGAGGCCCACCTAGCAGACGGCACGCCGATCGAGGATCCGCTGACGCGCTCGCTGGTGCAGCTGGCTAGCCGCCTGCCGGATCGGCTGCCGGCGCTGGTCCGGCTGATTCAGGCGGCGCAGCGCTGGCCCTACGACCCAGAAACCGATGTCCCGCAGGTGCCGGTGCTGGGCGTCACCGGGGATCAGGACGACATCGCCCAAGACAGCCCGGTGATGATTGAGCTGGCCAAGGCAAACGGCCTCGACCACGACTTCGTCTGGGTGCCGGGCCGGGACCACATCAACGTGACCAGTTCCCGCGTTTTCAAGAACGCGGTCCTCGAATTCACTGCCCGCCATGACCGCCGCTGAAAGTTTCTGCCCGAAAAATCGCCGAGACCCTTGACCCAGCGTGGAATTTCCTCCAAACTGGATCATATACGATTTCATACAAGATCAAGATCGAAGGATGTGGCTCGTACGTGTTCGACGACAACCAGTTCACCCCAGAGATGGCGGCCAAGACGGGCAAGATCATTGCCCTGCACTTGAACTACCCATCTCGGACCGCGGAACGCGGCCGCTCCCCGAAAGCCCCCGGCTACTTCATCAAGCCACGCACCTCGCTGGCGTTCTCCGGCGGCAGCGCCGAGCGCCCGGCCGGCTGTGAGCTGATGGCCTACGAGGGCGAGATCGCGATCATCATCGGCAAGACCGCCCGCCGCGTCAGCCGCGAGGAAGCTTGGGACCACGTGGCCTACGTGACCGCCTCCAACGATTTGGGCGTCTACGACCTGCGCACCGCCGACAAGGGCGCCAACGTCCGCTCCAAGGGTGGCGACGGCTTCACCCCGGTCGGCCCCGGCCTGCTGAAGGCCAGTGAGGTGGACCCTGCCGCCCTGCGCATCCGCACTTGGCTGAACGACGAGCTGGTCCAAGACGACACCACCGCCGAGCTGCTCTTTCCGTTCGAGGTGCTCGTCTCCGACCTGTCCCAGCTGCTGACGCTGGAGCCGGGCGACATGATCCTGACCGGCACCCCGGCCGGCGCCTCCGTCTGCTTCCCGGGTGACACCGTCTCCGTGGAGGTCAGCACGCTGGATGAGGCTCAGTCCACCGGCAAGCTGGTCACCACCATCACCGAGGGCACCGTGGCCCTGCCGAGCTACTCCGCGCAGCCGGCCGCCGACGAGCTGCAGCGCGCCGAGGCTTGGGGCTCCCGCCGCCCGGCCGAAGACCTGCCCAAGCCGGTCCTGACCCCTGAGTTGAAGGCCAAGCTGGCCGGTCTGGCCACCGCTACCCTGTCCGCCAACATGCGCAAGCGCGGGCTGAACAACGTTTCCATCGATGGACTGCGCTGCACCAAGGAGGGCGTCAAGATCGTCGGCACCGCCCGCACCCTGCGCTACGTGCCGAACCGCGAGGACCTGTTCAAGGCCTACGGCGGCGGCTTCAACGCGCAGAAGCGCGCCATTGACTCCGTCAACGAAGGCGAAGTCCTAGTCATGGAAGCCCGCGGCGAGAAGGGCACCGGCACCGTCGGGGACATCCTCGCCTACCGCGCCCAGGTCCGTGGCGCAGCCGCCATCATCACCGACGGTGGCGTCCGCGACTTCACCGCCGTGGCAGACCTAGAGATCCCGACCTTCTTCCAGAACCCGCACCCGGCCGTGCTGGGCCGCCGCCACGTCCCGTGGGACACCGACGTCACCGTCGCCTGCGGCGGCACCACCGTCCAGCCCGGTGACATCATCGTGGCCGACGAGGACGGCGCCCTGGTCATCCCACCGGCGATCGCCGAGGAGCTGGCCGAGGAATGCCTGCAGCAGGAGCACGAGGAAGAGTTCATCTTCGCCATGGTCGGCACCGGTGAATCCGTTGACGGCCTGTACCCCATGAACGCCGCGTGGCGGGAGAAGTACCGCCAGTGGGCCATCGAGAACCCACGCGTCGACCCCCAACCATAACTGATTGAGACCCCCATGGCACAGACAAAAGTTCCCAGCAAATCTGATCAGGCCTACGCCGCCATCTTGGAGCGCATCTCCTCCGGCGACTACGGGCCCGGCTACCGCTTGGTGCTCTCCACCATCGCGGCTGATTTGAACATGTCTGTGGTGCCGGTGCGCGAGGCCATTCGGCGGCTGCAATCCGAGCAACTGGTCGCCTACGAACGCAACGTGGGCGCCACCGTGGTGGGGATCGATCCGACCGTCTACCAATACACCATGGAGACCCTCTCCCTGGTGGAGGGCTTCGCCACCGCGCTGTGCGCCCCGCTGATCCCGGCCGAGGACATCGCCAAGGCCCGGCAGATCAACGCCGAGATGCGCGAGTCGCTGGAGCACTTTGACCCGGTGACGTTCACCCAACTGAATAGAGATTTCCACACGGTGCTGTTCGCCTACTGCCCCAACCCGCACATCTTGGACCTGGTCCAGCGCGGTTGGGCGCGGCTGGGGGCGTTGCGCTCCTCCACCTTCGCCTACGTGCCCGGCCGGGCCAGCGAGTCGGTGGACGAGCACGAAGAGATCCTCCAGCTGATCGAACAGGGCGCGGACTTCGACACCATCGAGGCCACCGCCCGGCAGCACCGCTACCGAACCTTGGAAGCCTACTTGGCGCACCGCGGCGGCTGAGCCCAGCCACCGCAACCACCAGACCGACCGCTAGTTTTGAACCCCTTTGAAAGGACAAAGATGTCAACCAAACATTTCGTCCCGAACGACCTGCCATCCCACCTGCAGCACTACATCGGCGGAGAGTTCGTTGACTCCATCGGCGGCGAGACCTTCGACGTTCTCGACCCGGTGACCAACGAGACCTACTGCACCGCCGCTTCCGGCCAGAAGGCGGACATCGACGCCGCCGTCGCCGCCGCCAAGGAGGCCTTCGACAACGGCCCGTGGCCGAAGATGAAGCCACGCGAGCGCGCCCAGGTG
>CAYZBX010000150.1:0-4821 GCA_964476735.1 uncultured Micrococcaceae bacterium
CCGCTGATCAAGGCCGCCGAGAAGGCGGGGCAATATGTGGTGCTGGACTTCCAACCCGGACGGACCACCTTCGTATCGCAGATCAAACAGTACGAAGAGCTGCTGAAGTACCCGCACGTGGGCGTCGCGCTGGATCCGGAATGGCGGATCGGCCTTAACGAGCGCCACCTGGCCCGCATCGGCCACGTGGAAGCGGCGGAGGTCAACGAGGTGGTGGACTATCTTGCGGACTTCACCAAGAAGCACCGGCTGCCGCAGAAGGCTCTGGTCCTGCACCAATTCCAGACGCAGATGCTGCGCGACCGGCACAAGATCAAACTGCACCGGCCGGAACTGGCGGTGCTCATCCACGCCGACGGGCAGGGCACCCAGAGCCAGAAAGACGCGACGTGGGACACCCTGCGCCAAGACGCGCCGGATGTGGCTTGGGGTTGGAAGAACTTCATTGACGAGGACCACCCGATGCTGACGCCGGAACAGACCGCGAAGATTAAACCGCTGCCGCACTTCATTTCTTACCAGTAACTTTTTTCTCTGGTGACGCCCGATTTCGTGGTCGGCGCACGGAGCTCTGGGGTAACATAAGCGCACAAGTTCGCAACATTGTGCTGCGCGCTTCTTCCTACTCGCACCAGGAGATCTCATGACTACCCACACGCATAGTGGTGGGGGATTGGGCCGTGCGGCCCGTGAATCCTTCAACACTCGCGGTGCCTTCATTCTCGCAGCCATCGGCTCCGCCGTTGGTTTGGGCAACATCTGGCGTTTCCCTTACGTAGCGTACGAGAGTGGCGGCGGCGCCTTCATCATCCCGTATCTGGTCGCCCTGCTCACCGCGGGCATCCCGTTGCTCTTTTTCGACTACTCCATCGGTCACCGGTTCAAGGGCTCCCCGCCACTGGCCTTCCGCCGCATCAGCCGTGGCGTGGAAGCCATCGGCTGGTGGCAGGTGCTCATCTGCTTCGTGATCGGCGTCTACTATGCGGCCATCGTCGCGTGGGCCGCCATGTACACCTACTTCTCCTTCACCAAGGCCTGGGGTGATGACCCGGAGGGCTTCTTCTTCGGTCACTACCTGCAGCTGGCCGACGAGCCCGGGGTCGTGTTCGACTTCGTGGACGGCGTCTGGATCCCGATGGTCGCGGTTTGGCTCGTGTTGCTAACCATCCTCGGGCTCGGCGTGCGCAGGGGCATCGCCAAGGCATCCCTCATCGGTATGCCGGTGCTGATCGTGATGTTCCTGATCTTGGTCGGCGTAGCGCTGACCCTACCGGGTTCCACAACCGGGTTGGACGCCCTGTTCACCCCGGATTGGGCCGCGCTCACCAACGCCAAGATCTGGATCGCCGCCTACGGCCAGATCTTCTTCTCGCTGTCCATCGGCTTCGGCATCATGGTCACCTACTCCTCCTACCTGAAGCGCCGCTCCAACCTGACCGGTTCGGGCTTGGTCGTAGGCTTCTCCAACTCGGCGTTTGAGATCCTCGCAGCCATCGGCGTCTTCGCGGCACTGGGCTTCATGGCGCAGGCCGCAAACACCGACATGGACGGTGTGGTTGCCGGCGGCCTTGGCTTGGCGTTCGTCGCCTTCCCGGCCATCATCTCGCAGGCACCGATGGGCGCGTTGATCGGTGTGCTGTTCTTTGGCTCCCTGGTGTTCGCCGGGTTCACCTCGCTGGTGTCCATCTTGGAGGTCGTGATCTCCGCGGTGAAGGACAAGACCGGCTGGTCCCGACTGGTCACCACCCTGGTGGTCGGCGGGCTGTGCGCCGTCATCTCCATCACCCTCTTCGGCACCACCACCGGCGTCTACGTCCTCGACGTCTCCGACGCGTTCGTCAACAACCTCGGTATCGTCGGCGCCGCCTTCGTCGCCGTTCTGGTCGTTTCCTGGGGCGTTCGCAAGCTACCGGTGCTGGCCGACCACCTGAACGCGGTCTCCTCGTTCAAGGTGGGCATGTTCTGGCGGATCTTGGTCTCCGTCGTCATGCCGATCGTGCTGGGCTACCTGCTGATCACCGACATTATCGCCAAGGCCACCGAACCCTACGGGGACATGCCGCTGGACTTCCTCGCCATCTTCGGTTGGGGCATGTCCGCGTCCCTGATCATCCTCTCGGTCGTCTTCGCCGTGATGCCGTGGCCGTCCGGTGCTGCGCTGCACCGCGAGGCCAGCCACGAGGACGATGAGGCCGAACTGGTCGCCGCAAGCAACGCCACCGAACCGGCCGTTGAAAACCCCTACCGTGAAGGAGGACAGCAGTAATGTCCGCTGGCGCCATCATCATGCTGATCGTTGCATTGGGAACCGTCTGGGGCGGGTTGGCTGCGGCCATCGTGCACCTGCGCAAACACCCCGATGAGGAACAAGCCACCGAGGTGCTGATCAGCCGCCGTTAGTCGGCCAGCACCCACTGAAAAATAAAGGATGCCCCGGTCAAATCTGACCGGGGCATCCTTTGTTTATCTACAAGCGAGTGGGTTCTTTAGGCCGATGCTTGACCCGGCTGACCACCCTGAATGAGGGGCTCGTCCGGTGACCGGGCATCGGTCATATCGAACGCCTCCGCGTCGTCCAGCATGTGGCTTGGTTCCTTGAAGAGCTTCAGGATGAAGCCGGTGATCGCACCGGTGACCAGCGCGATGGCGATCGCCCCGAGGATGGCCCACAGCTGAGCGATCGGTGCTCCTGCCACCACCATGGCGACGAGGCCACCGAAGATGCCGGGGACGCCGTGCAGGTTGTGCACGCCCATGGTGTCCAGCACGCCGGTGGTCTTGTTCAACCAGTCGTGCAGGTAGTAGAAGCACAGCGTGGAGACGATGCCCGCCAAGAAGCCGATGATCCAACCCTCGAGCGGACCAACGAGGTTGACGGTGGCACCGATGGCGACACCGCCGGCCAGCATGGCGTAGGTGTAGACCAGCGGATCGACCTCGCGCTTCAGGATGTAGGAGAGCAGGTAGGTGCTCAACGCGGAAGCGACCAGGGCCATGTAGCAGGTGAACATGGCCGGCAGGATCTCCTCCGGCGGCAGCAGCGCGGTGACGAACGATGGCCACAGCACCAGCAGCAGCATGGCCGCGAGCCAGACGAAGGACACCGAGTGGACCGAGGTCTTCATCGGCATGTCGTTGATCTTGCGGTTCCGCAGACCCAGGATGACACCCCAACCCCAGTACGCCGCGAAGACGTGCACCAAGATCGAGCCGCCGGCATCGAGGACGCCGTCGAGGAAGGTGAACATGAACCACTCGTTGAACATGTAGGCGGGCACGAAGAGCACGGCCGCGGTGATGTAGTGAATGGTGGAGATTTGGCCGAGGAAAACCCCGATAGCAATGACGAGTGTAATGGCGCAGAAGATGGCGAGAATAACTAATTCGATGTCGATGTCCATGCCGAGCATGGAGGTGGAAACCAAGATGTAGAGTGGCCAAGCGACGATGAACGAGAGCATGGTCGCCAGCGCGACGCCCCATTCATAGCGCCTGATGAACAACATCAGGAAGGCGACCAGCATGAGCATGAAGAACACGTCTTGGCCGCGGTGGAACTGGAATAACTGAGTCACCTGTTCGGAGACTTCATGGGTAGTAAGCAACATAGGATCCCCTTAGGAGTTTGTGAGGTGCGCCACACGCCTTGTGCTTAGTTAGCTATTGTTTATGAACCCCGGCCATAACGCAATAGGGGATCGGTGTCCGCGACCGGTTCCAAAACGGCGGCCAAGCGATCCAGAAACAACCTACTGGCCGGTGTTGCTTTGCGTCCGGTGTGGTCGGCAGCCGTCAGCGCGAAGATGCTGCGGGACAGCCTGACCTCCGGGACGTCAACGATCACGGTGCCGTAGACCGGATCGAAAGTGCTCGCCTTCTCTTGGACGATGCGGTGCTCCAATGCTAGATCCGGCACCAGCGCCGCGCCCATCCCCGCGGCGCAGAGATTCAGCGAAGCGGAGAAGTCGTCACAAAACGCAGTAATGCTGGGGTTGATGCCGCAGGAGGTAAAGAGCCGCTCGATGACGGTGGCGTCCGCAGTGCCCGGGTGGTGCATCAGCCAGGGCATCTCGGCGAGCTGGGCGACCTCCACTTGGGCGCTGTGCGGGATGCCCCACCGCTTCGGCAGCACCACGCGGAACTCTTCCTCGCCCAACCAGGAACGCTCCAACCGGTGCGGCCAGGCCAGACCGGTCTGACCGACCTGGAACACCAAGGCGATGTCGACGTCTTGGCTGTGCTGCAGGCGTTCGATCGAATCGTGCGGTTCGGCCACCAGCAATTGCAGTTCCACCCCGGCGGAGGTGAACGCCTCGTCGGCCAGCAGCCGGGGGATGGCGTAGCCGGCCAGCGAGGAGAACAGCGCGACCCGCAACTGGTCGCTCCGTTCCGAGTGGTGCCGCTGCCCGGCTGCGGCCAGCGCCGCCAAATCCGTCAGGACCTTCTTGGCGTGCCGCCCCACGGCCTCTGCGGCCGGGGTGGGGGTGATCGATTTGGCGGATCGTTGGAACAGGGTGACCTGCAGGTCCCGCTCCAGCGTCGACATCTGCTGGGACACGGCCGAGGCGGTGTAGCCGAGCTGCTCGGCGGCCGCCGTGAAGGAACCGGTGGCCAGCACCTGCAGCAACGTCTTCAAATGGGTCGGGTTGATCACGATACTCATGCTATCTGGTAACCGCCGGCACGGGTCAGCAGAGACGACGGTGCCCCGCGACCAACTCGTGGCCGCGGGGCACCCAAAGGGCGGATCGGGTTCAGCTTAGAATGCTGGGATCACCGATACGTCGTCCCAGGTTTCATCGAAGAACTTCTTGACCTCGG
>CAYZBX010000151.1:0-4807 GCA_964476735.1 uncultured Micrococcaceae bacterium
CCTTGGACTCCCTGGCTGCCTTGCTGCCGGATGAAGCCGAGAAGGTCGACGGCGATGACGTGGTGACGGTCGCTCCGGCTGAGCTAGTCGTCGGAGATGTCGTCATTGTCCGGCCAGGTGCTGCGGTCCCAGCCGATGGCCAGATCGTCGATGGTAGTGCCTCCATGGATGAGTCCATGGTCACCGGAGAGTCCAAAACTGTCCGGCGCAGCCTGGACGATCACGTGGTGGCCGGTACCGTGGCCACGGATTCTGGGCTGCGCGTGGCAGTCACCGCCATTGGAGATGACACCGCGCTGGCCGGGATCCAGAAACTGGTCGCCGATGCCCAAGCATCGTCGTCCAAAGCCCAACGCATCGCGGATACTGCCGCAGGTTGGCTGTTTTGGTTCGCCCTGGGTGCGGCGGTGATTACCGCGCTGGTGTGGTCGATGCTGGGGCTGCCGGATGCGGCCGTGGTGCGCACGATCACCGTGTTAGTGATTGCCTGTCCCCACGCCTTAGGCCTCGCCATCCCGCTGGTGGTCTCCATTGCCACCGAACGTGCAGCACGTGGCGGGGTATTAATCAAAGATCGCCTGGCACTGGAATCGATGCGCACCGTGGATGCGGTATTGTTTGATAAGACCGGCACGCTGACCAAAGGTGAGCCCACCGTCACCGGGATCCACCCGGTGGGCGATCGCACCAAAGATGAGGTGTTGGCGTTGGCTGCTGCTGCCGAAGCCGACAGCGAGCACCCCTTAGCGCATGCCATTGTCGGCGCTGCCCGTATCCGCGACCTCGACGTGCCCGGTGCTACCGAGTTCTCCTCCTCGCCTGCTGTGGGTGTCAAGGCCACGGTCAATGGCACCGTCATCGAAGTCGGGGGCCCCTACCTGTTGGACCACCACGCCCAAGACGAGTTAGCGATTGCTGAGCAATGGCGCGACGAAGGCGCGATCATTCTCCATGTGCTGGCTGATGGTCAGGTGATCGGTGCGTTGCGCTTAGCCGATGAGATCCGACCGGAATCCCGTGACACCGTGGATGCCCTGCATGCCCACGGTGTTCAAGTCGTGATGATCACCGGAGATGCCCAAGCCGTGGCCGATACCGTGGCCCAGGAGTTGGGCATTGACCGGGTCTTTGCTGGGGTTCGGCCCGAAGATAAGGCCGCCAAAGTCGCCGAACTGCAAGCCGAAGGCCGCAAAGTGGCGATGGTCGGTGATGGCGTCAACGACGCCCCGGCCTTAGCCCAAGCCGATGTCGGGCTTGCCATTGGTGCTGGCACCGATGTGGCCATCGGTTCGGCCGGGGTCATTTTGGCCTCCTCAGATCCCCGCTCGGTGTTATCCGTCTTTGAACTGTCGCAGGCCAGCTACCGGAAAATGAAACAGAATCTGTGGTGGGCTGCTGGGTATAATATCGCGGCCGTCCCACTGGCTGCCGGGGTGCTGGCTCCGATCGGGTTTGTCCTGCCGATGAGCGTGGGGGCGATCCTGATGTCGGCCTCCACCGTAGTCGTTGCCCTCAATGCCCAGCTGCTACGCCGCTTGGATCTCACCCCGGCTGCCAGTGCGGCCAGGTCCCTGGACCGGACAGCCGAAACCGTGGACGCCTAAGATCAGACACTGCTGTGACAATACCGGTGCAACACGAAAGTAGACCCATGACCAACACCCCACATGCCGAATCCGCAGACCACGGCTATATCAGTGACAAAGACCGCTACCTGGCCCGATTGAAACGGATTGAAGGCCAAGCCCGCGGCATTCATCGCATGATCGATGAAGAAACCTACTGCATTGATATCCTCACCCAAATCAGCTCCATCACCTCAGCCCTGAACAACGTCGCGCTGAGCCTACTCGATGACCATGTGCGCCACTGCGTCGTCCGCGCCGCTCAAACCGACGGGCCAGCAGCCGAAGAAAAACTCACCGAAGCCGCCGACGCCATCGCCCGGCTCGTTCGCTCCTAAACATCGACCACGGATCGTGGGGGACTCTCCCGCGTCTACCGCCTGGGGTGGACCCGAGCCATGGAGTAAGAGCAGGTCAGCGACTTGATGGCCTGCTCCCCACCTGAGCTGGGCCATGGCACCCACCACTGGGCGCTGGGTGCGCGAAGCGGCTTTCAAAAAAGCGAAGACCTTGATCGGCTGAGTGAAAGACATCTTGCGCAAAACAAACACGTCCTCAACGCACCAACAGTACCCTTAGGGGGTATACCTATACTCGACGCGGCAGACTGACCAGCCAGCTGCTCAGCGCCCCGTGTGAGGTAGACCCGTGATAAGAAAGGCACATCCATGACAAAAACACCACTGCAGCGCCGCATGCTGAAGCTGATGGCGGTTGCCGCCCTGAGGGCCGGTGTGAGCTCGTGCGCTGACCAGCCGCAAGATACCGCGATGACCGATATGGATGGGGTCGCCGTGACCGCCGGGGCGAATCAACCAGAAGAAGTCAACGGCGTGGATCTGCATTTTGTGGCGATGATGACCCCGCACCATCAACAAGCCGTAGATATGAGTGAGATCATCCTGGCCGCCGAGGGTACCAGCAGCGCCACCAATGACCTGGCAGAGCGGATCAAAGTCGGCCAGCAAGAAGAAATCGACATTATGGTCGGTTGGGCGGATGACTGGGATCAACACGAGCTAATGGCCCACCATGCCCCACACATTGCCAATGGCATGATCACCCCCGAGCAGATGGACCAACTAGAAACCCTGCAAGGTGAGCAGGCCGACACCAGATTTCTGCAATTGATGCATTTCCACCACGCAGGAGCCATTGCCATGACCCAGGATCAGATCGACAACGGCGGCTACCAGCCGCTAGTCGACCTAGCCCAACAGATGGTTGACATCCAAACTGCTGAGATGCGCGAAATGGAAGACCTCCTGGAAGCCAAAGGTGAGGGCCTGCTGGCCGAGTAACGCCCCGCCCTCACCATGACGCACAGCCTTGTAACCCTGGCTACTGTTGAAGTTTTAATGCCCTCTTGTTGGATGCCCACCGCATAAGGAGTCTCCGGCGTGACCACACTGGCCACCGCTATCGCCATGACGAACAATAATGTTTTTGCAGAAATCGCCTTGGACGGCTCCTTGCTCCTGGCGGTGCCGGTGGCCATCCTGGCAGGCCTCGTCTCGTTTTTCTCCCCCTGTGTCCTGCCCCTGGTACCAGGGTATCTGGGCTATGTCACCGGCATGACCGGGGTGAACCTCGAAAACCAACAACGCGGCCGGATGTTTCTTGGCATGAGCCTCTTCGTGCTGGGCTTCACCATCGTCTTTGTGCTGCTGGGCCTCGTGTTTTCCTCAGCCTTCATCTGGCTCCAAGACGACGGCCAGTGGCTCACCCAACTGCTGGGGCTCGTCGTCATCCTCATGGGCGTAGTGTTCATGGGCGGGCTCTCCACGCTCCAACGCGATCATCGCATCACCTACCGACCCCAAGCAGGATTACTGGGCGCCCCCATGCTCGGGGTCATCTTCGGCCTGGGCTGGGCTCCCTGTATCGGCCCGACCATCTCAGCGGTGCTGCTATTATCCTCCGCCGGATCCCCCAGCCCCACCCGCGGCGGCCTCTTAGCGTTTGTCTACTGCCTAGGCCTCGGCCTCCCGTTTCTGCTCATCGCCCTCGGATTCAACAGATTTATGGGCACCATGGCCTTCTTCCGCCGACACCAACGCCTGATCATGCGCCTCGGGGGCGGCCTGCTGATCCTTGTCGGCGTGCTCATGGTCTCAGGCATTTGGAACCTCTGGGTCACAGAACTCCAAACCTGGTTCGCCAACGAAGTCCGACTCCCCATCTAAACCTCAACACCACTGCACCTGAACAACATAATGTAGCGGCCCCACGGGTATACCCTGCTGGGATTGAGTGGGACCTTGTGTATCCCGGCGGAAGAAGAACGCGAAATCAAAGACCAGCTGATTTATTCCATGGAGTTTTGCTGAATCCGCCACCAAGCAGCACGGCATGGAACAAGTGCTGAGCATCTCTGACCAAATGGCTTCTACCCGGAGGGGCCATCGGATTTAGATGTTTTCAGTACTGGTCTACCCAGTCCAACATTTCTTGGAAGTCGTTAAAGCGATCTTGGGGGATCTCTTGAAGTCCGATCTTGTCGCCTACGCTTTCCACCCCATCAGAAAATGCGCGATACACGGCGGTTATCCCTTCATCGTCAGCTGAGATGAATTGCCCTGCCAGTACATTCTTTACCGATAGTTTCGTATGTGCATTATCGGGAGCGATCACGGCATTATCTGCATTGGGTATGAGTGTGGATTTAAAAATCCAACCATCATTCACGTGATCAATGGGAAAGAACGATTCCAGTACTTGCTGAGTTAGCGAGTAAAGATCATCATTTTCGTGTGAAGCTGGAATCGTGAGAACATCGCGAATGAATGTGCTCAGAGCTTCTTCAATATTCTGCTCATGTGCTGTCAGCGCTGTATCAGTATTAGTAATACCGATTCTTTTGAATCGAATAGGCGCATGAAGTCGGTACCAGACAAGGATAAAGATATCGTCTGATTCTAACCCTGCTTCAAGCATCGGGGCCAAGGGATTTCCCATACACGTATACAACAGCGGTTGCTCGGGCTGGTTAAGCCGCCCCGCACGGACAAACTTTTTCGGAGCTTCCCAGAGATCTCCTCTTGTTAGGCCATTTCGCATAGTATCTGCACTGACTTTTCGAGCGCGCCAAAAATCGGTGCCCGGTGGATACTCGTCCCAACTAAACCCGAAGCAAAATTCATCTCTTATGCTGACTAAATCTTTGACTTCTTCGGCCACAG
>CAYZBX010000152.1:0-2165 GCA_964476735.1 uncultured Micrococcaceae bacterium
CGGGGACTTGCACTACCTCGCCTCCTGCATCGACCACACGCCGGACCGGACCGCCGGCGGGGTGGCCGGACTGATCGGCCACTTCCCTGATTCGAGTCAGCGCTACGTGTTGATACGCACCTCTAACCCTAAGTAGGCGCTCCACCCCTACCCCCAGCGCCTACGGGTGCCGCACCGAACGGATGCGGCACCCGTACCGTTTAACAGCACGATTAGGACGCTGTGACGCAGTGCACTATAAAGAAGGTGTGGAGGAGCTTTCATCAGCGTTTTGAGGTGATCATTGAAAACACAATTGGCCGGTCTGCGCGGTAGCTTCCTGCCGACCCAGCGCTTGCACGAGCGCTCCCCCATCTTGGCCACCGTCGATTCCACCTTCCGCGGCATCGGCCAGGTCGTCTTCATCAATAACCCACTCAGCGGGCTCATCTTCACCGCCGCGATCGCCCTGTACCGACCGCGGGCAGCAATCCTCGTGCTCTTGGGCTCCTATGCCTGCACCTTGACCGCGCACCTGCTGGACTACCCTTTGGACCGGATCCGCTCCGGCATCTACACCTTCAACGGCTCGCTGATTGCCGTCCTGCTGGCCAGCTTCCTCACCCCGCAGTGGAACTTCGGCATCCTCGTCTACGCGGTGGTCGCCGCGGTCGTCTCGGTGCCGCTGATGCACGCCTGTCTGAACCTGCTGACGGACCGGCTTGGCCTGCCGGTGTTGTCGTTGCCGTTTTCCATCGTCGGTCTGAGCGTCCTGTTGCTGATCCCCACCGTGGCCTACGGCTACGCCAACGTCGCACTGCTCTCCCCCGTCGCCCGCGTACTGGCCAGCCCGAACGTGGCCTTGCGCGCCAGCCACGACGGCGAGTCGCTCCCGATGCTTGAGGGGCTCAGCCAGGCCATCGTCCGGGGTGTCAGCGAGACCTTCTTGCTCAACTCGCCTCTGGTTGGCGTCCTGGTGCTAGCCGGCATCCTGCTCTCCTCGGCGACCTCGGCCGCGGCGGCTCTAGCCGGCTCGAGCGTCGGCGCCGCGCTCGGCCTGCTCCTAGGCGCCGACGGCTATCAGATCTTCGGCGGGCTCTGGGGCTACACCGGCGCGTTGGCCGCGCTGTGCCTGTTCGGCAAGACAGCCATCTTCAAACCCAGCTGGCCGGCCGGGCTGCTGGCGCTCGCCACCGCCGCCTGCGCGGCGTTCTTGTTCGGCTCGTTGGGACAGTTCCTTGCCCCGCTGGGCGTCGTGCCGCTATCGCTGCCGTTCGTGCTGGCCACCATGGCGGCGGTGTTAGCTGCGGAGGGCTCTAGCCGGTTCAGGTTCAACGCTGATAAGACTTAGTCATGGAAGCATTTGCGTGGACAGGCCGTCATGACGGCGACGGCGAAGAGTTTCAGCTTTACCATCACCTCGTGAACGCTGCGGCACCGGCCGCGGAGTTCTCCCTCATCGGCTTCGCCTGCGACGAAGGCGTGGTCCGCAACGGAGGCCGACCCGGCTCGGACAGGGGGCCGGCGGCCATCCGTGCGGCCTTGGCCAACATGGTCCCGGCGGGCCGGCCCGGGATCCGTGACGCCGGGGACGTGACCTGCACCGATGGGGAGCTGGACGCGGCCCACGGCGAGCTGGCCTACGCCGTCGCGGCGGCCTTGGAAACCGGGAGCACCCCGATCGTGCTCGGCGGCGGCCACGAGGTCGCCTTCGGGTCGTTTTCCGGGCTGCTGAAGCACCAGCAGCACAATCGGGAGGAGATCCCCCGGATCGGGATCATCAACTTCGACGCGCACTTTGACCTGCGCGCCGACGAGCTGCCGAGCTCGGGCACCCCTTTCCTGCAGGCCGCGCGCGCCTGCCGGGCCACCGGGGTGGATTTTCACTACATGGTGCTGGGCGTCGCCCAACACGCCAATACCCGCGCGCTGTTCCAGACTGCGGAGAAACTCAAGGTTCGCTTCGTGCAGGACACCGACCTGCAGCTGGGCAGCGTCGACCTGCCTGCGGTGCTGTCACGGATCGACGACTTTCTTGCCACTCTTGACGCCATCTATCTCAGCGTGGACATGGACGTGTTTCCGGCCGCCGTGGCTCCCGGGGTCAGCGCACCGGCTGCTAGGGGCGTCCCGCAGGAAATCGTGGAAACCCTGTTCAATCACGTGGTGGCCAGCGGCAAGGTCCG
>CAYZBX010000152.1:2265-4746 GCA_964476735.1 uncultured Micrococcaceae bacterium
TCCACGAACAACGCATGCTCGGCGCTGTCCGTGGACGAATCTGTGACGTTACACAGCAGCCACTGCTGGCGCGGCGTCGCCCAGCAAACGGCCACATCGGCTCGCTGAAATCGGTTCTCGTCTGCACGCCCCATGAGTAGAGCTTAGAGCCCCGCCCAGACGCTGTCGACAGTCCGCGCCAAATCGGGCTCCGGCGGTCGACAAAAAATTTTACGGTTTTTATTGATTTGGTTTCCCTTCGCAAAGCAAGTGAGGTTATCCTTACCTAGTCAGCGCAAACAGATCTTGAGGAGAACCACAATGCGCTCAATGAAGAGACTTGCCGTTGCCACGGCAGCAATCATCGGGCTGACTGCTTCGATGGCTGCCTGCTCCACGGACAACGGCCCCGCCGATGGCGCCAACAAGGACGATGGCCCACTGGTGATCTACTCCGGCCGCAACGAGGAACTGATCGATCCCCTGATCAAGAAGTTCGAAGAGGAATCCGGCGTCAACACCGAGGTCCGGTACGCCGGGAGCGCTGAACAGGCGCAGCTGCTGCTGACCGAAGGGGACAAGTCCCCCGCCCACGTGTTCCTCTCTCAGGAAGCCGGGGCGCTGGGCCTCGTTGCGGACAAGGATCTGCTCTCCACCCTGCCCGCCGATGTTCTGGAGAAGGTCCCAGCAGGTTTTTCCTCCAATGAGCAGCAGTGGGTTGGCCTGACCGGCCGGGCACGCGTGGTGGCCTACGACAAGGACAAGGTTGACGAGGCCGACGCTCCGGGCACCTATCAGGAGATGGTGGATCCGAAGTGGAAAGGCAAGATCGCCATCGCCCCCGGCAACGCTTCCTTCTTGGCCTTCGTGACCGCCATCCGCGTCACCGAAGGTGACGACGCGGCGAAGGAATGGCTGCAGAAGCTGGCGGACAACGATCCGAAGACCTACGAGAAGAATACCCACGTGCTGGAAGCCGTGAACAAGGGCGAAGCCGAAATCGGGCTGATCAACCACTACTACTGGTACAACCTAGCCGCGGAGGAGGGTGCCGATAACATGCGCGCCCAGATCAAGTTCGGCCAGGACGGCGACTTGGCGGCGCTGGTGAACGCCACCGGCGTGGGCATCATGAAGAAGGCTGCCGAACGCGAGGACGCCAAGAAGTTCGTTGACTTCCTGCTCTCGGAAACCGGCCAGAAGTACTTTGCCGAAGAGACCAGCGAATACCCACTGGTTGACGGCGTCCCCGGGCCGGAAGGCGTACCGCCGCTGAAGGATCTGAAGACCCCCGAGGTTGATCTCTCCGAGCTGGGCACCGTGGAAGAGACCGCAGCCATGGTTGATGAGGCTGGCCTAACTCTCAACCAGTAAGAAAAACACACCAAATCGAAATAGCACCTACACTAGTTGAATGACCACAATTGAAAACGGCCGGCGGGAAATGACCCGTCGGCCGTTTCCTCGCCCAGCGAACCGGTCGGTAAAGAAGCCGTCCAGGGTTCTATTGGCGTTGGCGATCGTGACCGTGGCACTCGTGGCAACCCCCACGATCTTCCTGCTCGTCGAAGTCTTCACGGCGCCCGATGGCAAGGCATTGGAAGCGTTCACCCGCCCACGGACCTTCACCCTCACGTGGCACACGCTGGCACTTGTTGCCGGCACCACGGCGGGCACCCTGCTGATCGGGATACCGACCGCCTACCTGCTGACCCGCACGAACCTGAAGGGTAAGCGTTTCTGGACGGTCGCCACGACGCTGCCGCTGGCGATCCCCTCCTATGTGGCCGGCCTCGCGTGGGTCACGGTGATCCCGCTGCGTGGCTATTGGGGCTCCCTGCTGGTGCTGGTCTTGGCCACCACCCCCTACGTCACGCTGCCGGTGGTCGCGGCGCTGCGCCGCTCCGACCCGGCGGTGGAATCCGTGGCTCGGACCCTGGGCGTCAGCTCCTTCAAGGCGTTCATCACCATGACCGTGCCCCAAATCGCGCCGGCCGCGGGAGCCGGAGCCCTGCTGGTGGCGCTCTACACCATCTCCGAATTCGGTGTGGTCGCGATCATGCGCTATTCCACGCTCACCCCCGCGGTGCAAACCGCCTTCGGTGGCACGTTCAACCGCGAGTTGGCCATCGTGCTGTCCCTCGTGCTGGTCGGGTTGGCGCTGCTCATCGTCTTGGCGGAACGGCTGGTTCGCCGCCCGGTGAAAACCACCCGGATCGCGGTCGGCCCGCCCAAGGATCTGATCCAGCTCAGCAAGCGCGGCCACGCCCTGTCCACGCTCGGGCTGGGCTTGGTGTTCTTCTTGGCCGTCGGGGTGCCGATTCTGGCGCTGCTGGAACGCGTAGTTCGTTCGGTGGCCGGTAACGAGCTGGAAGTCGGGCGCATGATGCAGGCCGCCGGGGTCACCATCTTCTTCGGCTTCGCTGGAGCCGCCGTGGCGGTGCTGTTGGCCATCCCCATCAGCGTGCTCGCCGCCCGGCACAACACGCCGGCCGTCTCCGG
>CAYZBX010000153.1:0-4739 GCA_964476735.1 uncultured Micrococcaceae bacterium
CGTGGATGACCTTGTCGAGGTGTTCCAGCCCGTTGACCCGGGTGTGCCGGCCCGGAACCTGCTTGGCGTTGTTCAGCTTGTTCGCCAGCACCTTGTAGAGCACCTCGTTGACCAGCGTGGATTTGCCGGACCCCGACACCCCGGTCACCGCGGTGAAGACGCCCAGCGGGAAATCCACCGTGACGTTCTGCAGGTTGTTCTCCCGCGCGCCCACCACGGTGAGCTGGCGCTTTTTGTCGATGGGGCGGCGCTGTGCGGGCAGCTCGATGCTCTTGCGTCCGGCGATGTAGTCACCGGTGATGGAGTTGCTGGCGTCCGGCAGTCCCGCGACCGGTCCGGAGTAGACGATCTCGCCGCCGAATTCGCCGGCGCCCGGGCCGATGTCGACGATCCAATCGGCTTCGGCGATGGTCTCCTCATCGTGTTCCACCACGATGAGCGTGTTGCCCAGTTCGCGCAGTCGAATCAGCGTCTCAATCAGACGTCGGTTGTCTCGCTGGTGCAGACCGATGGAGGGTTCGTCCAGCACGTAGAGCACGCCAACCAGCCCGGAACCGATCTGGGTGGCCAACCGGATGCGTTGGGCCTCGCCGCCGGAAAGCGTGCCGGCTGGCCGCTCTAGGTTCAGGTACTCAAGGCCGACGTCCACGAGGAAGTGCAGGCGGGCCAAGATCTCCTTTAACACCTGATCGGCGATCTTTGCGTCCCGCTCGCTCAGGGTCAGCGACTCGAGGAAGTCGATGGTCTCCTGCAGCGGGAAACGTGAGGCCTCCGCGATGTTCAGGCCGGCCACCCGCACGGACAGGGAGGCCGGGTTCAAGCGGGCGCCGTCGCAGGCGGCGCACGGGATGGTGCGCATGTACTGCTCGTAGCGGTCGCGGGTGGAGTCCGATTCGGTCTCTCCGTGCTTGCGCTTGATATACCGGATCACCCCTTCGAAGCCGGTGGCGTAGATGCGTTCGCGGCCGAACCGGTTCCGGTACTGCACCTTCACCTTGTAGTCCTTGCCGTCCAAGATCGCGGTCTTGATCTTCTTCGGCAGGTCCTTCCACGGGGTGTCCATGTCGAAGCCGAGTTCCTCCGCTAGCCCGCCCAGCAGCCGGCCCCAATACTCGCTGGTGGCCTTGCCGAGTGACCACGGCGCGATGGCCCCCTCCGCGAGGGACTTCTCCGGGTCCGGGACCACCAGCTCGGCGTCAACCTCCAGCGATGACCCGATGCCGGAGCACACCTCGCAGGCCCCGTACGGGTTGTTGAAGGAGAAGGAGCGGGGCTCGACCTCGTCGATCGCCAGCGGGTGCTCGTTGGGGCAGGCCAGATTTTCCGAGAAGGAACGGTATTTGCCTTCGTCCTCCGCGTCGAGGTCCACCAAGTCGATGACCACGCGGCCTTCGGCCAGTCGTAGCGCCGTTTCCACTGAGTCGGTCAGCCGTTGCCGGATGCCGTCCTTGATCACCAGACGATCGACCACCGCGGAGATGGTGTGCTTGTAGTTCTTCTCCAGCTTGGGCGGGTCCGTCAACTGGTGCATCGCCCCGTCCACGATGACCCGGGCGAAGCCCTGTGCCGAGAGATCCTTGAACAGGTCCGCGAACTCGCCCTTGCGGGCCCGCACCACCGGCGCAAGCACCTGAAAACGTGTCCGGTCCGCCAATTGCAGCAATTGGTCCACGATCTGCTGCGGTGTCTGCTGCGCGATCGGCTCGTCACACACCGGGCAGTGCGGGGTGCCGATCCGTGCCCAGAGCAAGCGCATGTAGTCGTACACCTCGGTGATGGTGCCGACGGTTGAGCGCGGGTTGCGGTTGGTCGATTTCTGATCGATCGACACCGCCGGGGAAAGCCCCTCGATGAAGTCCACATCCGGTTTATCGACCCGGCCCAAGAACATGCGTGCGTAGGAGGACAGCGACTCCACGTAGCGGCGCTGGCCTTCCGCGAAAATGGTGTCGAACGCCAGCGAGGACTTGCCCGAACCGGACAACCCCGTGAACACCACGAGGGAGTCGCGCGGGATCGTCACGTCCACATTCTTCAGGTTGTGTTCGCGAGCGCCCTGCACCTGGATCTGGTCGCGTGCCACCTGCTTGGGTGCCGTCGATTTTGGCTGCAGCACAGCGGTATCACTGCTCACGGTGTCTAGAAACTCCTGACTTCCCAAAAGAGAGAAACGTCGTTAAGTCTACGGGTGCGGCTAAGCTGGGGCTATGAGCACGAGCACACCCACATCGCAGATAATCTTCTCCTCCAACGCCGTTGTGATCCGCCGGTTAGTGGTCTCCGAGATGTCGAACAACATCTATCTGCTTACCTCTAAGCCTACCGGAGCGCAGGTCCTCATCGACGCGGCGGACAACGCTCCGGCGATCACCGCGATGCTGCAGACTGCGGCCGCCGAAGACATTGCTGCCGGTGTTGATGCTGAAGGTGTGGTGGCGATCATCACCACGCACTCGCACTGGGATCACGTCCGGGCTCTCGCGGAGATCAAGGACAGCACGGGCGCGAGGACCTACGCTTCGGCCGAGGACGCCCCGGAGATCCCGGTACCAACCGAGCAACATCTGGCCCACGGCGACTCCCCGGTGTTCGGCGACATCCGCTTGGATGTGATCGCGCTGCGCGGGCACACCCCCGGATCTCTCGCGCTCGTCTATACGCCAACGGCGGAACGGGACGGCGATGAGGCAGCCCCAATCATCTTTTCCGCCGATAGCTTGTTCCCCGGCGGCGTGGGCAACACGTGGAATGACCCGGACCGATTCAACCAGCTCCTCGATGATGTCGAGTCCCGACTCTTCGACGTCTACCCGGACGCGTCCCCGGTCTACCCGGGACACGGCGACTCGACCACGATCGGAGCGGAACGTCCCGCACTGCCGACCTGGCGTGAGCGCGGCTGGTAACGCCTTTCATGACCAACGCCGTGACACCTACCCCACTGCTGAAAACCCTTGCCGAAAGAACATCCGACCCGGATGCCCTCTTCGAGGCCTTTGAAACGTGGGTTCGCTCCCGCGGACTCGCGCTCTACCCCGCGCAAGAAGAGGCCATCCTCGAGCTGGTCCAAGGCAATAACGTCATTCTGGCCACCCCCACCGGATCCGGTAAGTCCATGGTGGCCGTGGCCGCTCACTTCTTTGCCACCGTCACGGGACAGCGCAGCTACTACACCGCACCCATCAAGGCGTTGGTATCGGAAAAATTCTTTGACCTGATCGACATCTTCGGTGCGGAGAATGTCGGGATGATCACCGGTGACTCGGCTATCAATACGGAGGCGCCGATTATCTGCTGCACGGCGGAGATTCTCGCGCTCGCCTCGCTCCGCGACGGCAAGGACCTGGACGTCGGGCCGGTCATCATGGACGAGTTCCACTTCTACGCCGAACCCGACCGCGGCTGGGCGTGGCAGGTGCCGCTGCTGGAGCTGCCGCAGGCCCAGTTCCTGCTGATGTCAGCGACGCTCGGCAACGTCGACCGCTTCCAGGAGGACCTCACGCGGCGCACCGGCCGGTCGACGGCGGTGGTCACCTCCGCGGATCGCCCGGTGCCGCTCAGCTTCGAGTACGTGCTCACCCCGCTGCACGAGACCCTCGAGGAGCTCCTGTCCACCCACCAGGCCCCGATCTACGTCGTCCACTTCACCCAGGTGGCCGCGCTCGAGCGGGCTCAGGCGCTGATGAGCATCAACGTGTGCACCCGCGCCGAGAAGGACGCGATCGCCGAGCTGATCGGCGGCTTCCAGTTCCGCTCCGGGTTCGGCAAGACGCTCTCGCGACTGGTGCGTCACGGCATCGGCGTGCACCACGCGGGCATGCTGCCGAAGTACCGCCGACTCGTCGAACAGCTTGCGCAGGCGGGGCTGCTCAAGGTCATCTGCGGCACCGACACCCTCGGCGTCGGCATCAACGTGCCGATCCGCACCGTGGTGCTCACCGGGCTGACCAAGTTCGACGGCAGCCGTCAGCGGGTGCTCAAGGCGCGCGAGTTCCACCAGATCGCCGGTCGTGCCGGTCGCGCGGGCTACGACACCTCCGGCACCGTGGTCGTGCAGGCGCCCGAGCACGTCATCGACAACGCCAAGGCCCTCGCCAAGGCCGGCGACGACCCCAAGAAGCGCCGCAAGGTGCAGCGCAAGAAGCCGCCGGAGGGCTTCGTCAGCTGGAGCGAGGACACCTTCAACCGGCTCGTCGCCGCCGAGCCCGAGGTGCTCGTGTCGCGGATGCGGGTGAGCCACTCGATGCTGCTCAATGTGATCACCCGTGCCGGCGACCCGTTGGCCGCGATGCGCAAGCTCCTGCGCGACAACCACGAGGACCCGCGCTCGCAGGCCCGGCTCGCGCGGCGCGCCATCAACATGTATCGCGCGTTGCTCACCGCCGGCGTCGTGGAGCGCCTCCCCGAGCCGGACGAGAGCGGCCGGACTCTGCGCCTCACGGTCGACCTGCAGGACAACTTCGCGCTCAACCAGCCGCTGTCGACGTTCGCGCTCGCGGCCTTCGATGTGCTCGACCCCGAGTCCGACACCTTCGCGCTCGACGTCGTCTCGGTGCTCGAGGCCACGCTGGAGGACCCCCGGCCGGTCCTGCGGCAGCAGCAGTTCAAGGCCCGGGGCGAGGCGGTCGCGGAGATGAAGGCCGAGGGCATCGACTACGACGAGCGCATGGAGCTGCTCGAGGACGTCACCTGGCCGATGCCGCTGCAGGAGCTGCTCGAGGGCACCTTCGCGATGTACC
>CAYZBX010000154.1:0-4728 GCA_964476735.1 uncultured Micrococcaceae bacterium
CTTACGCGAATCGAATGATCCGAATCGCGAAATGTTGATGCAACGACGCATCGAATTCATGAACCTCGACCAACCCTGGTTCCTCCGCTACCTGAGCTGGCTCGGTGGCGTCGGCGGATGTTTCATTGGCCGCTGTGATCTAGGAACGACGCGCAATGGTGTCGAAGTTGTGGACTTGCTGGCCAACGCCGCCTCCTCAACTCTACGGCTCGTCGTGCTCGCCACCGTCTTGGCGATCATTATCGGTATCGCGGTCGGTATCATCACCGCGATCCGCCAGTACTCTGGCCTCGACTACGCCATTACTTTCTTGACCTTCCTGTTCTTCTCCTTGCCAGTCTTCTGGGCAGCCGTACTGCTGAAGGAATACATTGGCATCGCCTACAACGACTGGTTGAAGTATCCCCAGATGAACTGGTTCGGGGTGGGCGTTCTGGCGATTGTCATAGGTTTGGCATTACAAGCCGCCATGGCAGGCTCGCTCAAACGCCGCATCTACACCGGTGTGGGCGCCGCCGTGTTCTTCTTCCTCGCGGTGCTGATCATGAACAACTTCAACCTGTTCATGAAACCATCCATGGGACCATTTGGCATCGGTATCTGGGTGCTCGGTGCGGCTGTTGCCGTTGGCGCCACTGCGCTAGTGGCCGGCGTCCGCAACAAACAGGTGCTCATCCCCGCGCTCGTGACCGCAGGCATCGGCATCATCAGCTACTACGCCACCTTTGCTTTGCTCGAGGAACCGAATTGGTTCCTGATCATCGGCCTATTCGTGCTAGCCATCGTCGTGGCGATCGTCGTTGCTCGACTGCTCGGTGGATGGAACAAGGGCGCCGCCACCAGCGTGTCCGTCATTACCGCGATCTTTGTGTCGATCTTCATCCTTGTGGACCACATCTTTCGGGCATGGGAAGGCTTCCTCCAGTTGAAGCCTCGCCCGATCAGCACCATCGGATCCCAGACACCAAACTTTGTGGGTACCTTCTGGGAAGACTTCCTCGACAAGGGCATGCAGATGCTGCTGCCAACAATCCTGCTGACGGTCATTTCGATTGCAAGTTACTCCCGCTACACCCGTGCGTCGATGTTGGAAGTGAGCCAGCAGGACTACATCCGTACCGCACGTGCCAAGGGCCTGAACGAACGCTCCGTGATCCTGAAGCACGCGTTCCGCAACACCCTGATCCCGATCACCACGATCGTGGCATTCGACTTCGCTGGACTGATCGGTGGCGCGGTGGTCACCGAGAGAGTCTTCGGTTGGAAGGGAATGGGTGAGCTGTTCCAGACAGGCCTATCACAGATTGACCCCGTGCCGGTCATGGCATTCTTCCTGATCACCGGTACCGCGGCAGTGTTCTTCAACCTCGTTGCAGACTTGATGTATGCCGTACTTGACCCAAGGATTCGACTATGAGTGAGTACAACAAAGACCGCGAAGGCGAAGAAAACAAGGGGATGGGGCAGTCGCCGTTAGGCGCCGCACCCGAGGTAGATGCACTCGTCGACCTCGCCGAAATTGAAGACCAAACCCTGATTGAGACCCAGGACCAGTCACTGTCTCAGGGACAAATGGTCTGGCGGCGGTTCCGCAACCACAAGGCTGCGATGATCTCGCTTATCCTCCTCGCTTTATTGTTGTTGCTTGCCTTCACCTCGATCGGCTTTGCCGGACTCCCGGGGTGGTGGGACAAGAACTACTACACACCACACCCGATTGTGGACGGTGATGCGCCGACCCTCAGCCTCATCCCAGGTGCCGGCTTCGGCCTCGGCGAGCATCCTTTTGGCCAAGACAACATTGGTAAGGACTACTTCGCGCTCGTCATGAAGGGGACGCAGCAATCCTTCATCATTGCTATTACGGTCGGCTTGCTGTCCACCTTCATCGGCACCATGATCGGGGCCATCTCCGGTTACTTCGGCGGGTGGATCGACTCCATCCTCATGCGTTTGACCGATATCGTCATCGTTATCCCGCTGCTGGTCATCGCCGCGGTCCTCGGTCAGATGGCTGCCGGTAACATCTTCTGGCTGGCCATCGTTTTGGGCTTGGTGACGTGGACCGGGCTCGCGCGTCTGGTCCGTGGCGAAGTCTTGTCCCTGAAGGAAAAGGAATTCGTGGCGGCGGCTCGATCGATGGGCGCGAATCCGTTCCGGATCATTTTCCGTCACCTGATCCCCAACACCGTTGGCGTGATCGTGGTGAACGCGACCTTTGCGATCGCCGGGGCCATCCTCTTGGAAACCGCCCTGTCATATCTGAACTTTGGTGTGCAGCCGCCAGAAACCTCGCTCGGTTTGCTGATCAGCGATTATCAGAACTCCTTCACCACACGCCCGTGGTTATTCTGGTGGCCAGGTATGTTCATTTTGACCATCGCGTTGTCGGTGAACTTCATCGGTGACGGGCTGCGCGACGCCTTTGACCCGCGCCAGTCCAAGCCGACGCTGAAGACCCGCCGCAACCGCAAAGTTTTGGAGAGCTAACGTGCCAAACTCTGATTACGTTCTCGAGTTCGAGGACCTCTCCGTCACCTTCGCAACCGAGTTCGGTTATGTCGAGGCGGTGAAGAATATGAATCTGGGCGTGAAGCCCGGTGAAATCGTCGCGCTCGTGGGTGAATCCGGATCAGGCAAGTCGGTCACCGCGATGACAGCTCTGGGCCTTTCCCCGCGCAATGCTCACATTGACGGCGCAACCTATGTCGGTGGCCGGGAGGTCACCAAGATGAGCCAAGATCAGGTCCGCAAACTACGCGGTTCCGATGTGGCGATGATCTTCCAAGAACCCATGACCGCGCTCAACCCTGTGCTGCGCGTCGGGGACCAGCTGATGGAAGCGCTGTCTGTGCACAACATTGCCCACGGCAAACAGGCCGAAAAACGGGCGATTGAGTTGCTGGACATGGTCGGCATCCCGGATGCAGCAAGGCGGCATCGTGAATACCCGCACCAGTTCTCCGGCGGTCAGCGCCAGCGCATTGTGATCGCGATTGCGATCGCCTGCGGCCCGAAGGTCATCATCGCGGATGAGCCGACCACAGCCCTGGACGTGACCGTCCAAGCCGAGATCCTTGACCTGATGCGCTCGCTGAAGGACAAGCTGAATACCGGCATTCTGCTGATCACCCACAACATGGGTGTGGTCGCGGACATGGCGGACCGCGTGGCCGTGATGCTGAAGGGCTCCAAGGTGGAAGAGGGCGAAATCCGCGAGGTGCTCAAGAACCCCCAGCACCCCTACACCAAGAAGCTACTCGCCTCCGTGCCTCACCTCGGCGAAAGCGAACTGGAAGTCGCAGAACCAGCCGTGAGCAAGGATGTGGAAGCCCTCGCGCTCAAGGCGGAGAACCTGAGCATCGACTACGTTGCCCGCGGCAAACGGGTACGCGCCGTGCACAACGCCACCATCGAAATCAGGCAAGGTGAGATCGTGGGTCTGGTGGGTGAATCCGGTTCCGGTAAGTCCACGATCGCCAAGGCTGTGCTAGGCCTGCTCCCCGTCGCCGAGGGCGAACTGCTAGTCCACGGGCACTCGCTGACGAGCCTGCGTGGCGCTGAGCAAAAGGAAGCCCGTAAGCGCATTGGCGCCGTCTTCCAAGACCCGGCCGCCAGCTTGGACCCACGCTTCCCGATCGGTGACCTCATTACCGAACCGATGGTGATCCACAAGGTGGGGGACAAGAAATCCCGGCTCGACCGCGCCTATGAACTGCTGGACGCTGTTCGGCTGCCGCGCTCGGTCGTCAACCGTTTCCCGCACGAACTCTCCGGCGGCCAGCGTCAAAGAATCAGCATCGCTCGCGCGCTGGTGCTCAACCCGGATCTGTTGATCGCCGATGAACCAACCAGTGCCTTGGACGTCTCCGTTCAGGCATCGGTGCTGGAGATGTTCGCCGAGCTGCAGCGCGAGTTCAACTTCGCCTGTCTGTTCGTCTCACACGACCTTGCGGTGATCGACATGCTGGCCCACAGGGTAGCGGTGATGAAGGACGGCCGGATCGTCGAACAGGGGAAGACCTCAACCGTGCTGTACAGCCCAACCGAGCTGTATACCCAAGAGCTGTTGGCTGCCGCGCCGGTCCCGGACCCGGATGAGCAGGCAGAGCGACGCGCTGCCCGCCACGCGCTGGTTGGTGTCACCGAGCTGGGCGAGGGTGAGCTACCGACGGCGAACTAGCCGACGGCGCCGAACCAAAGAGCGTTAACGGCCCCCGGGAAGAGCGCAGAAATGCTGCTGTTCCCGGGGCCGTTTTTTATCCCTTGGCCGGCGGGTCTAAAATGGAAGGTGGCGTTATCGCGCCCACTTCTTTTTCGCCTGCTATGGAAAGATCCAGGTTCACCCTTAATGACAGAAACTCGCGTCCGCTCAGACCTGCGCAACGTTGCGATTGTCGCCCACGTCGATCACGGTAAGACCACACTCGTAGATGCAATGCTCCGCAACACCGGGGCATTCGCTGCACACGCGGAGCTGGAAGACCGGGTCATGGACTCCGGAGACCTGGAAAAGGAAAAGGGCATCACCATCTTGGCGAAGAACACCACCGTGTTCTATGCCGGGCCTGCATCCAACGGCGAACAGGTGACCATCAACGTCATTGACACCCCTGGCCACGCCGACTTCGGCGGCGAGGTCGAACGGGCGCTGTCCATGGTGGACGGCGTGGTGCTGCTGGTGGACTCCTCCGAGTGGCCGCTGCCGCAGACCCGTTTCGTGCTGCG
>CAYZBX010000155.1:0-4701 GCA_964476735.1 uncultured Micrococcaceae bacterium
ATCTGATGGATGTTTCCGACGACGGCATGTTGACCACCATTGAGGTCAAGGTGACAAACAACTCGGATGGTGTCTTCACCGTTGGCAACCTGTTCTTCGACGGCGACATGTCGATTCCGGGCAGTGATGGCGAAACTCAGCGGACGCTTTTCCAAAGCTCGCGAGGTATCCATCTTGTTGATCCCAAAAACAAGAAAATCCATCGGGCGGCTTTTGACGAATCCGGCAAGTGTCTTTGCTCGGAAGGACTCGTAAACGCGAGCATCGACGAGGGAGAGTCACACACCGTCGCTACCTCTGTTGCGTCACCACCGGAGGACGTCAACGAGGTTGGGATTGTGATCCCGAATGTTGGGTCTTTCCCCAAGATTTCTCTCAGCCGGGACTAAAACCTACCCAAACAATGAGCGGCCCGTACCAGTTCTTGCTGGTACGGGCCGCTTGTTCTTAAGGAGTAATAACCGGTTTAGAGGTCTTCGTAGCTACCGGTGAATTCTGGTTTCCGCTTTTCTTGGAAAGCTTTGAACCCTTCGCTGTAGTCCTCGGTCTTGCAGAGGGCACCTTGGAGTTTGTTTTCTTCTTCCATGGACTCCCACAGCCCCAGCCGCTGGTCGCGCACCTGGGCCACCAGCTGCTTGGAGGCACGGAACGCGTTCGTGGCGCCGTTGGCCACCTTGGCGGCGATCTCGGCGGTGAATTCCTGCAGCTCGTCGGCCTCGACTGCGCGGGAGAACAGCCCGGCCTTGACTGCTTCCTCGCCGGAGATGAGGTCCGCGGTGTAGATCAGGTCCAGCGTCCGGTGGATGCCGAGGCGCTCGGTGAAGTACCAGTGTCCGCCGGAGTCAAGGGTGGCACCCAGATTGGCGAACGGGGACCCGATCTTGGCGTTGTTGGCCACGTAGACGACGTCGGTGGCGATGGCCAAGCCAAGGCCCACGCCGAGGCAGGCGCCTTGGACGGCCGCGAAGGTCGGGGCCGGGAAGTCGGCCATCTTCTTCAGCACCGGCTGCACGAGCTTGGACAGGTAGTGGTACGCGTCGTCGGTGGCCGGGTCGACGTTGGAGATGTCTCGGCCGGCGCAGAAGCCGCGGCCCTCGCCGCGCAGCAGCAGTGCGCGCACGGTGCCGTTGCGGACGCCCTCGGCGGCCTTGTCATAGGCCGCGGACAGGTCCGCTAGGGCTTGTTCGTCGAGCGAGTTCATCTTCTGTGGTGCGTTCAGCACCACGGTGGCGAGGTTGTTCTCGATGCTCAGTTCGATCATGGACATGTGGGGTGCTCCTTTGGGACCGCGCAGGATGTGTTCATGGCCGCAGCCCACGCGGTCGCTTGAGGACTACGTGGGCTGCAGGCAAACAGTATGGATGAGTGGGTGGGTTAGGCGTCGAAGTCGACCTTGACCTTTTCGGAGGTAGGACGGGTTTGGCAGGTCAAAACGTAACCCTTTTCGACCTCGTCGGGTTCGAGCGCGAAGTTGGCTTCCATCTCGGTTTCGCCCTCGACCACCTTGGCGCGGCAGGTGCCGCAGACGCCGCCGGCGCAGGCGAACGGAACATCCGGGCGGACCCGCAGGGCCGCGTTGAGGATGGTTTCGCGCGCGTTCTCCGGGGACTGCACGGAGCCTTCCAGACCGTCAAGGTTGAATTCGATGGTGAAGTTGTTCCCGGAAGGATCCACCTCGACCGGGCGACCGATGTTGCCCTCGGGGCGGTCGGCGGTGCCGGTGTTGAACAGTTCGAAGCGGACCTTCTCCTCGGCCACGCCCTTGTCCTTCAGGGTGTCCCGGATGAGCTGGACCAGCTCGAACGGGCCACAGATGAACCACTCGTCGACGTTGTCCACCTGAACCACGGTGTCCAGCAGCTGGGTGAGCTTGTCCGAGTCGATGCGGCCGGAGAGCAGCGGGGAGATCCGCTGTTCGCGGGAGAGCACGTGGTGCAGCGCGAACCGGGCCGGGTAGCGGTCCTTCAGGTCTGCCAGTTCCTCCACGAACATGACGTCCATGGCGGCCTTGTTGGCGTAGACCAGGTTGAAGTTGACGTTCTCGTTGGCGGCCAGCACGGTGCGGGCGATGGCCATCACCGGGGTGATGCCGGAGCCTGCGGCCAAGGCCACAAAGTTCCCGCCCTCTTGCACGTCGATGGACTCCGGGTCGTTCAACCCGGTCATCTTGTGCTTGGAGATGAACGCACCGGTCGGGCTCATCAGGTCCAGCTCGTCGCCGGCCTTGAGGTTCTCGTTGGCCCAGGTGGAGAACAGGCCACCGAGGTCCTTCTTGATGGCGACCTTGATCTCGCCGGGCTGAGGCTCGGCGCAGATCGAGTAGGAGCGGCGCAGTTCCACGTCGTTGCCTTCGGCGTCCGGGATGGTCGCGCGGATGGCCACGTACTGGCCCGGCAGGTAGTCGAAGTCGTCTTGCAGTTCGGCTGGGACCGCGAAGGTGACCTCGATGGAGTCGGCGGTGAGCTTGCGGACGTTGGAGACGGGCAGGGTGTAGAAGCGGGCCCGGCTGGAGACCGGCACTTCGGTGCCCTGCGGTTGGTCGGAGGTGTTTGTCGTCATTTAGAGCACCTTGAAGTAGTCGAAGGGTTCCTTGCAGTCCTGGCACGTGTACAGCGCCTTGCACGCGGTGGAACCGAAGCGTGAGAGTTCTTTGGTGTTCAACGAATGGCAGCGCGGGCATTTGACGGTGAGTCCAACGGAGACCTTGCCGCCGGCGGCGGCTTTGCCGCTTGGCGGGGCGATCCCGTATTCGTTGAGCTTGCGTTTGCCCTCTTCGCTCATCCAGTCGGTTGTCCACGCTGGGGAGAGCACCAGATCCACGGCGACCTTGTCGTAGCCCGCCTTCTTGAAGGCGGTCTCGACATCGTCGCGAATCACATCCATGGCCGGGCAACCGGAGTAGGTCGGGGTGATCGTCACGCGGACGGTCCCGTCCTGGTCTTGGTCGACGGCACGGAGGATACCCAGATCTTCGATGGAGAGCACCGGAATCTCCGGGTCGGTGACCGCGGCGGCGATATCCCAGAGGGTCGGGGTATGGGTGGTAGTCATTGGTCTAGTCCGTATTCTTACCAGGTGGCACCCGGATGCTTCCGGGCCAGAGACTGCATCTCCGCCAGGATGTACCCGAGGTATTCGGATGGGATGCCGGTCCGGCCTCCGCCCCAGGCGGCGGCGATCTCCGGGACGGCCAGATCGTTGGCCGCGAAGAAGGCGCCCAGACGCTCATCGAACTCGGCGCGCAGCGTGGACGGGCGTACGGCAATGCCTTCCAGCTCGTCCAGCAGCGGCCAGTCGGTGAACAGTTCGGCCACGTACGGCCAGTTGTAGAACAGGCCTGCTTCCAGACGCTTACGGGACTCTTCGGTGCCGCCGGCTAGGCGTTCGATCCACATCTCGGCGTGGTCGCGGTGGTAGGCGACCTCCTTGAGGGACTTGTCCGCGATGGCGGCGATCATCTTGTCCTCGGAGTCCAGCAGCGCGGTGTAGAGCAGCTCCTGGTAGAGGCCGAAGATGTACATCCGGGCGATGGTCCGGCCGAAGTCGCCGCGCGGGTGCTGCACCAGGTGCACGGAACGGAACTCTTCTTCCTCACGGAAGTAGGCCAGATCGTCTTCGGTCTGGTCGGTGAAGCGGCCGGCGTAGGTCAAGAACGAACGGGCGTGCCCGATCAGGTCCAGCGAGACGTTCGCCAGCGCGATGTCTTCTTCCATCTCCGGGGCGCGGGAGACCCACTCGGCCAACCGCTGGCCCATGATCAGGGCGTCGTCGCCCAGGGCCATGGCGTACTCGGCAACGGCCGCGTTCGCCGGCTTGGCGTCGGCTACCGCGATGTCCTCCGGGCGCAACGCGAAACCGGGGGTGACGCGGGTGGCGGAGGCGGCGGAGTCGCCAAAGCTCTCGAGGTTTTCCACATCCGTCACAGGTGCTTCACCCCTTCGGACTTGGTGTAGTAGGTGGCGTGCCGGTAGTCCTTACCTTTTGGGGACTCGAAGAAGTCGTCCTTCAGGTCCGGGTCGGAGGTAACGATGTCCTCGGAGCGGACCACCCAGAGGGAGACGCCCTCGTTGCGGCGGGTGTACAGGTCGCGGGCGTTGCGCACGGCCATCTCGGCGTCAGGTGCGTGCAGGGAGCCGGCGTGGACGTGGGACAGGCCGCGGGAGGAGCGGACAAAGATTTCCCAGAGTGGCCATTCGTTCTGCTGGTTGCTCATTAGGCGACCTCGGCTTTCTTCTGTGCTTGCTTGGCGGCGTATACGGCGGCGGCTTCGCGCACCCATGCGCCTTCTTCATGTGCTTCGATGCGGCGTTCCATGCGCTGAGCGTTGCAAGGACCTTCGCCCTTGATGACGGACCAGAATTCGTTCCAGTCCAGCTCACCGAAGTCGTAGTGGCCGCGGTCTTCGTTCCACTTCAGGTCTGGGTCCGGCAGGGTCAGGCCGAGGGCCTCGACCTGCGGCACGATCATGTCGACAAAGCGCTGGCGCAGCTCGTCGTTGGAGAAGCGCTTGATGTTCCAGGCCATGGACTGCTTCGAGTTCGGGGAGTCGGCGTCGGGCGGGCCGAACATCATCAGCGCCGGGGCGTAGAAGCGGTCCACGGCGTCCTGCGCCATCTGCTTCTGCGCCGGGGTGCCGTGGGAGAGCTCGTAGAGGATCTCCCAGCCCTGGCGCTGGTGGAAGGACTCCTCCTTGCAGATGCG
>CAYZBX010000156.1:0-4688 GCA_964476735.1 uncultured Micrococcaceae bacterium
TCGTCGCATCTCCCTGTCGCTCAAGCAGGCTAACGAAGGCGTCGACCCAGAAGGCACCGAGTTCGACCCAGCCCTGTACGGCATGGCTGCCGAGTACGACGAGGACGGCAACTACAAGTACCCAGAGGGCTTCGACCCAGAGTCCAACGAGTGGCTCGAAGGCTTCGAGGCACAGCGCGAGGCATGGGAGCAGCAGTACGCTGAGGCCCAGGCACGCTGGGAAGCACACAAGGCTCAGGTTGCCAAGGCTCAGGCCGAGGACAGCGCCGCCGCTTCCACCCCAGCTGGCTCCACCGAGGCTCCTTCCAGCTACAGCTCTGAAGAAGCCACCGATTCCGGTACTCTCGCTTCCGACGAAGCACTGGCTGCCCTACGCGAAAAGCTCACCGGCAACTAAGCTCGTCACCAGCGACATAGCTTAAAGCGGAAAGGCCCCTTCCACACGGAAGGGGCCTTTCCTGTCTTAAGCGCCATACCGTGAGGGTCTACTGCTCCCGGGGGTAGAGGATCGAGGCGACGTCGGGCGCGCGGTAGTCGGGACCCTTGAGGACCTTGCCGTCCGCCCGCAAGATCGGTTGGCCGTCCGGGCCGAGTTTGGACATGTTGGCGCGATGAACCTCGGCCAGTACCTGACGAATCGGCATGTTTGTCTCCAAGACCATGCCGTAGAGCACGTAGATCAGGTCCGCGACCGCATCCGTCGCGGCCACCGTGTCCACCCGTGCGGAGTCGAGGGGGCGCTCGGCCAGAGCGTGCAACGCAGAGCGAACATCCGCGACAGCGGCGGAGCCGTGAAGGGCTTCCAAGAGTTCGCAGAATTCTTCCGCGATGAACTGCCAGCGGGAGCGGGACTCGGGCACCGACGCGTCGACGGGACCGGTACGGACCGGAAGTGAGAAACCTTCGTGGAACTGACGGACCATTTCCACCGGGTCAGAGGGCGCCTGGGGCACAGGTGGTTGGGCCAACCACAACGTCCCGTAATGGGCGTCCCGGTGCGTGCCCTTGCTATAGATGCCGCCGGGCAGCACTCCGTGGAAGTTGAAGCCCAGCGTTCGAGCAGTCCGCATGGACGCTTCGTTACTGGTTTCGATGCGCAAATGCACAAAATCCAACTCGAGGGCATGGTGGGCCGCGGCCAATGCGGCCTTCGAAGCCTCGACCATATAGCCGTGGCCGCGTTGGTGCGCCGCCAACCAGTACCCGAGCTCCGCAGAACGGCCCTCCTTGTTGTGGAAGTCGACGACTCCGACGAAGTCGCCGCCGTGCGTGCGGATCGACCAGACCGCAGTGCCCTCAGCCCGCAAGGCCGGCGCATACTCGTGGACGAACTCCTCGGCGTGCCTGCGCGTGTACGGGGAGGGACAAAGTGTGAACGCGGCAATCAGCGGGTCCTGACAAGCGACCGTGATGTCGTCAATGTCGCTCTCGTTGAGAAAGGTCAGGACAAGGCGCTCCGTCACGAGCCGGGAAAGATCTGACATGTCCCTCAATGTATTGACCGGTAGGCCAAAGCTCAACTCTTTGTCGAAACCGAGATAGTGAACTTTTGGTTCCGGGCCAGCTGTTCTGTTTGACCAACCAACCGGTCAAGAATGGGCCGGTACTTCAAGGGGGAGTTCCACACGCACCAGAGCTTTCCACCCGAGCGCAGTACGCGCGCTGCTTCGCCGAAGAGTTTGTGCGCGATTCCCGCATCAACGGCATGACCGGAGTGGAAAGGCGGGTTGAGCAGGACATGGTCTGCGGAGTCGGCAGGAAAGTCAGCGACACCGTCCATCTGAGCGGTGATGATCCGTTGAGCGACGCCATTCAGTTCGGCTGAGCGACGGGTCGCTTCGACAGCACTGGCGGATTGGTCGGCGGCGAGGACCGCCACGTGGGGGTGGAGCAAAGCCACGGCGACCGCCAAGGTCCCGTTGCCGCAACCCAAGTCGATGATCTTTGAACCGGGCTGGGGATCGAAGGTGGTGGCAAGAACCTCGATCATGAAACGAGACCCCGGGTCCAGTCGCGCTTGCCCGAAGACCGCTGCACCGCCGCTCAGGTTCAGTTGACCATCGGGCAGCGCCGAGACATGGTGGGTCTGTTGCCGCCACGGCTCGTGGTGCTCCCGCACCGCAGCGGGGTGCGGGGAGGCGATGAGAGCACGGGCTTTACCGAATCCTCGGCTAGCTCTAACCGTGGGAAAGTATCGTTCGAGAACGGTGTTCTGTGTCTGCGTCATGTACTTCTGTAGGCCCGGCGCAACCAGGGTGGCTTCTGGACAAAGCCGGCTTGCGACCCACGCCAGCCAATCCAGTTCCTCACTGGATCGTGGCAGCTTCAGGAAGACGTATTGCACCCCTGCTAGTTTCGACACGAGATCGTCAGGCGCCGCCTGCACGGAGGCGAAGTCCAACTCGATCAAAGTTGCTTCTTGGCCCAGGTCAGCTGCGTTACGTCGCGCAGCTTCTGATTGGGAACTCCGATCCTGAAAGCTGTACACGGTTGCGCCGAAATGTGCTGCAGCAAGGCCTATACCGCCGTAGCTGTCGTTCAGTACGAGCACGCTCTGCAGCGCAGCTGGCGAACCGAGGGAAAGGTCAGCCATGATCCTTGCCGCGAGGGCGTCGGCCTGATCTGTTGCCGTGAGGTCGGCCGAATCGATGTCCGGTAACCGTGACATTCCATCAAAGATGGTTCGTATTGCTTCCGGGAGCTCCGGAAGTTGTGGTGGCACCAGGTAGGGGCTCATGTGAGATCGACCCATTGTTCGCCCACCAGCTCCGGGCGTTCTGCACCTGCTGTCAGCGCCGCGATCATGGTTTCCATGGCATCGACCTTCTCCGGTAGAGCGGGGACGCCAAAGGTGAGGAGGGCTGCTGTCGCACCGTAATCGGTTCCGAGAACCGGGTATCCGGCGGCACGCAAATCGTTCTCCCACCTGCCGGAGTGATCGTAGGGTGCAGACAGGGTGAAGTTCAAGAGTTTCTCGCGCCGAATCAGCGTCGCCGCGTCGAGGGCCTGCGAAACGGCTTCAGAATAGGCGCGGACCAAGCCGCCAGCACCGAGCTTGATGCCGCCGAAATACCGAACCACGACGGCACAGATATCCGATAGGTCGGTCGCGCCATTGGGCGTCTCGCGTTTGCGTAGTGCGTCTAGCATCGGGACACCGGCAGTTCCGGCGGGTTCGCCATCGTCATTGGAACGTTGGATGCCGCGGTCGACACCGAGCAGAAACGCCGAGCAGTGGTGGCGGGCATCGTGGTGCACCTTGCGACTCCGATCAACCAAGGCACGGGCCGATTCCTCATCCGTGACGCGGCACAGATAGGTGATGAACTCACTGCGTTTGATCTCCATGCTCACGCCAACATCGGCTTGCACAGCGTGTGTGAGTTCGGCGCTGCGGGCGGCCGCCGGCTGGTGAGCGGCGAGGACGGTGTAAGAGCTCGTGGCTCCAAGATCGGGACTCATACTAGGCTCTATCCTATGTAAGGGAGGTCAACTTGGGCGAAAAGCAGAGATTGTCGATCGGACTGACGGGCGGAATCGCTGCCGGTAAATCAACGGTGGCAGACGAACTTGCTCGGCTTGGCGCAGAGATCATTGATGCCGATCAGATCTATGCGTGGTGTGTTCGAGCCGGAGGCGAGGGGATGACCGCACTCCGCAACGAGTTCGGGCCTCGAATCCAGAATCCGGACGGCTCACTCAACCGTCCGGAACTGGGGAAGATCGTGTTCAACGACCCTGCCGCTCGGCAGCGCCTCAACGCTCTGACCCATCCCATGGTGCGCGCGGAAGCGGCTCGACGGATCGAGGCAAGTGACAAGGCAGTGATCGTCGAGGACATCCCACTGCTGACCGAAACGGGACAACACGAACGATTCGATCTGGTGCTTGTCGTGGAAGCCGATCCGCAAATCCGCGTCCAACGGATGATCGAACTGCGAAAGATGGGCGAGGAAGACGCCCTCGCCCGGATCAACTCGCAGGCCACCGACGCGGAGCGTCGAGCCATCGCAGATGTGGTGCTGCACAACCATGGTGACCGCCAGGAACTGGTGGCGCAAGTGGATCAGTTCTGGACCCAGCACGTGATCCCTCGGTTGCGTGCCATGGGCATTACGCCCGTGCAGAAATAAGCAGGCTTGCAGGGTCGACTGTCGGCCCGCTGACATAGAATTGACGCCATGAGCTTGGCACAGAAGATTAATCGCGTGGTTGCGCCGTTCGAGGTCATCAGCGAATACGAACCGGCTGGCGACCAGCCCCAAGCGATCGCCGAACTCGCCGGTCGGATCAACAACGGCGAAAAAGACGTTGTGCTCATGGGTGCCACCGGTACCGGTAAATCCGCGACCACGGCCTGGCTCATCGAACAGATTCAGCGGCCCACCTTGGTCATGGTGCAAAACAAGACCTTGGCCGCCCAGCTGGCCAACGAGTTCCGTGAACTGCTGCCGAACAACGCGGTCGAATACTTCGTGTCCTACTACGACTACTACCAACCGGAAGCCTACGGTCCCCAGACGGACACCTTCATTGAAAAAGACTCCTCCATCAACGAGGAAGTCGAACGGCTGCGGCACTCCGCCACCAACGCCCTGTTAACCCGTAGTGACGTCGTGGTGGTCGCCACCGTGTCCTGCATCTACGGTTTGGGGACCCCGGAAGAGTACATCGAACAGATGGCCACC
>CAYZBX010000157.1:0-4627 GCA_964476735.1 uncultured Micrococcaceae bacterium
AACGCCTCCCGCGACGGCATGATCGATGCGGCGCACGATGTCTCCGAGGGCGGCCTCATCACCACGCTGGCCGAGATGGCGCTGCGTCACGGCGTCGGCGCCCGGATCACGCTGGCCGAGGTTGCCGAACGCGACGGCATCGACGCCTTCACCCAGCTGTTCTCCGAGTCGCAGGCCCGCGCCGTGGTCGTCGTGCCACGCACCGAGGAAGTCCGCTTCACGGACATGTGCACCGCGCGCAACTACCCCGTGGCCCGCATCGGGGTGGTGGACGCGGAAGCCGACGTGCTCCAGATTCAGGATCAGTTCGAGCTGAAGCTGACCGAGCTGCGTGAGGTCAACGAGGCACCGCTGCCGAAGCACTTCGGCTAAGCGGCATCGCACTGCAGGGTGGGCTCGTCCGGTTCCGGGCGGGCCCACCGCTTTTTCACCCCGGACAGGAAGGAACTCGCTCATGCACGGGCTCCGCGCCAGCACCACCAGCGTGCCGAACGGTGCCGGTGAGCACCGGCAGGTGCGCACCTTCCTTGGCGTCCGCTACGCCGCGTTGCGCGACGGCCGGCTCTTCGACGCGCCCCTACCCGTCGAGGCCAGCGAGTATGCGGCCGAACAGGCCGGCTTCGCCGACACCGGGCAGGTCCCGGTGTTCCCGCAGCTGCCGTTCCGGCTGGCGCCCTATCTGGGCGAACCGGTCGGCGACTACCCGCACCACAAGGACGCGTTCTTCCTGAACATCAGCGCCCCGGCCGACGCCCAGAACGCGCCGGTGCTGGTCTTCGTCCACGGGGGCGCGTGGGTCTCCGGGGCCGGCAGCTACCGGTGGTATCGCGGCAGCCGGCTCGCCGCCGAAGGGGTCTGCGTGGTGACCGTGAACTACCGGCTGCACGCGACCGGCCTGCTGACCGAGAACGGACCGCACCTGCCACTGGAAGACCTGAAGCTGGCTCTGCGCTGGGTGCAGCGAAATATCGCCAACTTCGGCGGCGATCCCGCCAACGTCACCCTCGCCGGGCAGTCCGCCGGCGGCTGGTACGTGCACGCCCTCGCGCAGGACCCGCAGTTGCGGGGTGCCTTCCAGCGCATCGCCCTGTGGTCGATGGCCACCCGAACCCCGTGGCCGGCCGAGCTCATGGGCTCCATCCTGAACGGGGTGCGGCAACGTCTGTGCACCGATGACCTCGCGACCCCGCGCACCCGGTTGCTGCTGGCCACGAGCCTGGCCGTGGCCGCGCAGCAGCGCGACGCTTACTTCGGGCCGCCGCACCTCGGGTACTCGCCCCCGGCGTTGTTGCCTGCGGTGGCGCCGAATCTGGCCGAGGATTTCCTTGACCCGGAGCGGTCCGCGGCCAAGCTCGTGGTGGACAAGGTGCTGCTGCGCTTCACCACGGACGAGACCGGGATCTTCTTCGCCGGCGCCCAGCGTGAACGCCAAGCCGGCCACGCTCAGGTCGACCAGCTACTCGAGACGTGGCTGCCGGCGGCGGACTCGGACACGATGCCGCCGCCACTGTGGCAGGCGATGACCGACACCACGAGCACGCCCTTCCGGCGGCTCCGCGCGCTCTCCTCGTGGATGCAGTTCCAGCGCCTGGCGCACCGGCTGGCGGAGTCCTACCGGCTGGCGGGCAAGCGGGTGCAGCTGCACGAGTTCAGCTACCCCAGCCCGAATCGGGAGCTGGGCTCCAGCCACTGCTTCGACCTGCCGTTCCAGTTCGGCGACCGGCAAGCGTGGGCCAACGCGCCGATGCTTGCCGGGATCCCGCAGCCCGAATTCGACCGCGTTGCCACGGACACGATCGACCAGCTGCTGCGCTTCATCTCGAGCTAGCCGACGCGGCAGGAAATCTTGGCACATTTGTGCCGCAAACTCTTCCGTAGCCGCCGCGCTTTTCCTAGGGTGGCCCTATGGGAGAGCTTCAGAAACAAACCGAGTTTGATATTCCTGCCGACCGGCTGCGCACTTGGCTGAGCAGCGCGGGCGCCGTCCAACGCCTGACCCCGGCCTACCTGGGCAGGTACCCGGGCACCAAGAACCTCGACTGGGTCTCGGAAGTCGGCGTGGAGGAGCTCGGACCGGATCGCTGCCTGTTCACCGACACGCTCAGGTTCGAGCCTGCCGCCGGTGGCCGGGAGCACCAGCGGCAGCTGGAGATCTTCACCGAACTCTTGGAGTACCGGAGCAGGCAGTTGGCGGTCGAACTCAGCTTCGCCCAAAGCGTGGCGCACGCCGAGCCCATGGTGGTGGCGATGAGCGGCTCCAGCGGCATGGTCGGCACCGAGCTGACGGCGCTGCTGCAGACCCTAGGTCACACGGTGCGCCCTCTGGTTCGCCGACCCGCCGGCAACAACAACGAGATCTCCTACGACCCGGGCTCGCAGCTCATCGAGTTGGACAAGCTCGCCGAGTGTGACGCGATCATCAACCTTGCCGGCGAGTCCATCTTCGGCCGCTACACCGAGCTGAAGAAGCAGGCAATCTCCACCAGCCGGATCATGCCCACCCGGCTGTTCATGAAGAGTCTGGAGCGGCTGGCGGCCGACGGCAAGGAGCGGGTCATGGTCTCGGCCTCCGCGGTCGGCTACTACGGCGCGCACGCCTCGCATGGCCCCAATCCGCCGTTCCTGACCGAAGAAGACACCTGGGGCACGGATGTGTTGGCCAAGACCTGCCTGAACTGGGAGGCGACCGGCACTTCGGAGATCGTCCGCACCGTGAACCTTCGACTCGGCCTGGTGCTGACGGCCGCGGGCGGGCTGATGGGTGCGCTGATGCCGATCGTCTCCGCCGGTCTGGGCGGCCGCATGGGCGAGCACCTGTGGAACAGCTGGACCAGCGTCGGCGACGCGCTGCGCGCGTTCGTCTTTGCCTTGGTAAACAAGGACATGCGCGGGGTCTACAACGTGGTCTCGGACAACCCGGTGCTGAACGACGAGTTGATCAACAAGTACGCCGCCGCCATGGGGCAAACACCGTTCTTGCCGGTGCCGTCCCTGGCGCCGAAGCTGCTGCTCGGCAAGGAGGGCGCAGAATGCTTGGCCTTAGCGTCTCAACGGGTGAGCAACCAGAAGATCAAGGACGCCGGTTTCACCTTCCGGATGAACGATCTCGACTCGCTCTTCGCGCACATTCTGCCCTCCCCACACCCGACCCCGCTGACCAATTTGTCCAAGGCGATTCGAACCATCGCCTAGGAAACACCGCGGCACAGGGTAGCCGTTTGCTGACTGTCGACAGTTTTTCGGCATAAGCTGGGGTGATATTGGACGATGCTCGGCAAAGGATACATATGTCTCTAGATGCGGCTTTGGGAAACACCTCAGAGGACACGACTGTCAGCGGCACACAGCGGCAGCAGCTCATCGTCACGCTCTTCGGCCTCTACGGGCGGCGCTTCGGTGACTTCCTGCCGGTCGCGGACATCATCGAACTGATGGCCGACGTGGGCTTGGAGAGCGCCGGCGTCCGCTCGGTGATCTCCCGGCTGAAACGGCGCGGCGTGCTGGAAAGCGGGCGCATCAACGGGCAGGCCGCGTATGCCTTAGCCCCGGGGATGGAGCAGATCTTCGCCGAGGGCGACCAGCGGATTTTCCACCCGCAGCGGGCCGAGGTGAGCGACCCGTGGTTGCTGGTCTCCTTTTCCGTGCCGGAATCGAAACGAAATCTGCGTCATCAGCTGCGCACGGTGCTCGGCTCCTTCGGCTTCGGGGCCATCACCTCGGGACTCTGGATCGCTCCGGCGCACGTGGAAGAGGCGCTGGTCCGGGAGCTGGCGCGGCGCGACCTGAGGCGTTTCACCAAGCTGTTCAGGGCTGAGCTGGTCGGGGACGAAGACATGGCGGCCAACGTGCGGCAGTGGTGGGACCTCGACTCGATCGCGCACAGCTATTCGCTGTTCATCGAGAACTACAGTCCGCCCATCCCCGAAGACGATCATGAACACCGTCGCGCCTTCGCGAACTACCTCTCGCTGGTCACAGATTGGCGCCGGCTGCCCTACCTCGACCCGGGCCTGCCGCTGGAATACCTGCCGCCGGAGTGGCCGGGGTTGATCGCCCAGGAGCTGTTTCTGGAGCGGCACGCTCGGCTGCAGGAGGCCGCGCTGGCGCGGGCGTCCGCCGTGTTCACCCGTTCCTAGGCACCGGTTTGAAGAGCCGCAACGACTAAGGGCCCGCATCCGTGCTGGATGCGGGCCCTTAGTCGTTAGGGGTCCTAGGGACTCGTCAGGCGCTTAGCCTTCCAGTGCCCGGCGGCGGGACCAGACCAGTGCGGCTAGGCCTGCACCGATGAGCAGGGCACCACCGATGGCGATGCCGGCAACCTGGGCACCGGTGTCAGCCAGTGGCTCCCTTGGTTCCTTGGTTGGCTCTGGAGTTGGTTCCGGGGTCGGGGTCGGAGTAGGCACAACCTCTTCTGGGTTGGCGCACACTTCCACCTTGGCGGTGTCGGTGTTGTTCTCGTCCTTGTTGGTGGACTCGTCCACGACGGCGGTGTTCACGAAGGTTTCGCAGCTGTCGGCAGCAGGTGCGGTCAGCGCGACGTCGTTGTAGGTGAAGGTGTTCTCCCCTTCAATCTCACCGGTGTCCTTGTTGACCTCGACGGTGCCGAGCTCGTTGCTCTCGCCTTCGA
>CAYZBX010000158.1:0-4624 GCA_964476735.1 uncultured Micrococcaceae bacterium
GGCGATCAAGGGCGTTGAGGTCGGGGACGGCTTCGCTACCGCAACCCGACGCGGCTCCGCTGCGCACGACGAGATCTACCGCGACGAGCAGGGTCGCGTCCGGCGTTCCTCCAACCGCTCCGGCGGCATCGAGGGCGGGATGTCCACCGGGGAAACCCTGCGGGTGCGTGCCGCGATGAAGCCGATCGCCACCGTGCCGCGTGCCCTCGCCACCGTCGACACCTCCACCGGTCAGGCCACCACGGCCCACCACCAGCGCTCCGATGTGTGCGCGGTGCCCGCCGCAGGCGTGGTCGCCGAGGCCATGGTCGCACTCGTCATCGCGGACCAGATCACCGAGAAGTTCGGCGGCGACAACATGACGGACATCACCGCGAACCTGCGCAACTACCTGAACCGGCTGTCCTACGCCGAACAGGACATGGGCCAGGACCAGGCTCAGGCCCCGATCATGATTGGACCAGAAAATGTCTGAGTTCCCACCAAGCCTCGGTGAGGATCTGAACACCCGCACCATCCCGATCATCCGCGCCACCGAACCCACGCCGTTGGGCACCGTCATCGTGCTGACCGGACCCATGGGCTCCGGCAAGTCCACGGTGGCCCGCCAGCTGGCCGAACGCTTGGGGTGGCAGCTGATCGACACCGATGAGCTGATCGTCACCAGCCACGGGGAGATCCCGGAGATCTTTGTCGAACGCGGCGAGGCCTACTTCCGCAACCTTGAGGCCGCCACCATCAACCGCGCGCTGGACGGTGCCAGCAACGCCGTCATTAGTTTGGGCGGGGGAGCCGTGCTCGCCGACGACACGCGCAAGCGCATCGCCACCTTGGACACCGTGTTCCTCAACGTGAGCGAAGACGTGGCCCTAGAACGCATCGGCGGCGGCGAGAACCGTCCCGTGTTGGCCGGCAACCCGCGGGAGAACTGGCGGCGGATCCTCAACCAACGGTTGCCGCTGTACAAGGAGAGCGCCTCGCTGGAGATCGACACCTCGGAGAAACAGGTGGCCGAGGTCGCCGACATCATCATCGAACACTACCGGCTCAGCTAACCGGCCAAGACTTTTTCACCGCAGTACAGGAGTAATCAACAACCCTCATGTCCGCCCAAACAACCCTCATTCCCGTCCACGGCGCCCGTCCCGAGGAAAACTACGACGTCCTCGTGGGCACCAACCTGCTCGGCGAGCTCACCGCCATGCTCGGCAGCGGCGTATCCCGCGTGCTGGTGATCCACCCGCGCGCGCTGCGCTCCACCGGGGACGTGGTCCGTGCCGATCTGGAAGCCAACGGCTTCACCGCGGTGACTGCGGAGATCCCGGACGCGGAGGAAGGCCAGCGGGTTGAGGTCGCCGCCTTCTGCTGGCAGGTCATGGGGCAGAACGATTTCACCCGCTCCGACGCCGTGGTCGCGGGCGGCGGCGGCGCCGGCACCGACCTAGCCGGGTTCGTGGCCGCAACGTGGCTGCGCGGGGTGAAGGTCGTGCACATCCCTACCACGCTGCTGGGCATGGTCGACGCCGCGGTGGGCGGCAAGACCGGCATCAACACCGCCGAGGGCAAGAACCTCGTCGGCGCGTTCCACCCGCCGGCCGGGGTGATCGCGGACCTGTACACGCTGAAAACGCTGCCGAAGAACGAACTGGTGGCCGGCATGGCCGAGGCCGTGAAGTGCGGCTTCATCGCCGACCCGGTGATCCTGGACCTCATCGAGCAGGACCCGGAGGCCGCCACCGACCCAGATTCACCGGTGTTGCGCGAGATCATTGAGCGCACCATTCAGGTCAAGGCCACCATCGTGTCCGAGGACCTGAAGGAGGCCGGCTCCCGGCACTTCCTGAACTACGGTCACACGCTGGCGCACGCCATCGAACTGGCCGAACGCTACCAGTGGCGCCACGGCGCGGCCGTCTCCGTCGGGCTGATGTTCGCCGCCGAGCTGGCCCGGTCGATGGGCAAGATCGACGACGCCCTCGCGGACCGCCACCGCAGCATCCTCGAACTGCTCGGGCTGCCGACCAGCTACCGGGGCGACCGCTGGCAGACCCTGCTCGAGGGCATCCGCCGGGACAAGAAGAACCGTGGCGACCAGCTTCGCTTCATCGTCCTGGAGGGGCTGGCCAAGCCTGCGGTCCTCGATGTGCCGGACACCGGCCTGCTGTTCGCCGCGTACCAGGAAATCGCGGCCGACTAGCCCGCGGGCACACCACCGGGTCTGCGCGGCGACGTGAACATCACAAGCGCCCCGGCTGACGCGCGGAAGAAATGTGCGTAAAATAGGTCAGGGCCCAACGCCCCAACGTTTTTTGACAACCCCAATTTATCCGTTCACGGAACAACGAAAAGGATCTTGAGTGGCTACCACAAACGATATTCGCAACGGTACCGTGCTGGTACTGGACGGCCAGCTTTGGCAGGTCGTGGAATTCCTCCACGTCAAGCCAGGTAAGGGCGGCGCGTTCGTGCGCACCAAGATCCGCAACGTGCTGACCGGCAAGACCGTGGACCGCACCTTCAACGCCGGCACCAAGGTCGACACCGCCACCGTGGACCGCGGCGACTACCAGTACCTGTACCAGGACGGCGACGACTACGTGTTCATGGACACCACCACCTACGACCAGATCACCGTCCCCGGTGAAACCGTCGGGGATGCCGCCAAGTTCATGCTGGAGAACCTGCAGGTCATCGTCGCCATGCATGAGGGCACCCCGCTGTACATCGAGTTGCCGGCTTCCGTCGAACTGGAAGTCACCTTCACCGAACCTGGCCTGCAGGGCGACCGCTCCTCGGGCGGCACCAAGCCGGCCACGGTCGAAACCGGCCACCAGATCCAGGTCCCGCTGTTCCTCGAACAGGGCACCAAGGTCAAGGTCGACACCCGCACCGGCGAATACCTGGGACGCGTCACCGAGTGAGCTCCCGTCGCAAGATCCGTCTCGACGCCGTAGAGATCATCTTCGAATCGGCCCAACGCAAGCGCAAACCCGTCGACGTCGCCGAATCCCGGGAAGTCGTCGCCGCACAGCCGCTGGCCACCTACACCAAGAAGATCGTGCGCGGCGTGCAACAGCACCAAGCGGAGATCGACGAGGTCATCGCCACCCACTCCCGCGGCTGGACGCTGGAGCGGATGCCGAACATGGACCTGGCCATCCTGCGGGTCGCCGTGTGGGAAATCCTCTATGAAACGAAGCTGGATGACCCCATCGCCATCTCGGAGGCAACCTCGATCGCCGCGGAATACTCCACGGACGATTCGCCGAACTTCGTCAACGGCCTGCTGGACCGGATCGCCAAGGTCAAGGACCTGTACATCTAGCCCGGCCCGCCAGCTCTCACGACCGGCGCCGCCGCAACCCCTCAGCTGGGGGAGCGGCGGCGCCGGTTAGCTGTTTAAGCGGATTTCTAGGCTCGGGCAACGGCAGCATCCTGTGAGCAGGACAACAGGGGGCGCGCGGCGGCGCCGTTACCGCGCTGTGATAGTGTGAAACCCAGCTAAACAAGCACTGTGCATCCTTTAAATTTCGTCCTGTGAGGCGGGGAAGGAGCGGCCACCATGAGCACCATGGAGCCGAACAGTGGCCATGAAAACGCACCCGAACACCGCACCGTGATGACCGCTGCGGACATTGATCGGGCACTGACGCGTATCAGCCACGAAATCGTTGAAGCCAACCGCGGTACCGATGACCTGATCTTGCTGGGCATCCCGCGCCGCGGCTTTCCCCTCGCCGAGCGTTTGGGCCAGAAGATCGCGGCCATCGCAGACACCCCCGGACAGGCGCCCCTCGACCCCGCCAACATCGTCGGTCAGCTGGACGTGACCATGTACCGGGACGACCTGCGCCGCTCCACCTCCAGAACCCCCGAGCCCACCCGGTTGCCGGCCGCCGGGATCGACAACAAGGTCGTGGTGCTGGTTGACGACGTGCTGTATTCCGGCCGAACAATCCGCGCCGCGCTCGACGCCATCAACGACTTCGGCCGCCCGGCCGCCGTCCGCTTGGCCGTGCTGGTTGACCGCGGGCACCGCCAACTGCCCATCCGGGCGGACTTTGTGGGCAAGAACCTGCCCACCGCCGCCCGGGAGAAGGTCCGGGTGCTGTCCGCCGCCGTCGACGCTGTGGCCCCGGATGAAGAAGAAGTCCGCATCGAAAACCCGGCGGGAGCCTAACCCCTCATGCGACACCTGCTCTCCACCTTCGACCTGAGCCACGACGAAGCGATCAACATCCTCGACGTCGCCGAAGAGATGGCCGCCATCTCCGGCCGCGAGGTCAAGAAACTACCCGCGCTGCGCGGGCGCACCGTGGTCAACCTGTTCTTCGAGGACTCCACCCGCACCCGGATCAGCTTCGAAGCGGCCGCCAAGCGGCTGTCGGCCGACGTGATCAACTTCTCCGCCAAGGGCTCCTCCGTGTCCAAGGGCGAATCGCTGAAGGACACCGTGCAGACCCTCGAGGCGATCGGCGCCGACGCCATCGTGATGCGGCACTGGGCCACCGGCGCGGCCCAACAGCTGGCCTCCGCCGGCTGGACCGACGCCACCATCATCAACGCCGGCGACGGCACCCACGAGCACCCCACCCAGGCCCTGCTGGACGCCTTCACGCTGCGC
>CAYZBX010000159.1:0-4609 GCA_964476735.1 uncultured Micrococcaceae bacterium
TGCCGGCGCCAACAAGGTCGACACCCACGTGTACAACCTCGTGGCCGAACGGGACTTCAGCTTTGACGGCACCATCGAGTGCACCGCGGTGCGCGATGGCGACCCGGCTCCGGACGGCTCCGGACCGTTGACCACCCGCCGCGGCATCGAGATGGGCCACATCTTCCAGCTGGGCCGCAAATACGCGGAGGCCCTCGGCTTGAAGGTTTTGGACGAGAACGGCAAGGCCACCGTGGTCACCATGGGCTCCTACGGCGTTGGGGTCACCCGTGCGGTGGCTGCCCTCGCCGAGGCACACCACGATGAAAAGGGCTTGTGCTGGCCGCAGGCGGTTGCTCCTTACAACGTGCACGTGGTCGCCACCGGCAAGGGCGAGGAAGTTTTCCAGGCCGCCGAGCAGCTGACCGCCGAGCTCGAGGCCGCCGGCGTTGAGGTGCTCTATGACGATCGCAAGAAGGTCTCCCCGGGCGTGAAGTTCGGCGACGCCGAGCTGATCGGGGTGCCGGTCATCCTCGTGGTCGGCCGTGGGCTGGCCAACGGCGAGGTGGAGGTCAAGAACCGGGCCACCGGTGAGGCCACCAACGTCCCGTTGGCCGAAGCCGTCGGCGCGGTCACCGCGCTGATCGCCGAAGGCTAAGCGGGGTTGACGGTGCCGGGCCGGCAGGCGCTCGAGGCCGCGCAACCGGTCGGAGAGGTGCTGGGCAACAGCCTTTTCGGCAACGTGGAGCTGACCCTCGTCACCGTTCTGGCAATCTTGGCGATTGGTTTCGCCGCAGGCTGGATCGACGCCGTCGTCGGCGGCGGGGGACTGCTCCAGTTGCCGGCGCTGCTGCTGGTCCCTGGTATTACGCCGATTCAGGCGCTCGCCACCAACAAGATGGGTTCGGTCTTCGGTACCACCACCAGCGCGATCACCTACTATCGACGAACCCAGCCGGACCTGAAGACGGTGGGGCCGATGGCGCTCATCGCGCTGCTGGCCAGTTTCGCTGGGGCCATCGTCGCGACCATCCTGCCCGCCGAGGTCATCAAACCGGTCATCGTTTTGGCCTTGATCTTCGTCGCCACGTTCACCGCGCTGCGCCCGCAGCTGGGTCAGGTCACGGCGTTGAAGCACAGCGGCCGCAAGCACTATGGCACGGCCGTCGGCATCGGCGGAATCGTCGGGTTCTATGACGGGATCCTCGGGCCGGGCACGGGAACGTTTCTGATCATCGGCATCGTGACCCTGCTCGGGTACAACTTCCTGGCCGCCAGCGCGCAAGCCAAGATCGTCAACATGTTCACCAACTTTGGCGCGCTGGCTTACTTCCTGATCGGCGGTCACCTGCTCCTTGCGGTGGGGCTGTTGCTCGGGCTGGCCAACATGACCGGCGGCTACCTCGGCGCCCGGATGGCGATCTCGAAGGGCTCCGGGTTCATTCGCGTCGTTTTCCTGGCGGTGGTGTTCCTGCTCATCCTCCGGTTGGGCTGGGATGTGATTGCCGGATGGCTTGGATAAGGTAGAGACATGCATCAGCTGGAAGATATTGTCACCAAGGTCGTCGCCGAATTCGGTCTCATCACCGAGGAGGTCGCGATGCGCACTCACGGTACTGCGCGCACCCTGACGGTGGTGGTTGATCGCGAAACCGGGACGGAACAGGTGGACCTTGACACCATCGCAGCGTTGACGGAGGCGGTCTCCGACACGCTCGACGCCGAATGGGATGACGCGGCCCCGTACGAGCTGGAGGTCTCCTCCCGCGGGGTGTCGCGGCCGCTGCAGGCGCCACGGCACTTCCAGCGCAACGTCGGTCGCCTGCTGGCCATCACGACGACCGACGGGCAGAAAAAGGAATACCGTTTGCTCGCTGCCGGCGATGACGCGGTCACCGTTTCGGAACAACTTCCCCCGCCGAAGAAGGGGATGAAACCCAAGCGTGGCCCGGAAGTCAAGATCGATTACGCACAGATCGCCAAAGCGAAGGTCCAAGTCGAGTTCACCGCCGCCGAATAGCGGTACGCTTTAACCCGAACAATCTTAGAAAATCGTCAAATTGAATACTCTTGATCGAGCCGAAAGCGCCGGTTGGGAGCGGAGAGCAAAGGTATCCACATGGACATCGACATGAGCGCATTGCGCATGCTTCAGCGCGAACACAACATCTCTCTTGAAAAACTGGTCCCCACCATCGAACAGGCCCTGTTGCTCGCCTATTTCAAGTCTCCCGGCGCCATCGACAACTCCCGTGCGGAGCTCGATCAGAGCACCGGAAAGGTCACCATCTGGGCCCCGGAGCTGGACGAGGACGGCGAGGCCATCGGCGAGTTCGATGACACCCCAAAGGACTTCGGCCGCATCGCCACCTCCACAGCACGCGGTGTCATCCTGCAACACCTCCGGGACTTGGAGGACGATCAGATCCTCGGCGAGTTCCGCGGCAAGGAGGGCGAGCTGGTCTCCGGGACCATCCAGCAGGGCAAGAACCCGCACATGATTCAGGTCGATCTGGGCAGCGTCGAGGCCGTTCTGCCACCTCCGGAGCAGGTGCCCACTGAACGCTACCGCCACGGCACTAGGCTGCGCGCCTACGTGGTGACCGTGCAGAAGGGCCTGAAAGGACCATCGATCACCCTGTCCCGCTCCCACCCAGGCCTGGTCCACAAGCTCTTCGAGCTCGAGGTTCCGGAGATCTCCGACGGCACGGTCGAGATCAAGGAACTGGCCCGTGAGGCCGGCTACCGCACCAAGATGGCCGTCGCCGCCACGCAGTCCGGCATCAACCCCAAGGGCGCGTGCATCGGTCCGATGGGCGCCCGGGTGCGCGCTGTGATGGAAGAGCTCAACGACGAGAAGATCGACATCGTCGACTACTCGGAGGACCCGGCAGAATTCATCGCGAATGCGCTCTCCCCGGCCAAGGTCACCTCCGTGACGATCGTCGATGAGAACGCGCGCTCCGCCCGAGTGACCGTACCCGAATTCCAGTTGTCCCTAGCCATCGGCAAGGAGGGGCAGAACGCCCGGCTTGCGGCGAAGCTCACCGGCTGGCGCATCGACATCCTGCCCGATGGACAAGGCGCCAGCGCATAATGCGGTAGACTGAAAGACGGTCATCATTGATCGTTCGGCGGCGGAAGGTGGATTCGACAGGGTGAAAACCGGTTCGAGAAACCCCCACCGGCCCCGGCGAACGTGCATTGGCTGCCGCCAGAGTGATGACCAGATCGCGCTGTTGCGCCTCAGCCTAACTCCGGCACCGGCCACCGACACCCCATCGGTGGTTTTCGATGTGATGCGGAGCATGGGTGGGCGCGGGGCTTGGCTTCATCCGCAGCTCAGCTGCCTAGAACGAGCCCTGAAAACACGTGGGTTCAATCGCGCCTTCCGGGGCGCAGTTGACGTCTCGGCCGTTGAAGCCGAGTTCGCCCACGCCGCCAGCACGATCGAGACTGTCCGAGACCAACATGAAAGCGGGTCAAAGATCTGATGGAAACCCGATGATGAGCCAACGATGAGTACGCAACGATGAACCATCACCTGTGCTCACCCACGCGACATTCAACGTCAAACCGGTCCGTGACACACTCACAAACGTCCTTGTAACAGGACTTCTTGTTTTTAGTGCGACGCGGATCAGAAAAAGGAGAACAGTGGCCAAGATCCGTGTCCACCAACTTGCCAAAGAATACAAAATTCCCTCGAAAGAGGTCATTGCGAAACTAGAAGCGATCGGCGAATTCGTCAGCTCCGCTTCCTCCACCATCGAGCCTCCGGTGGTCAAGAAATACAAGACCAAGTACGGCGAACCGTCGGCCGATAACGGCGAGGGCGCCAAGGGCAAGCCAAAACCGGCTGCCAAGCCTGCCGCGAAGCCCGGCCAAGCCACGCCTGCTCGCGCCGCCAAACCAGCCGCCGCAAAGCCGCAGCAGAGCAAGCCTGCGGCCCCGGAAGCCCCAGCCCCTGCCGCTCCGGCCGCGCCCGCTACGCCACGCGCTGCCGCCAAGCCGGGTGCGCCGAAACCGGCCGCCGCACCGAAGCCAGGCGCAGCCCCACGCCCCGGCGCGCCGCGTCCGGGCAACAATCCGTTCGCTTCCCAGCAGGGGATGCGCACCCAGGGTGAGCGTTCCGGTGGTCCACGTCCGGGCGGTCCACGCCCAGGTGGCCCACGCCCCGGCACGCCGCGTCCGGGCAACAATCCGTTCGCTTCCCAGCAGGGGATGCGCGCCCAAGGTGAGCGCACCGGTGGCCCGCGTCCGGGCGGTCCACGCCCCAGTGCACCGCGGCCAGGCGGGGCACCCCGCCCAGCCGGTGCCGGCGGCCCACGCCCTGGTGCACCACGTCCGGGAGCTCCACGTCCTGGCGCGCCTCGTCCCGGTGGCGCACCACGTCCGGGCGGTCCAAAGCCGTCCATCATGGCCGGTTCCACCGCGCCAGCAGCACCCGCACCGGCAGGTCGCGGCGGCGGTCGCGGCCGGCCAGGCGGCGGCACCGGTGGTCCGGGTGGCCGCGGTCGCGGCGCCCATGCGCCAGGTGGCGCCTTCGGCCGCGGTGGCGGCCGCAAGCGCGGCCAGTCCAAGCGCCAGAAGCGTCAGGAGCTTGAGCAACAACAAGCACCAGTAATCG
>CAYZBX010000160.1:0-4524 GCA_964476735.1 uncultured Micrococcaceae bacterium
CCGGCGCCGAAAAGGTGAAAGAGCACAACGCCCAGAATCGCGAGTCCGCGAACACCGTGGAGTTCCGGACGGTAATGCCGGTCCGGCAAACCACGCTGAAGAAAATCTAAGGACACGGCACCGCGCGAACGATTGCGCTCAGATGCTACCTTTACTTGCTGCACTAGGGTCTCAGTTCACATTAGATAGTTGTTAGATGGCCAGAAAACCACCCACATCATTGTGCTCTGACCGTTAAGTAACCTCAACTCTTCGTGCCTCCCCCACCTTAATAAACGACCCTAGTCCTCCCCTGGACGGCCGCTGATCGGTATCGTACGAAACGAGGAAACGCACACGTTGACATATACCCCTGGGGGTATGTAGACTAGAGGTAATTCCACGATAGAAGACCACATCGGAAGGTGCTTATCGATGCTACTGGAACGCTTTTACGACGAAGACCTCGCTCACGCCAGCTACATGGTTGGCTGCCAGGCCAAGGGAGAGGCGCTGGTCATTGACGCCCGGCGCGATATCGCCCCTTACCTCGCTCTGGCCGAAGAGCAGGGCATGAAGATCACCGCGGTCACCGAGACCCACATCCACGCCGACTACCTCTCCGGCACCCGCGAGCTCGCCGCCGCCACCGGCGCCGAGATCTACATCTCCGGTGAGGGCGGACCGGACTGGACGTACCAGTTCGACGGCAACATCCTCAAGGACGGCGACTCCTTCAACCTAGGCAATATCAAGATTGAAGCCATCCACACCCCGGGTCACACCCCGGAACACATGTCCTTCCTCGTGACCGATGGCGCCTTCACGGACACCCCCGGCTACATGTTCACCGGCGACTTCGTCTTTGTTGGCGATCTGGGCCGCCCTGACCTGCTGGACGAGGCCGCGGGCTTCGTCAACACCCGCTTCGCCGGCGCCAAGGACCTGTTCAAGTCCCTGAAGAACAAGTTCGTCGACCTGCCTGACCACGTCCAGATCCACCCGGCCCACGGCGCCGGCTCGGCCTGCGGTAAGGCATTGGGCTCCATCCCGTCCTCCACCGTCGGCTACGAGCGCCTGTACGCCTGGTGGGCCAAGTACATCGAAAACGATGACGAAGAAGGCTTCATCAACGAGCTGCTGGACGGCCAGCCGGAGGCACACTCCTACTTTGCCCGCATGAAGGTGCAGAACAAGGTTGGCCCCGCCGTCATGGGCGAACGCAAGCCACTGGAAGAAGTCCCAGCCGAGAAGCTGGCCAAGGACCTGGATTCCGGCTTCGTTGACCTGATCGACACTCGCGATCACCACGAGGTCCGCTCCGGCACCGTGCCGGGCGCGATCGCGGTCCCGGGCACCGGCAAGACCGCAACGTTCGCGGCCTGGATCATCGATCCGGAAGCCGCCGACTACAAGCCCATGGTCGTGCTAGCCAAGGACCAGGAAGACGCCATGCGCGTGTGGGACCACCTCGTGCGTGTCGGCATCGACGATGTCGTCGGCTACGTCGACTCCCTTGAGGGCCTGCCCGTGGAACCGGTGGCCACCATCGAACCGCAAGAGCTGGCCGACTTCGACAAGTCCATGACCCTCGACGTGCGCGCCAAGACCGAGTACGACGAGGGCCACATCCCGGAGGCGCACCAGCTGCACTCCTCCCAGGTGATGTGGAAGCTGGACCAGCTGCCGGAGAAGGACGACAAGCCGATCGTCATCCACTGCCAGTCCATGGCCCGCTCCATGGCCGTCGGCTCCGCACTGCGCCGCGCCGGCTACGACGTTGTCGAGCTGAAGGGTGCTTACCCAGCTTGGGCAGAGACCGTCGGCGCCAACTAGGCCCGCCGACACTCACCCAAGAACACAAACTATTTATTCATTGAAGTAAAGGGGCCCGCCGCCGCCATGGAACCGATTTTCATCCTTGTCTTAGCACTCTCAGCGCTGATCGGGGTGACACTCGGACTCCTTGGCGGCGGCGGCTCTATTCTTACCGTGCCGCTGCTGGTCTACGTGGCCGGCTTCGGCGAAAAAGAGGCCATCGCCGCCTCCCTGTTCATCGTCGGCACCACCTCCATCGTCGCGATGATCAGGCACGCCCGAGAAAAACGGGTGCAATGGCGTACCGGGATGATCTTCGGTGCGGCCTCCATGGTGGGTGCCTTCGCCGGCGGTTGGCTCGGCGGCTACATCCCCGGCAACGTGCTGCTCATCCTCTTCGCCATCATGATGCTAGCCACCTCGATCGCCATGATCCGCGGCCGCAAGAAGAAGGCGACCGCCAACACGCAGGACGGCTCAGAGTCCAACCCCGAAGGCAGGACCTCACTGCCGCTAGGCCGTATCCTCTTGGACGGGGCCGTGGTCGGTCTGGCCACCGGCATGGTTGGTGCCGGTGGTGGCTTCCTCGTGGTCCCAGCGCTCACGCTGCTGGGCGGGCTGCCCATGGCCGTGGCCGTCGGCACCTCGCTGCTGGTCATCGTCATGAAGTCCTTCGCCGGACTCTCCGGTTACCTGTTCTCGGTGCAACTGGACTGGGTTCCGGTCCTCGCGATCACCGCGATCGCCATCCTCGGCTCGTTCGTCGGCTCCGCCCTGGCCGGGAAGATCAACGAGGCCAAGCTGCGCAAGACGTTCGGCTACTTCGTGCTGGTCATGGGCGTCTTTGTCCTTGGCCAAGAGCTGATCAAGCTCATGTGACTTCGCGGGTCAGCCAACACCGGCTCAATGGCATAGGCTTGTGAGGTGATCATGGCAAGAAAACGTAGCGCCACACCCAATGGCACCTCACCCTACGCGGTACGCGTGGATGCGAAGACAATCCAACGACTGAAGAACCATTCAGGCGATCTCTCCTCTGCCGTCCTGCAGCAACTCGACTCCTCGTTGGGCTGGTATAGGCAACTGCGCCCTGACGATCGCTCGGCCCTGGGCTTGATGGCGCAGAAGGGCATCACCTCCTTCATCAACTGGCTGCAACGTCCGACCATCAGCCAGAAATGGGTCCTCACCGACATCTTCGGTTCCGCTCCGGCAGAGATGACCCGGGCCATCTCGCTGCAAAACGCCTTGCAATTGATCCGCACCGTTGTCGACGTGGTCGAAACCAAAGTTCCCGAGCTGGTTGGTGAGGCGGACGGAGCCCTGCTGCGGGACGCCGTGCTGCGCTACTCGCGCGAGGTAGCCTTCGCTGCCGCAGACGTCTACGCCCGCGCCGCCGAATCTCGCGGCGCCTGGGACTCCCGGCTGGAAGCGCTCGTCGTTGACGCCGTGCTCCGCGACGAACCCGAACACGAATTGCGCTCCCGTGCCGCGGCGGTCGGTTTCACCGCCAACCACAACATCTCCGTGGTCATCGGCGGCGTGGACCCGGCCGCTAACTCCGCCCAACTGGCCGAGATCCGCCGCTTCGCCGGCGGTTACGCCACCGACGTTCTGCTCGGCAGCCACGGCGATCGCCTCATCCTGCTCGCCGGGGGCATCGAGGAAACCAACACCTTCTTCCTGCGCATCGGCGAACTCTTCGGACCCGGCCCGGTCGTCTACGGACCACTCGTCGATTCACTTTCGCACACCCCCTCCTCCGCCCAAGCGGCCCTCGCGGCGCTTGAGGCCTGCAAGGCTTGGCCGGGTGCGCCACGCCCTGTCGCCGCCGCCGACCTCCTACCGGAGCGAGCGATGAACGGGGACACCGTTGCCAAGAACGAGCTCAACGAGCTGATCTACCGTCCGTTGGTGGCCGCAACCAACGGCCTGTTGGAGACCCTGAGCACCTATCTGGACCTCGGCCACTCGCTGGAGGCCACCGCCCGGGAACTGTTCGTCCACGCCAACACGGTCCGCTACCGGCTCCGCCGGGTCTGCGACCTGACCGGTTGGGACCCGCTAGTTCCCCGCGAGGCGTTCGTGCTACAACCGGGGCTGGTCGTCGGGTGTCTGCTGGACGCCGAGCCGAACCCCATGTGATTTGTAGAACATCTACAAAGGTTCTGTTGTAGGTTAGTACCCAAATAAGCGCTGTTTTACCCCCGATCTTTGGAAAGCTTGAAGAGTGTTAGCAATCGTGTGCCCGGGACAGGGCTCTCAAACCCCAGGATTCCTGACACCGTGGCTCGAACTGCCCGGTCTTCAGGATCAACTACAGGCCCTCTCCGATCAGGCCGGAGTCGATCTCATCGCTCACGGCACCGTCTCCGACGAAGAGACCATTAAGGACACCGCTGTCGCCCAGCCGCTCATCGTCGCAGCCGGCCTGCTCGCCGCCAACGCCTTGCAGCTCAACGATCTCGGCGCTGATGCCCAAGTCGTCGTGGCCGGACACTCGGTAGGCGAGATCACCGCTTCGGTCATCGCCGGAGTCCTGCCCCAAGACGCCGCCATGCGTTTCGTCCGCACCCGCGCCAATGGCATGGCTGACGCCTCCAACGCCACACCCACCGGGATGTCCGCCGTGTTGGGCGGTGACGCAACGGAGGTCATTGCGGCCATCGAAGCCGCCGGGCTCGCGCCGGCGAACGTCAACGGCGGCGGCCAAATCGTCGCGGCCGG
>CAYZBX010000161.1:0-4494 GCA_964476735.1 uncultured Micrococcaceae bacterium
TACGCCGACCACCAAGATGTCCTTGCCCTTGTAGTCGGCGTCGATCCGCGCCGCTAGTTCCTTGATCTTTTCCTGGATCTGTTCCTTGGTGAGAAGAACCTTTTCCAGATCATTCTTAACGACGTTTGCGTCCACACCGACTCCTTCAGGATCGAACTGTTGTGAACACCAGTTTTCCATACTTGGCGGGGTTCTGCCGCCGCGGATTCGGCTCCCGCTGGCCGCGCCACACGTGGACTCCCCCGGGCAGCTGGACCGGCCCCGGCGATTTGCTCCCCGCCAGTAACCCCTCCACGGCCCGGATCCGTTCGAAGCCGATCGCCTCGGCCCCGGCCGCGGCGGCGGCGAGGCCGATCAGCCGGGCGCGGATCGCCGCCGGTTCGGCGCGCAGGCCGGCGATGTCCAGCTGCACCCCCGCCGCATTCGGCGCCGCCTCGGCCAGCGCCGCATACCGTTCAGCGGCCAGGCCGTCGATCAGCTCCGCGTCCTGCCGGCAGATCTGCGCGGTGCGGGCCAGGTTCGCCCGCAGGTCGTGTCCGAGCAGCCGCTCCAGTTCCGGCAGCACCTGGGTGCGCAACTGGCTGCGCGCGTACGCCGGGTCCCGGTTGGTGGGGTCCTGCCAGTACCGCAGCCCCTCCTTCGCGCAGATCGCCTCGGTGTCGGCCCGGCGCAGCCCCAGCAGCGGCCGGTAGTAGCGTCCGCGCACCGGCGGCATGCCGGCCAGCGAGCGGGTTCCGGAGCCGCGCAGCAGCCCGAGCAGCACCTGTTCGGCCTGATCGTCTAGGGTGTGGCCGAGCAGGATCCCTGCTGCGCCGGTGTGCTCGAGCGCCTCCTCGAACGCGGCGTAGCGGGCGGCGCGCGCGTCCGCCTCCGGCCCGGCGTCGGTCTGCGGAACCCGGATGGTGCGCCGCAGCACCGGGGCCAACCCGAGCTCGCGCAGCGCCGCCGCGGTCGTCTCGGTGACCCGCGCGGTGACCGGTTGCAGCTGGTGGTCGATGACGACGGCGCCGGCGCGGAAGGGCAGCTTGTCCTGCAGGAAGGCGGCCGTGCTGGCCAGCGCCATCGAGTCCGCGCCGCCGGAGCAGGCCACCAGCAGCAGCGGCGGCCGCTCGGCCTCGGCCAGCACCGGGGCGAGCAGTTCGCTGAGTCCGGCGCGGGCGGCCGCTTGCGCCCGGATCAGTCCGCCGCCCATGCCCGGTCAGGCCTTCAGGACGCGGTCGATCCAGCGCTGCGGGGCGTGGATCTCGGTCTCGGTGGGCAGGTTCTCGGGGCGCTGCCAGATGGTGTTGAACGCTTCCATGCCGGCCTGGTCCACGACCGCCTGAACGAACTTCTGGCCGTCCTGGTACTGGCGCATCTTGGTGTCCATGCCGATGAGTCTGCGCAGGAACTTCTGCACCGCGTTCAGGTTCTCCGAGCGCTTGGTGAAGCGGCGGCGGATGGTCTTCACGCTGGGCACGATGGAGGCGTCCACCGCGTCCATCACCACATTGGCGTGGCCCTCCATCAGGGACATGATCGCGGTCAGCTCGGAGAACTGGGCGGCCTGTTCCGCGGTGAGGATCTTGCGCAGGCCCTGGGCGGAAAACTTGGCGGAGATCTCCTCCCCTTCCCCGCCGGCGGCCAGCTCGTCCTTGGTGCCCAGCAGCGCGTCCTTGATCCGGGTGCCCATGTCCCCGGCGGAGGCGAACAGCGAATCGCTCAGCCCCCGGATGAGGGTGACCATGTGGTCGCGCAGCCACGGGGCGGCGGCGAATTGCACCCGGTGGGTCTGTTCGTGCAGGCAGACCCACATGGCGAAGTCGCCGGCGTCCACGTTCAACTCCTCGCGGACCTTGACGATGTTCGGGGCCACCAGCACCAAGCGCCCGCCCTCCGGGCCACCGTGCAGGCCGCAGAACGGCTCGAACTGGCCGAGCACCTTGTCGCCGAGGAACGCCAAGATCATGCCCATTTCCACGGCGCTGCCCGCCCCACCGAGGGCCAGGTTGGTCTGCGTGAAGGACTCCGGTTTGGCCGCCACCACGTTAGCCAGCACCGGACTCAGCAAGTTCTGGAAGCCCTCGATGTTGGCCTTGATCCAGGTCCCGCGGTCGGCGACGAGGGTGGGTGAGTCTTGCAGCCTGTCGGACACGTCGAGCCCGGTGATGTGCTGCACGTGGCCAACGGCCTGCTCGGCGGCCTGCCGGATGACGCCGACTTCACGGGCAATCTCGGCGCGGTCCAGCTTCGGGCCGGCGCCGACCACCGTGATGGCGGTCTTTTCGGCCAGCGACCAGTTGATGAGCGAGGGGGCTGCAGTGTTCATGGTTTCATCAGATCACATCGGCCCGCGCCGTGTGCAGGGGTTTTTCTGCCAGCGAGACTCACCACAGCTGTTCGATGATGCGGTCCACCTTGTCCCGGGCGGCGGGTGCGTGACCGAGCGCGTTGTCGATGGTGATGGAGAAGACGTAGCCGCCCTCGGCGCCGTCGACCACGCCGGCCAGCGTGGCCGCGTGCAGCAGCGAGCCGGTCTTGGCGCGCAGCTTACCCTTCGCCTCGGCCCCGGTGAACCGGTCCGCCAAGGTTCCGGAGGCGCCGGGTTCGGGCAGGCCCGCCAGCAGCGCCGCGGCGACGTCGTGGCGCGGGTTGGCCGGATCTGCGGCGGCGTGCTGCACCGCGGTCAGCGCCCGGGCCAGCACGCTGGGCGGGACGGTGTTCTGGACGGCGGCGAGCCCGCTGGCGTCGGCCAGCTGCACCTGCTCGGCGCTCTCGTCGGTGGCGTAGCCGCGGACGTAGCGTTGCAGCTCGCGAGCAACGGTCGCCTGGTCCGCCCGCAGCCCCTGACTCACGAGGGCGGCGCGCATGGTGGTTTCGATCAGCTGGTTGTCCGAGTGCAGCAGGGCCGGCTTGAGGTACTCGGCCAGCGGTTGCGAGCGGTGCCGGGCCAGTTCGGTGGCCCCCTTGGGGCTCTTGGCGACGAGCTGTTCCCCGGCCGGCAGGGCTTGCAGCCGCACCGGCGACTGGTCGCCGGTCAGCCGCTTGTTCAGCGCCCGGTGGAAGCGTTCGGCGACGACGTGGTTCGGGTCGCGGTCGGTCCGCTCGGACTTGGTGCCGGGCCGTTCCCGTCCGCCGTACATCGCCGCGGGGCGGATGGTGGTCATGTTGCCGCCGGCGTAGATCTGCGGGTTCCAGTTCGAGTTGCGGCCGTCCCCGCTGAACGCGCTGTCGTCGATGCGCAGCTGCAGGCGCGGCGCGGCGACTAGGTCCCGTTCGTCCAGCTCCTCGGCGAGCGCCCGGGCGGTGTCGGCCGCCAACGCCTCGATCGCGGCGTCGTCGAGATTCGCGTCCCCGTCCCCCACCAGCGTCACGGTCAGCAGCGGCGCGGCCCCGTCGAGGGTGTCCGCACCGGTCAGCGTCGTTGTGGTGCTGAACCGGTGCTCCGGCCCCAGCGCCTCCAGTGCGTACAGGCTGGTCATCACCTTCAGCAGCGAGGCCGGCGTGACGGCCCCGTCCTGGTAGTTGAAGATCGTCTCGCCGGTCTGCGCGTCGTTGACCACCAGGTGGGTCACGCCCACCCCGCCGTCGATCGCCCGCTCGAGTTTTCCGGCCAGCTTCCGGTCGGCCGCGGTCAGAGTCTTGCGCGGCTGGCCCAGGCTCTTCGCCTGGCCCGCGAGCGAGCCCTCGGCCGCCAGCAGGGCGGCGGCGCCCGGTTTGGTCTGCGTGGCCGGCTGCCGATCGGTGGCTGTCGCCGCGCCGTCGGCCCGCTTGACCGGCGTCGCCGGCGCGGCCGTGGGCCCGATGTCGGGCGCCGGTTCGGCGTCGGCCTCCCGCTGCACGCCGATGTGCTCCGGGCCCAGCTCGGAGCGGCCCAAGATCTCGTCGCGGAACCAGTAGGCGGGCAGGATCAGCAGCGCGATCAGCCACACGATGCCGAACCAGCGCAGGAAGGTCTTGCGCCGCCGGCGCAGCGCCGCCTCATCGTCCACGTCCCACACACCCCTTTCGTCACTGACATGCTACCGACAGGATGCGGTAAAGCACCCGCCGCCTCGCTAAGCTGGTGGGAGGAAAACTGCACCGACCACACATCCGAAGAAGGAGTCCACATGCAGCACGACGTCACGATCGAGATCCCGTCCGGTTCCCGCGTGAAGTATGAGATCGACGAGGAGACCGGCCGCCTGCGTCTGGACCGCGTCCTGTTCACCTCCATGCAGTACCCCACCCACTACGGGTACTTCGAGGACACCCTGGGCGAGGACGGCGACCCGCTGGACGCGCTGGTCTGGATCCCGGACGTTGACCTGCTGCCGACCACCATTGTGGAGGCCCGCCCGATCGGCGTGTTCAACATGACCGACGACGGCGGCGGCGACGCCAAGGTGCTGTGCGTCTCCGCGGATCCGCGCTTCGACTACATCAAGGAGCTGTCCGACGTGGACGAGTTCCTGATCAAGGAGATCGAGCACTTCTTCACCCGCTACAAGGACCTGGAGCCGGGCAAGTGGG
>CAYZBX010000162.1:0-4482 GCA_964476735.1 uncultured Micrococcaceae bacterium
GTGCTCGCCCCGGCCGAGTAGCCCTGAACCCAATAGAGAACAGCGGGGCCGACCTCACGGGCGTGAGGTCGGCCCCGCTCGTTCGCTTGGGCGGTCGGCTGGCGGGTTAGCGCCCGGTGCCGCCGTAGACCACGGCTTCTTCCTCGGCGTCGAGGTCGAACGCGCTGTGCACGGCGCGGACGGCCTGATCGAGCAGGTCCGCGTTGGTCACCACGGAGATGCGGATCTCCGAGGTGGAGATCAGGTCGATGTTTACGCCGGCCTCGTGCAGGGCGTTGAAGAACTTGGCGGAGACGCCGGGGTTCGAGCGCCTGCCGGCGCCGATCAGGGACAGCTTGCCGACATGCTCGTTGTACCCGATGTCCTCGAAGCCGATCTTCTCCTGCTCACCCTTCAGCGCCTCCAAGGCGGCCTTGCCTTCCAGCTCTGGCACGGTGAAGGAGATGTCGGTGTGTTCGGAGCCGGCGCGGGAGACGTTCTGCACGATCATGTCCACGTTGGCGTTCGAGTTGGCCAAGACGGTGAAGATTTCGGCGGCCTTGCCGGGGATGTCCGGGACACCGACCACGGTGACCTTGGCTTCGGAGCGGTCGTGGGCAACGCCGGAAATGATGGGCTGTTCCAAGGGTTCTCCCTCTGGGATGGTGATTTTGTCGTCAGGGTCAGGGATGATCCAGGTCCCCTCGTTGTGGCTGAAGGAGGACCGGACGTGGATCGGCACGCCGAAGCGGCGGGCGTACTCGACGCAGCGAAGGTGCAGAATCTTGGTGCCGGAGGCCGCCAGCTCCAGCATCTCCTCGGAGGAGATCCGGTCGATCTTCTGGGCTGCCGGGGCTACCCGCGGATCCGCGGTGAAGACGCCGTCAACGTCGGTGTAGATCTCGCACACGTCGGCGTTCAGCGCGGCGGCAAGCGCGACCGCGGTGGTGTCGGAACCGCCGCGGCCCATGGTGGTGATGTCCTTGGACTCCGGACTCATGCCTTGGAAGCCTGCGACGATCGCCACGTCGCCGCGGTCGATGACCTCCTGGATGCGGTGCGGGGAGACCTCGATGATGCGGGCGGAGCCGTGGAACGAGTCGGTGAACATGCCGGCCTGAGACCCGGTGAAGGACTGCGCGTGGGAGCCCTCGGCGGCGATGCCCATGGCCAGCAGCGCCATGGAGATGCGTTCGCCGGCGGAGAGCAGGATGTCCATCTCGCGGGCCGGCGGGTTCTCATTGATCTCCGCGGCGAGGTCGAGCAGCTCGTCGGTGGTGTCACCCATGGCGGAAACGACCACGACCACTTGGTGGCCTTGGCGTTGGGTCTCCACGATGCGTTTTGCCACGCGCTGAATACCGGCGGCGTCAGCTACGGAAGAACCGCCATATTTTTGCACAATGAGGCTCATAGTGGGGAGTGGTTCACTTTCCTAGAAAGAATTCTCAGCTTCTCTAGTTTACGCGCCAGAACGTTGCCGGCGTTAACCCGTTGTGAAAGCGTTACACGCTGCGGCGGCCCTCGAACGCCCGGCCAAGGGTGACCTCGTCCGCGTATTCGAGGTCGCCACCGACGGGTAGGCCGGAGGCTAGGCGGGTGATCTTGATTCCGACCGCCTGCAGGATCCGCGCAAGGTAGGTCGCGGTGGCTTCGCCTTCTAGGTTCGGGTCGGTGGCGAGAATGATCTCCTCGATCTGCTGATCAGACAACCGGGTCAGCAGCTCACGGATGTGCAGTTCGTCCGGTCCGATGCCCGCGATCGGGTTAATCGAGCCGCCGAGCACGTGGTAGCGACCGCGGAAGCTGCGGGTGCGTTCGATGGCCAGCACGTCCTTGGACTCCTCCACCACACACAGCAGCGAATCGTCCCGCTTGGGGTCCCGGCAGATGTTGCAGGTGTCCTCCTCGGAGACGTTGAAGCAGATCTGGCAGAACCTCACCTTTTCCTTCACGGTGATGATGGCCTGGGCCAGCGCACGCATGTCTTGCTCGTCGGCTTCGAGGATGTGGAACGCGATGCGCTGAGCGGACTTAGGGCCGATGCCCGGCAGCCGACCCAACTCATCGATCAGGTCTTGGACGGCACCTTCATACACGGTGGTTTTCTACCTTCCTGGTCTACTTCTCAGCGGGGCATCGGGTCTTGACCCGGCCGCCGCTCCTCGATCAGCCGGGCGCCGAGCACCTTCTCCAACGCTGCCCGACCGTGCGTGGCGGACGCCTCGATCTCCTCGTCGTCGTCGCTGGGGATGTCCTCAACGTAGGCCTGCGGCTCGGCAGCTGGCTCCGGCTCGGCGGCCCGTTCCTGGGCCTGCTGGGCCGCCATCATCTGCTGCCAGCGGGAAATGGGTTTGGGTGCGGCGTAGTCGGCTGCGGCCGCGTTCGGCTCGGCCGGGGACGACTCCTGCGCTTCAGCGGCAGTCGTCCGCAGGAACGCCGGCACCACCGGCGGGCCTTCCGACTCGGCGGCCGGGGCAGCGGCGGGGTAGGGGTCTTCCGCCGCCGGAACGTCGGTAGCGTACTCGGCAGGGTAAGGATCCGCAGGGTAAGGTTCCGCCGGATAGGGAACGTCGGCGTACGGGTCAGTGGGCGCCTCGGGCTCCGGGGTTGGCGGCGTCGCGGCCACCGGTTCCACGGGCTGCTCCGCCGCGCGTGCGGCGGGTGCCGCCGCACCGGTCTTGCGGGCGAAGGACGGCACCGGGATGCTTGCGGGGTCGACCTGAGCCGGGCTCGGGGCCGGGGCAGCGTGGGCGGGTTGATTAGCTTGGGGCTCAACCGCGATGTCCCCGGCGCCGTCCCCGAAGTCCCCGGGTGCGTCCTGGACGTCCGGCTCGTCGACGGTGGACACAGGTGGCGCCGGGCTCGGCTCCGGCGCGGGGTCCGGCTCCCAAGAGACCGGTGGCTCGGGTTTGGACCAGTCCGGTTCGGGGCCCAGCCCCGGGGGCTGCTGGGCGGCGCGTGGCTGGGGGCGCGCGCCGGTGGCGGGCATGGGTCGGCTCTGGGGCGGGGTCTCAGGGGCTTTTGGGCCGGGGATGTCACCGCCACCGCTGATCAGGTCCACCGTGCACTGCGCACCAAGGTGCTGGGAGGCCAACTCGATCAGGGCCTGCTCGCCACCGCGTGCGGCGAAGGTGTTGCGCGCACCGTCGTTGGCGAAGTTGACGACGAGGTGCTTGCCATCGAAGCCGGCGACGGAGGTGTGATCTTTGGCCACCATCCACAGGATCCGTGAACGTTGGGCCATGTCTTGGATGATCTCCGGCCAGAGGCGGCGTGCCTTCTCCACCAAGTTGCCGGGCGTGGCGCCGCTTTGCGGAGCCTGAGCGGGCGCTTGGGCCGGGGCTGGTTGAGTGGCGGCCGGGGGCTCGGCGGCGGCTTCGGCGGAGTGAACTTCTCTGGTGACCGCCTGTGGTGCGGGGGCATCCGGCGCGGGCTTCGGCTGGGGAGCGGCGGGCCGCGACTGCTCTGCCGGGGACGGTTCCGGCGTCGGCGGAGCTGCCTTCGGCTGCTCGGCCGGGGGTTGAGCCGCCGGCTTCGCTTCGGCGGTTTCAGTTGGTTTGACGGCCGGGACGGTCCGTTCGGGTTCCTTGGTGGTTTCCGCCGGTTCGGCGTCCTGCTTTTTCTTCGCCAGCATGGCTCGGACCTCGGCGGCGCTGCGCGGTGCTTCCCCGGACGCCGCTGGTTGTTGCGCATCCCCGGCGTCGCTGACAGCGGGGGTCGCGGGCGCAGCGGCGGTGAACTCACCGCCGGCGTGTCCGGCCAGGTGTGCTTCGATGCGGTCGAGACGGGCGGCGAGGGATTGTTGGGTGAGCTCGGCGGCGGGCAGCATGAGCCGGGCCATGAGCAGCTCCAGCTGCAGCCGTGGCGAGGTCGCCCCGACCATCGCGGACAGGGCGTCGTTGGTGATGTCGGCAGCCAGCGACAATTGCGCCGGGCCGAGGTTGTGGGCCTGGACCTCCATGCGGGAGAGAACGTCTTGGGGGATGCCCCGAAGCACTTGGCCGGGGTTCTCCGGGACCGCGCGAATGATGATCAGGTCGCGGAACCGCTCCAACAGGTCCTCGACGAAGCGGCGGGGATCCTGGCCCACCTGCACCACGTGGTCGACCATCCGAAACAGGGTCGACGCGTCCTGCGCGGCCAGCGCGTCGACGACGTCGTCCAGCAGGGCCGCGTGGGTGAAACCGAGCAGATCCACGGCACGGTCGTAGTCGAGGCTTTGCCCGGCGGAGCCGGCGATCAACTGGTCGAGTACCGACAGTGTGTCCCGCACCGAACCGCCACCGGCGCGAATGACGAGGGACAGCACTCCCGGTTCGGCCTGCATCTGCTCTTGAGCGGTGAGCTGCTCGAGGTATTGGTGCAGCGTCTCCGGTGGGACCAAGCGGAACGGGTAGTGGTGGGTACGGGAGCGGATGGTGCCGATCACCTTGTCCGGCTCCGTGGTGGCAAAGATGAACTTCAGGTGCGGCGGTGGTTCCTCCACGATCTTTAATAAGG
>CAYZBX010000163.1:0-4298 GCA_964476735.1 uncultured Micrococcaceae bacterium
CGTGTTGGCGGTAGCCCCGGCGACGCCGACGAGGGTGGCCGCGACGGAGACGATGCCGTCGTTGGCGCCCAGCACGCCGGCGCGCAGCTTGTTCAGCTTGGCCGCGTACTCGGCCTCGCCGTGCGGCTCCTGCTCGTGGGCGGTATGCCGCGCCTCGGTCATCGTCCGCTCCGCCGTTTGGCGCTCATCCGCGCCGGCGCCATGAAGGCGTCGATCAGCGCGTGCACCTGGCCCATCGGGGTGCGCGGCTCCTCCGGGTGCCAGTTCACCGCGAGGATCCAGCCGGCCTTGGCCACCAGCGGCACGTCGAAGGCTGTGCGGTCCCGCTCCAGCGCCTCGATGTGGCCGTCGGTGGTGGTCGCCGAGACCCGCAGTCCCGGGCCAATGTTCTTGACCGCCATCCGGGCGGTGGTGATGATGCCGACGGCCGAGCCGGAGTTGTCCAGCGCGGCGGAGAGCGTGGTGCCGCCGATCACCCGGATCTGGTCCGGATCCCCGATCACCGGGTGCGCATGCTCGTACACACTGGCGCCGTCGTTGTCGGTGAGCGGCCGGCAGATCCGCTCGGTCACCCGGCCCGGGCGCAGCCCGGCCGCGGACACCGATCCGCTGTAGGGCAGGTCCTCTAGCGGCAGCAGCGTGCCGCCTAGGGCCACATTCAGGATCTGCATGCCGCGGCCCACGCCCAGCACCGGGATCTTCGCGGCCAGGGCCTCCTTGATGAGGGCGATCTCCACCGCGTCGGCGTCGGCGTTGGTGTGCCGCAGTTCCCGCCGGCGGCGCCGCTCCTGCTCCTCGGACCAGTCGGTGGCGTACACGGAGGGGTCCACGTCGGCGTCCCCGGCCAGCAGGACCCCGTCGATGTCGTCGAGCTTCGGCACGTAGGACAGCCCGGAGTCGAGCTGTTCCACCTCGGCCCCGGCCCGGTTCAAAGCTTTGCTGAGGTTCCCGTTCAACTCGCTGATCGTTTGCTCGTATTCCGGCGCACTGGCGGCACTGCGATGAGTTGACGAGAGCAAGACGCGAGGGATCACGGGTTCCATGCCTCCCATGCTATAGGAGTAGGATGCAATCTATGCCCCGAACACTGATGACCGAGGTTATTCGTTGCCCGAACCCGTCGATGATGACGCTGGAGGGCACCAACAGCTACCTGATCGCGGCGCCCAGCTCCCAGACGGTGGCGATCGTGGACCCCGGGCCCGGCGACCACCCAGAGCACCTGCAGGCCCTGCTGGCCGCGGCCGACGGGCGCCCGGTCGAGCTGATCCTGTTGACCCACCACCACGCGGACCACGCCGGCTCCGCCGCCCAGCTGGCGGAACTGACCGGCGCTCCGGTGCGGGCCTTCCGCCCCGAGCTGTGCGTTGACGCCGCGCCGCTGGAGGCCGATGAGCGGCTGCTGATCGCCGACACCGTCGTCACCGTGCTGCACACCCCGGGGCACACCTCCGACTCGGCGTGTTTCCTGCTGGCCGGCGACGGGGAGAACGGCTCCATCCTGACCGGGGACACCATCTTGGGGCGGGGCACGACCATGATCGACTACCCGGACGGGTCCCTGCTGGACTATTTCGCCACCCTGGACCAGTTGATCTCCCTCGGCGGTCAGGAACCCATTCAGGTGCTGCCGGCGCATGGGGAGCTGCTGCCCGATCTCAGCGCGGCCGCGGAGGCCTACATGGAGCACCGGCACGCCCGGTTGGACCAGTTCCGCCGCTACCTGCGGCAGTCCGGCATCGAGCTCGCGGACGCCGCCCGGCCGGATTCGGCCACCGCCGAATCGATCGCCACCGGCCTGTACGGGGTGGAGACGGAGTCCGCCATGGGGCTGCGGATCACCGCCCAGATGGTCGGGGCGATGGCCGCCTACCTGCTGGAGCGCTCCTAGGCGTTGCCGGCTAGCCGCGCGGCTCGGGGGTCTCCCAACGGATCTTGGTCACGCTGGCCCCGGCCACCCGCAGGTGATCCACGAGCGCGTCGGCGCCTTGGGCCAGCTTGTCTTCGGCGCTCGGGGCGCTGGCGAAGAACAGCACCGTGAACATCGGCGTGCCGTTCAGGTCCACGCTGCGGCCCAGCTCCACCAGCAGGTCCCCGGTGATGAACCCGTTGAACGGGTAGTCGCCCAAGTCCTCGCGCAGCGGCTGCATGAACCCGGTCCACTCATCGGCGGCCAGCGCCAACTGGTCTAGGTCCTCGGTGTACAGGTTTGCCTCCAGCACGGACCACTGCCGCTCACCGGTGCTGGCCGCATGAGGGTGCTGCCTATTCCACTTCTTAGTCACGCCGGGCTTTCTCCTTCGGCTCGTCCTCAGCGTCGCTGTTCTGTTCGGCATCGTCATCGTCGCCGATGCGCTCTTGCCGTTCCTTATAAGCTTCCTCGCCCGGGCCAAGATAGTCCAGCCCCCGCTCCAGCGCGGTGATCGAGCCGGTGAACATGGCCGAATCCGGTGACGAGGTGGTCAGCGGCACCGGCGAGGTGCTGGACTCCCGTTCCTCGCGCTCTTGGATCTGCCGGGCGATCCGCGGCAGCGAGCCGCGCGCCGGGGTGCCCTCGGCAAAGATGTCATCCAGCGTCTGCAATCGGCTGGTCTGCGCGTCCGGCTGGGCCTGCGGGGCGGCCTCGGTAGCGGCGCGCTGCTGATCGCCGGGTTGGCCGAAGGGCTCGTCTTCGGTGCCCGGTTCCGAGGTGAAGCGCTGGCGGAAGATCGACTGCGGGTGTTCGCTGCGCAGGAAGTTGATCATGTCTTCGCGCACCAGCGAGCGCAGGTCCCACAGGTTACCGGTGTTCGCCGCGGAAACCACGATGCGCACCTTGATCATCCCACCCAGCGCCTCGGTGACCTGGATGGACTTCTCCCGACCGTCCCACAGCTCGGTGGATTCCAGCAGCTGGGTCAGCCGGGCGCGCATCTGGTCCACCGGCGCGGACCAGTCCATCTCAAACTCCACCGTGCCGGTCGCCGAGGCCCCGGTCCGGGTGTAGTTCTCGAACGAGTTCGTGGTGAAGAAGGTGGACGGGTAGATCACCCGGCGCTCATCCCAGATCTTGACCACCACGTAGGTCAGGGTGATGTCCTCTACGGTGCCGAAGTACTCCTCCACCTGCACCACGTCGCCCACCCGGATCGCGTCCGTGAAGACGATCTGCAGGCCGGCGAACACGTTCGCCAGCGAGGACTGCACCGCCAGACCGGCGATGACGGACAGGATGCCGGCGGAGGCCATCAGCCCGGCGCCGACGGCCCGGACCGCCGGGATGGTCAGCAGCCCGATCGCCAGCAGCAGCACCACGATGGCGACGATCAGGATGCGCCGGATCAGCACCGTCTGGGTTTGGATCTTCCGGGCCCGCCGGTCGGTCACGGAGGCGCCCTCGTACTTGGCCAGGATGGCGGTCTCCCCGGTGCGCACCGCGTTCACCAGCAGCCAACCGATGCAGCCGAGCCCGGCGAACAGCAGCGCCCACTGGACCAGAGACATCAGGTTGAAGCCGTCGATCGGGATCTGGTCCAAGGTGATCTTGCCCGTCATGAACAGCGCCGCCAAGAACAGCGGGGTGCGCATCCGTTTGGCCGCCTCCAAGGTCTGCGCGGACTTCTTGAAGACCTGCTTCAGGATCAACGCAAGGATCAGCGTGACGGCGGCGGCCACCAGCACCGCGATGCCGACCGCCAAGAAGGTGCCCAGCAGCGGCCCGGCCCCGTACACGGTCCGGCCGACCTCCTCGGTGACCTTCTCGGTCACCTCACCGAGGTCGGTGGGGGTGGGCTGCGGCTGGGCGGCCAGCAGCGGCGGCGTTAATAACGTGTCATTAAGAGCCAAAGTCATCATCGCATTCCAGCGTAGTGGCGCTAGCTGTGAATAACCTTCGCTAAGATACAAACATGCTGAAAATCACCGATTTGCGTGCCCAAGATTTTGACCCTGCCGCCGTGATGCCCCGGGCCCTGATGGATGTTTCCGAGGCCGTGGAAATCGTCCAGCCCATTCTGGCGCAGGTCAAGGAGCACGGTGAATCGGCACTGCTTGAACTCGCGGAGAAGTTCGACGGCGTCCGCCCCGCCGCACTCCAGGTGCCCGCCGAGGTGATCGCCGAGGCGCTGGAGAATCTGGACCCGCAGGTGCGGGCCGCCCTGGTGGAGGCGATCCGTCGCGCCCGCATCGTGCACGCCGCGCAGCGGCCGGCCGACTCCACCGTGGAGTTGGCGGTCGGCGCCGAGGTGGTTCATCGCTGGCTCCCGGTGGATCGGGTCGGGCTGGACGTGCCCGGCGGCAAGGCCGTCTACCCCTCCTCG
>CAYZBX010000164.1:0-4236 GCA_964476735.1 uncultured Micrococcaceae bacterium
CAGTCAAAGTCATCATCGGCGGCCTCGGCCGCCAGCTCTCTAGAATATCGCACTCCGCCCAATCGGGGTTATTCAAGGTTCGGAGAACACTCACGAGCTTAGGCGTCTAGCGAACTAATCATTGAGGATCTCAAAACTTACTGAAGAAAAGGGGGACGCTACAACTGGTTCGCTGATGTAACCGATCACTTACGAAGACTGGATTTGAGCTGCTTCACGAACGGGCGATTATGCATCCATCAAGTAGAGTACAGATAACTTTGAGGTAGGAATGCGTTAGATTTCGCGCAGAGAGGTAGCGTAATGAGCCCCACTGACAGAGTTCAGCAGTACAAGCAACGTTTAGTGCAGCACAGTCAAGTAGTCGATGTTGCCTTGCTTGATCTAAAGGATTCTTACCGTGAAGCGCAGGACTTTATTTGGGCAGACTTCGACGAACAAACCCTCAGTAAGCATGAGCAGGCGCTGGAAGAAGCATTCAAACAGATTCTCGATGAAGTTGATGAGGTTAACATCCTTCGGGCTGTAAAAGGCGCAACAAGAGACATCGTTGCTAGCGACGCAGCCGATGCCCAGTGGTATCACCCAGGCCTTGGAAAACAGAAAATCTGGCCTCGTCTTCGAAACAAGATGGTTAATTCAATGGGTGAGGAAATCACGGCGGGAATTGACGAGGCTTCGGACGATGTCATGCGGCAGCTCGCCAACCCCAAGGTGGCCGAGCTGAAGAAAAAGGGGCTCGTGGTTGGCTTCGTTCAGTCAGGCAAGACCGCGAACTATGCATCTGTGATCGCCAAAGCGTTCGACCAAGGCTATAAATTCGTATTGGTTCTTGCCGGTATTCACAACAACTTGCGTTCTCAGACGCAGCGCCGATTGGATGACGATCTGGGAGTGTATGCAGAGAAAGATACACTGCACGCATTGACGACTGAGGAAACTGACTTTGAACGACTGCGTAATGCAAACTCGTTGTTTGAGCAGAACCTGCCCATTTTTGCCGTAGTGAAGAAGAACAGTTCTCGCCTAGCAAACGTTAAGCGTTGGCTCAACAACACCAGTGAACACCATCTTCAACGGACACCAATTCTCATCATTGATGACGAAGCCGACCAAGCAACTCCGAATAACAAGGAAGACGTCGGAGAGGTCTCGACGATTAACCGTCTTCTCCAAGAAATCTGGGGAATTGTTTCGGTTGGCACCTACGTGGGATACACCGCGACTCCGTTCGCCAACGTTTTCATGGATCCCGACAACACACAACAACTTTTCCCTTCGCACTTCGTTCTCAGCCTCCCCCGACCAGAGGCGTACTTCGGTGCCGAGCGAGTGTTCGGGAAAACGTCTCCTGACGATGCCGAAACTCCCGACGACGGCTTGGACATGACTCGCATTGTTCCCGACGAAGATGCTGAGTCGATGAGACCGTCTGCCAAGGAACGACTAGAGTTCGACTTTGACGTTCCAGAAAGTCTCCGGGATGCGGTGCGTTGGTTTATCCTAGCCACAGCTATTCGTAAAGCGCGGGGTCAAGTCAACAAGCATTCGTCGATGTTGGTTCACATCACGCACTATTCTGATCCGCACTTTGTCATTCAAGACCGAATTCAGGAGCTCGTCACTCAATTCGCCCAAGACATTGAACGTGGGGACTTTGAGGATTTTCAACAGCAATTCGCTGCGGAGAAGGATCGGGTCAAAGAAGTCAGAACGGTTTCTATGCCGAGCTGGGAAGAAGTCGCGGCTCGGCTACCAGATGTTCTGAGTGAGACCCAAGTCGTCGTCGACAACGGGTCGAAGAATGCCCAGCGAGTCAACTACGACGAACGAGATGCGGAGGGCAATGTTGTCCCTCAAACCGTCATTGCCGTTGGCGGCGGTACGCTTTCGCGTGGACTCACACTCGAAGGTCTGGTCGTTTCGTACTTCATCAGGACAAGTAGCGATTACGACACGCTGCTCCAGATGGGACGATGGTTCGGATTCCGCACTGGATACGAGGACCTTCCACGAGTCTGGACACAAGCCGGACTTATTCAGGACTATCAATTCTTGGCGATGGTCGAAGAGGAACTCCGGGATGAGATTGAATCGGTCACCGACAGCGGTGTTGATCCGGAAGCGGTTGGAATTAAGATTCGTCAACATCCAGGTCGCCTCAACATCACAGCTAAGAACCGTCTGTTCCACCAGAAGGTCGCCCGGGTTGGATTATCTGGACAGACAAAGCAAACGATTTTCTTTAACGCACGAGCAGAGGTGCAACAAAGCAATATTCATTGGACCAAAACTTTCCTGAAGGATCTTCAGCGCAAATATGATGAACCAGCTCGTCCGGAATCCGGAAACTACGTCTTCACTGATGTAGCAAGTTCTGAGATTTCACACTTCCTGAACGGTTACGATTTTGTGGAACGCGGGGAATTGGTCAATCGAGACAAAATGACCGAGTGGATTGACACAGTGGCTCCCGACAGAAAATGGAATGTCGTGGTCGTCAACGGTAAAGCCAACCGCACATTCGAGGGTCGACCACTCGATCTAGGAACTCTAGACCTTGGCCTCGAATCCCCTCTGAATACGATTAACCGTGCCAGACTCGACACTGCAGATGGCAGCGATGATCTTTACATCAAGGCGTTGATGTCCGCACGTGATCTGCTCCTTGATCTTCCACAAGTCGATGCCACTGGCCTCGGAGGAAACGCACGACAAGAAATCAAGAAGCTCAGGGAAGAAAACGCGCAGGGCAACGGCTTGCTGGTCATCTATCCAATCAGCAAGAACTCGATTCCTCTTCACAGGACACCTAAGGGGTCTCGCAAGCCGCTGAAATCGGAAGAGCATCTGGTCGGTCTAGGTCTCGTATTCCCCAAGGTGACAGAAGCAAACGACGGTGACTTTGTATCAGTACGTTCTGATTGGGAGATCAGCGCAGAACCCGCACCGGGCGAACGATTTGACGAGGACGAAGACTAAGCTCCATGCGTGATGATTTTGATCTAGAAGGAAAGTTCTCGGTAGCAGCTCTCAGAAGCGTCTCCTCGGATGAAGATTTTCGATCCATAGAGACAGGCGAACACGTCTACGGCCGACCGATTCTGGTTGGTTTGGACAGTGAGGATCTAAGACATCTGCTTGTGCCAGTGACCAAGTTGGACGATGCCAAAGTCGACGCAGGTCACGCGATTCTGGTGCGAGGGGAAACGTTCACCGGTCTTGGAGGGCAAAGTGATCTGCCTTTCGCCAACATCCAAGTCAGAGAAAAAGCCTTGAACAAGGTCTTCAGGATTCTGTGTGAGGATTATTTGGGTCGACTGCGAGAATCTACACTCGATCCGATGGTGCTTCTAGAAAAAGTCATCAACGATTGGCGTCGGCTGCTTGTTAAAGGGCAACAAGGTCTGAATCGTGAGAACGCCTTGGGCCTGACGGGAGAGTTGGAAATCTTGCGACTCTTGGTTGAAACGGGCGGACCAGATCGTGGATTCGCTACTTGGCAGGGCGCTAGCCGCAGACTCCATGATTTTACCGGGCCGAGGGCATCGCTAGAAACCAAGACCATTCCTGCTGGAAGCGGCAACAGAATCAAGATCGGCGCCCTTGAACAGCTGGACCCTGGATCAGCGGAGAACCTCCACTTAGCCATTGTTGAGTTGGAGGAAAACGAAGTAGCGCCGAGCTTGGCCAATCGTGTCGATGAGTTGCAGAACCTGGGCTTAGACAAGAGAGAACTCCTGCATGAACTCAAATTACGAGGCTATGCGATCGGAATCGACGATCAGAATGTGCACAGGTTTTTCCTCAAGGGTATTCGCTATTGGTCTGTTACCGAAGACTTTCCTTCTCCGCAACGGAAGCATTTTCCAGAGGCAGTCCTCGCAGCGATGACGGCGATTGCGTATCAATTGGCTCCAGAGTCTTTCCCGCCAGACTTAGAAGATGGAGCGCGTGCAGAACTTTTTGATCATCTATTGGGAGTGCGATGAGATTCGTCGAGCAGGAGGAGCTCTTGCGAAAGCTCCAACCGGTCAAGGCTCATTTCCATTCGAATAAGGTGACAAGTGGCACCGTGCTGGCTGCTTACTTGAGAAGCAGGGGCTTGGAACCTAGTGGCGATACTTGGGAGTATGCCTCAGCAGCGTTCGACGTTGGCCGCGACTTTGAATCAGTAGCGGATGATTGCCAACAACGGTTCGGTCATCAAGCTTTTGGCGCTATGACGAGTCCCAA
>CAYZBX010000165.1:0-4165 GCA_964476735.1 uncultured Micrococcaceae bacterium
GACGCTTGTGGCGCTCAAACACGGGCTGAACGGAGGGTATTCCTTTGTGTGGGCCCTGTGGGGATCGAACCCACGACCTGCGGATTAAAAGTCCGATGCTCTACCAACTGAGCTAAAGGCCCATAGCCCCAGACCGCTTGGTCAAAGCGGAATAGTGAACCGTCGTTAAGCATAACCCACGACGGAATCATTCTTAAATCTCCATATCGGTGCCTTTCCTCACAGATCTGCCGGCCCCAGCGGCATTGCCCGTACACTGGTGGGTATGACTTTTTCCTCGCGTGCGGTCGCTCAGCAGGTTCCCTTCCGGCATCACAAGCCAAAACCAATGGAACCTGTGGATTTTGCTGCCGTGGTCGGCGGGGAAGATCCGGCCGAGATCACCGAGGCCGCCCACGTCAGCGCCCAGTTGCTGATCGACACCTCGCAATCGGCAGAAGATCAGTCCGTGCGTCAGGCCATCATGGCGCTCGCCCAGGAGCACGGCGTGGAGCTGCTGGCGCAAATGTGGTCCTCGGCCGCCGCCGTCTCACTGCCCGGCGCCCTGTGGCGGCTCTACGTCCTGCACACCGCGCTGACGCGGCAACCCGCCGAACTGGCCCGCTTCTTCCGTGAGGGCAAACCGTACGCGGACGTGTCCGCAGTGGTCGCTGGGGTGATCGAGCCACCGGGCGCCAAGGAGATCACAACCGTCTCGCAGGAGATCCTCTCCGGGCTCTTCCAGCAGGATCTGGATGTCGCCCTGGACCGCGCTGCCGCGTTCTGCGTGGTGGTTGCCGCTGGCCAGCACGCCATCGCCGATCGCCGCGAGCACGATGACCCCGCGGAGGCGACGGCCCTCTACGAACAATCCCACCGGCTGCGCCGTACCGCCCACGAGCTCGCCGACGCCGCCCGCGCTTGGCGGCAAGGCACCCTAGACTAGGCCGCTACCGACCAGCCCCCCGCTAGGCCTGATTACCGTTCCGGTCCGATACCTGTGACTCTGGTTCTATGAGAGCCTCCATCGCCACGCCGCGGACGACCGACGATCGGACCACACCACGGCCACCGCAATGGCGGATTGCCGCACCAGGACTGCTGATCGCGGGCCTCGCCGCACTCATCGGGTTGAGCGTCAACCTCATGCTGCCCACGGTCAGCGCGTTGCTGATCACCATCGTCTTGGGTGTCATCGTTCGTAACACCGTAGGCCTACCGGGAAGCTGGGAACGCGGCATCCAGATTGCCGCCAAGCCGGTACTGCGAGTGGGCATCGTACTGCTTGGTCTGCAGCTCGCGCTGAACGACGTGCTGAACCTCGGGGCCGGCATCATCTTGCTGGTGGTGGCGATCGTGGTCATCGGGCTGACGCTGAGCTACTACGTCGGCCGGCTGCTCAAGCTCTCCCGGACCCAGTCGTTGCTGATCGCCTCCGGTTTCAGCATCTGCGGCGCCGCCGCCGTTGCCGCGGCGGACGGGGTCCTCGATGCGGAAGAGGAAGAGGTAGTCACCGCGATCGCGCTGGTGGTGATCTTCGGCACCCTGATGATCCCGCTGATCCCGGCCCTGACCGGCGTCTTGGGCCTCGGGCAGGAACAGGCCGGCATCGTGGCCGGCGGTTCCATCCACGAGGTCGCCCAAGTGGTGGCGGTCAGTGGCATGATCGGTTCCGGCGCGCTGGCCACCGCAGTGATCGTGAAGCTTGCACGAGTCGTGATGCTGGCCCCAGTGATGGCTGTGCTGAGCATCATCCAGCGCCGCAACCACGCACGTGGGGCAAGCACAGGCGTGAAGCGTCCGCCTCTGGTACCGCTGTTCGTCCTGGGTTTCGTGGCCATGATGGCGCTGCGCACCACCGGGATCGTCCCGGAGCCGGTGCTGGATGTCGCCAAGATCCTGCAGACCTTCTTGCTGGCGACAGCCATGTTTGGGTTGGGCTGCGGCGTGCGGTTCGAGTTGCTGAAAAGGGTGGGCTTGGCACCCTTTGTTCAAGGAATCTTCGCTACAGCGTTAGTTCTCGGTATTGCTATGTTGGGGCTGCTGATAAGCTAGTGATGTGCCGGGCCGCGGTAGCCCCGGGCTCCAAATAATTGCCGCTTCGAGCGGCCTTCCGCCGAGAGGCGCTCCCGGTCCGGCACACTAAAACTTCCTCACAGACCTTGGGATCAGCGAATACGAGTAGCCCGTGCGCACTTTCTACTTTTCCACCGACGCCCGAGGCCCGCAGCTACTCACCGAAATGGCAGAGCAGCTCAAAGTGGCCGTCACTCAGCTGGTGCAAATGCTGGGTGTGGACCCCCGAGAACACGAGTCGCTGAGCGAGGGCATCGCCAAGGCCGAGTCCGAGTCCGCGGACCTGCTCTACGCACTGATGACTCACATGCGTTCGGCGTTCGTCACCACCCTGCCCCGCGAAGACATGTACCGGATCGCCCGATCCATCTACGAATGCACCGAGAACGTGGTCGCCGCCGCGGACATGGTCCGGATCACCTCCACCAAGTACCTTCCGCGGCAAGCCACCGAGCAACTAGAGATCCTCACCCGGCAGGTCGACCTGACTATTGGGGCGATGGGTCGGCTCGATGACTTCAACTACTTGGAAGACTACTGGCTGCAAATCCTGCGGATGTGCAAGCGCGCGGACCGTGCGCACCGCGCTTGGATTGCCGATCTGAGCGCCGAGTACAAACCGAACACCTACATCCGTCAGTGGGACATCGCGAACTACCTAGATGCCGCGGTCTCGGACATGCGGGCCCTCGCCATACACATCGGTGTGGTGTTGGTCAAGGAATCCTAGGGCAGACGAAAGAACCCGCCGTGGAATTCCTGCTCTTCATGCTCGTCATCGTCGCGGCCACGATCTTCGCCGTGATCAACGGCGCACACGACGTCCCGAACAACATCGCCCTCGCCGTGCGCACCCGCGCACTGACGCCGAAGGCGGCGCTCCTGTTGGCTGCCAGCTTCAACTTCCTCGGCGCCCTCCTGGGCACGGGGCTGGCAGCAGTGTTCATCAAACAGTTCAACCTGTTCCTGCCACACAGCGATCACTCGCTGATCGTGTTGCTGGTTGCCACCTGCACCGCGATCTTCTGGGGGCTGTTCACTTGGCGCAAGGGGATGCCCTCCTCCTCGACGCACGCACTGGTCGCCGCCCTGTTGGCCGGGGCCGCGGCGACGATCTTGGTCGACGCCCCACAACCCAACCCGGACGGTGAGGCAGCAGTCCTGCAGGTCATCGTCGCACCGCTGCTGCTCTCCCCCTTCCTCGCCTTCATCGCCGCCTGGGCGGGCGTGGAGCTGATGAAGATTCTCACGCAGCGAGCCTCACAGGCTTCCGTCCGTGACTATTCAAGGATGGGTCAGGCGGTCGCTTCCGCCGCCGGCGCATTCGGTCACGGCGTGCAGGACGCGCAGCGATCCACCGCCGTGATGGTGCTGGCGCTGACCTCGATCGAGGCGATCGCCCCTGGCGAGGTGCCGCTGTGGACCATGCTGCTTTCCGCCACCGCGATCTCGGCCGGCACGCTGATCGGTGCTTGGCGGATCGCCCACACGTTGGCCAACCGCATCGTGACGGTGGACGTCATGCGTGCCATGGTCGCCACCACCACCTCCGCCGGCATCGTGATCTTCGGCGCCATCGGCTTCCACCTGCCTGCGTCCTCCACCCACACCTCGGTGGCCGCCATCGTGGGGGCCGGGACCAACCAGGTCTTCGGCTCGGTGCGTTGGCAGGAGGTCAGCCGCATCGCCGGCTACTGGATCCTGACACCACTGGTCTGCGCGGCGATCGCCGCAGTCCTAGTCCTAGCCATCAGCCCGCTAGAAGCGCTGTACTAGACTCTTCCGGGGCCTCGTCGTGTACATGGGGCAAACCACACCCTAGCCGCAGCGGCTGAAGACTCTGCGTTTTCAAATGCACACAAGCAAGTGGATGCTTAAATGCACTAGGCCCGCGGCGTGCGCCGCGGGCCTGTCGAAGGTGCTGGTCGGGTCGGTTTAGCCGAAGCGACCGGAAACGTAGTCCTCGGTGGACTTTTCCTTCGGGTTGTTGAAGATGTTGGTAGTCAGATCGTACTCGATCAGCTTGCCTGGCTTACCGACGCCGGCGATGTTGAAGAAGGCGGTCTTGTCGGAGACGCGGGCCGCCTGCTGCATGTTGTGGGTCACGATG
>CAYZBX010000166.1:0-4142 GCA_964476735.1 uncultured Micrococcaceae bacterium
ACGGGTCCTCGCCCCAGTCGTAGGCCTCGCCCTGGGTGAGGCGCGGGTGCCAGCCCGCGTTCTCGCCCGGCGGGATGAACAGCGCGGCGTCCGCGTCCGGGCTGACTTGAATCGCTAACGCGGTGGCGTGATCCGTCTCGGCCCCAGCGAGAGCGCCACTCCATTTCAGGTCAGCCCAGGCGGTGTTCTTCGGTGCGAGTTCCAGTGGCTCCAAGGGCACGGGTTCATAGTTCAGGTCGCGTTCGGTCTGCGTGACCTCAGCCTTCAGCCGGCTACCCTCCGAGCCCAGAATCCCGATGCCGGGAATGGGCGCGAGAAAGCACATCGAGTCGGAGTCGTTGACGACCACCAGCTGTGAGAAACGGGAGCCGGCGGCCGCATCGAAGCTGCCCAAGCGGAAACGGAGATCCTTCACCGCGCAGTAGTCCGACCGGCTTTCACCTCGAGCACCGACCTGAATGATGCTGTTGAGCTGCTCTTGGTCAAGCTCGGCCACCGGGATGGGCGCGTCGCTGTCCGGGTAGGTCAGACGCTCCTGTCCGGTTTCATCGGTCGGCTGTGGGGTTGGTTCAGGCCACAGCAGCGGCATGATGAGGGTCGGGATGGCCAACCCAAGAACCACGAGGAAGATAGCGCTGCCGAGGAGCCACCACCGGTATCGGCGTCTCATGGTCGGGCCGCGAACCGTTCCAACAGATCCACGTGCCCGGAGACGATCAGCACGTCTCGGCTGCTCACCTTGGTCTCCGGTTGGGCGTAGGTGAAGTCCTCACCCGGGGACTTCACTCCCACCACCGTGACGCCGTACTTGGAACGGACCTGCGATTCGGCGAGGGTGAACCCTTGGGTTTCCTTTGGCGGGTGCATCTTGACGATGGCGAAGTCGTCGTCGAACTCGATGAAGTCCAGCATGCGTCCGCCGACCAGATGAGCCGCCCGCACACCCGCGTCGTGTTCCGGGTAGATGATGTGGTTTGCGCCGATGCGGCGCAGGATCTTGCCGTGGGCCGGGGTGATGGCCTTGACCCAGATGTCCTTGACCCCCAGGTCCACCAGATTCACCGCGATGAGCACCGAGGATTCGATGGAGGTGCCCACCCCGACCACGGCGGTGTCGAACTCCTGCGCGCCAAGCTGCCGCAGCGCCTCGATGTCGGTGGCGTTGGCTTCCACCACGTAGGTGAGCTTGCCGGACCAGCGCTGCACGATTTCCGGGTCGCGCTCCACGGCGAGGACTTCCTTGCCCTGCCGGGTGAGCTGCTCGGCGACGGCCAGACCGAACCGACCCAGCCCGATGACCAGGACGGGTTTGCGGGACTCTTTGTCAGCCAATGATCGGCCTCTCTTCCGGGTAGCGGTACATGGTGCGGCGTTGGCGCATGGCCAAGGCGGACGCAAAAGTAATGGTACCGACACGGCCGAAGAACATCAGCGCCGTGAGGACATATTTGCCCGCGGGCGGAAGCTCCGCGGAAAACCCTGTCGACAGGCCACAGGTGCCGAACGCGCTGATCGCCTCGAACAGCGGCCGCTGCAACGATTCGCCGCTGATGGCGGTCAGGGCAAGCGTGCCGACCAGCACCATGGTGGCGCCCAGCGCGGTCACGGCCACGGCGACCCGAATGACGCCGTGGGGCAAACGGCGGTTATGCGCGGTCGCGTCTTGGGCACCCCGGGCCTCGGCCACGATCGCCAACACGATCACGGCAAAGGTGGTGACCTTGATGCCGCCGGCGGTCGAGGCGGCGCCGCCGCCGACGAACATCAGGGCGTCGGTCAGCAGCAGTGTGTGCGGCAGCTGCTCGTTGATGTCCACCAAGTTGAACCCGGAGGAACGCGAGGATACCGAGGCGAACAGGGACAGCCCGATCTTCTCGCCGACCGTCTTGTCACCCATGGTCGCGGGATTGGACCACTCGAAGACCGCGTAGGCGATCGCGCCGATGATGAAGAGCAGCAGCGTGACCTCGACGGTCAGCCGGGTGTGCAGGTTCCAGCGACGCAGGTCCCAACGGTATTTCAACAGCACCATGATCACCGGGAAGCCGAGGGCGCCGATCACGACGCCGATGCAGATGACGGTGGCGATGTACGGGTCGTTACCGAAGTCGGCCAAACCGTTCACGTGGGTGACGAAGCCGGCGTTGTTGAACGCCGAGATGGAATAGGTCAGGCTGTGCCAGAACCCGAGCCACAGGTCCTTCTCCAAGGCGATGAAGCGCGGCAGCAGGGCCGCCATGATCGACGCCTCGATGATGAGCGAGGTGAGCACCACGATGCGGATCAGCGCGCCGGTCTCGCCCAAGCGGCCGGTGGTCATGCCCTCCTGAGCGATGAGTTTCTGCCGGAGCCCCAGCTGGCGGCTGACGCTCATGGTCAACAGGGAGGCGACGGTCAGAATCCCCAGACCGCCGACTTGGACACCGCTGAAAAGCACGATCTGGCCGAGGAAGGACCAGTGCTCCGCGGTGTTCACAGTGGTCAGCCCGGTCACCGACACCGCCGAGGTCGCCACGAACAACGCGTCGTGGAAGGGCGTGATGGTGCCGTCCGCAGAAGCGAAGGGCAGGGTCAGCAGCACCGCGAAGAACAAGGTGATGAGCATGAAGATCAGCACGGCACCGCGGGCGGGGGAGGCGCCGAGAATCGCCATGACCCGGGTGGGCAGGGTCTTGAGCGGGTTCGCGTCCTTTTTCAGGCGGAGCCCAAGCGGAGTTTGTACGCGCTGCGGCATACCACCAATTCAACCACCTTCCGGCATGTAACAGTGCCTATCGGCGGCGGAAACGGCGTAGTCTGAACAGTGATGAAGGTACAACCCGAACAGAAAATTCCGACCACAGTGTTGTGGGACGAAGCTTATCTGGCCTACAAGTTCAGCGAGAGCCATCCGATGGCTCCCAAACGTTTGGACATGACCGCGCGGCTGGCGGAGGAGCTCGGCCTGTTTGCGCTGCCCCAAATGCGTGTGGAGGTCCCCGAGGTCGCCACCGACGAGCAGCTGGGCTGGGTTCACGAGGACGGCTACATTCAGGCGGTCAAGGACGCTTCGGCCGGCAAGTTCGAGTCGCTGCCGGAACGCGGTCTCGGCACCGAAGACGACCCCATCTTTCCGGCGCTGCACGAAGCCTCGGCACGCATCGGCGGCGGATCGGTGATCGCCGCCGAACAGATTCTGAGCGAGCGAACCCCGCGGGCCGTGAACTTCGCCGGCGGCATGCACCACGCCATGCCGGACCGGGCCGCAGGTTTCTGCGTGTACAACGACGCGGCCATGGCCATCCACCGGATGCTGGCCGCCGGCGTGCAACGCGTCGTCTACATCGACATCGATGCGCACCACGGCGACGGTGTCGAACGAATGTTTTGGAACGACCCGCGGGTGCTGACCATCTCGGTCCACGAAACCGGGCTCTCGCTGTTCCCCGGCACGGGTGTCGCCACTGAGATCGGCGGCCCGGACGCGCGCGGTTCCGCCGTGAACCTAGCGCTGCCGCCCGGCACCGGGGACGGCGCGTGGCTGCGGGCCTTCCACGCTGTCGTGCCACAACTGGTGCGCGCGTTCGAACCGGAGATCATCGTCTCCCAGCACGGCTGCGACTCGCACGCACAGGATCCCCTGACGAACCTCGAGCTCAGCGTGGACGCCCAACGCCAAGCCGCCATCGACATCGGGCAGCTCGCCAAAGAGGTGTGCGAGAACCGCTGGTTGAGCTGCGGCGGGGGCGGCTACAACCCGGTGGTCGTGGTGCCGCGCAGCTGGGCGCATCTGATCGCGGTCACGGCGGACGAACCCCTTCCGGTGACCACGGAGACCCCGGAGCGGTGGCGACGCTACGTGCAGGAGAAATACGGGGTGCAGGCACCCGAGAAGATGGGCGACGAGGTTGACCTGTGGTGGCGGTCTTGGGAGGTCGGCTACAACCCGAATGACGACGTCGACCGCACCATCATGGCCACCCGCAAGGAAGTTTTTCCCTTGTACGGTCTGGACCCGTGGTTTGACTGAGCAGCGTCAGTGATAACTTTCACTTTGGAAAAAGTATCGTTACAGTAACAGAGGGGGCTTCACTTTCGGTGGAGATTCTTTGTTCTAAGATGCCGAGTCGAAATGCGCTCGTGGCGGTAAAGGAAATGCATGA
>CAYZBX010000167.1:0-4110 GCA_964476735.1 uncultured Micrococcaceae bacterium
CGACCGTCCCCACGGCGGTGAGGTCGCGCACGATCAGCCGGAGCGCGGACAGGGTGGCGGAGAGGCCGTGGCCGCCTCCCATGGCGACCACGTGCGAGCGCTCCATGGGCCGGCGAGACCAGGGCAGGCCGTTGGCGCCCTGCGGGGGAACGAGTGGAATCTTATTGGTATAGAACACGGTGCGACCTTGGGTGTTATTCGCGTCCCAAGTCTCGGTGCGAGACGTTCACGGTCAGACCCGGCAGCTGGCGGATCCGGCGCCCGAGCTCCTCGGAAACCGCCACGGAGCGGTGCTTGCCTCCCGTGCAGCCGATCGCGATGGTTGCGTAGTGCTTGTTTTCGCGCCGGTACCCCTCGAACACCAGTTCCAGCATTTCGGCGTAGCGGTTGACGAACTCTTCGGCACCCTCGTCCTTGAGGACGTACTTGGCCACGGCGGCGTCCTTGCCCGTGAACGGACGGAGCTCCGGAACCCAGTGCGGGTTAGGGATGAAACGCACATCAGCCATGAAGTTTGAATCGTTGGGCACCCCGTATTTGAAACCGAAGCTCATCACGTTGACCCGCAGGGTGATCGGACCCTCATCCGAGAACAGCTCGTTGATGGCCCGCGCCAGGTCGTGAACGTTGAAATCGGTGGTGTCCAGGACCACGTCGGCGCTGGACTTCAGTGCGGCAAGGACGTCGCGCTCCTTGGTGATGCCGTCCACGATCCGGCCATCGCCCTGAAGCGGGTGCGGTCGGCGGCCGTGCTCGAACCGGCGCACCAGAACCTCATCGGCGGCATCCATGAACAGCACCCGGTACTCGATGCCGTTCGCGGCCAACAGGTTCAGTGACTCCATGACATCGGAGAACTGGGTGTTGGAGCGCACATCCATGGCGATGGCCAGTTTCGGCACGGCGTCGGGGGTCCGGGAGACGAAATCCAACAGGATTCCGATGAGCTCCGGCGGAATGTTCTCCACCACGTACCAGCCCAGATCTTCGAGGGCGTGGGTGGCAGTGGTGCGGCCTGCCCCAGACATGCCGGTGACAATCAAGACTTCAGATTGAGGTGGCTTTACCGGGCTTAGCGGGTCCGTCATATGCTGCACAAACTCCCTCGAGGATGGATTCGGTGGCTGCGTCAAGAGCCTTCATGGCCAGTTTATCCAAGAAAATTTATGTCAGGACTCTTCGACGATCTCCCCGGTGGTCATATTGACGGCCACAGTAGGTTCCTGGCCGGAGAAGTGCTGGTGGATGGTCGCGGCCAGCTTGGGCCCAATACCCGGTGCCTGCTGCAACTCCTCCACGGAGGCTGCCTTGATCCGTTTCATCGACTTGAAGTGTGCCCGCAAGGCCTGCTGTTTCTGCTTGCCCAGTCCGGGAATTGCGTCCAGCTCCGAGCCGACCATGGCCTTGGTCCGGCGGCTGCGGTGCGCGGTGATGGCAAAGCGGTGTGCCTCGTCACGCACGCGTTGCAACAGGTACAGCCCTTCCGAGGACCGCGGCAAAACGATCGGGAAGGGATCCTCCGGCACCCAGATCTCCTCTAACCGTTTGGCCAAGCCCACCACGGTGATCTCTGCGTCTAGGCCGAGTTCCTCCAGTGCCTTGTTGGCGGCGCTGACCTGGGCTTGTCCGCCGTCCACGACGACCAGCGAGGGCGGATAGGCGAACTTGTCGTTCTTCTCCCCCACCTCGGCCTCGTGGCTTTCGAGGTCCGCGGCGACCTCGTCTGCGTGCTCCAGCACGGGGTTGCGGGTCTTGGACTGCTGGCGCAGGTAGTTAGCGAAGCGGCGGGAGATCACCTCAAACATGCTCGCGGTGTCATCGCGGGAGCCCTCTTCGGAGATGTTGAACTTGCGGTAGTCACGCTTCTTGGGCAGACCGTCTTCAAAGACGACCATCGAGGCGACCACATTGGTGCCCTGAACATGGGAGACATCAAAGCATTCGATGCGCAACGGCGGTTCTTCCAAGCCCAGCGCATCTTGGAGCTCTTGGATGGCCAGGGACCGGTTGGTGATGTCACCGGAGCGTTTGACCTTGTGCAGCTTCAGCGCGGCTTCTGCGTTTTCCACCACGGTTTCTAGGAGGGCCTTCTTGTCGCCGCGTTGCGGGACCCGGATGGTCACGTTGGTTCCGCGCAGCCCGGTTAGCCAGGTGGAGACATCCTTGAGGTTGGTCGGGGCGACCGGCACGAGCACCTCCCGTGGGATGCGGGAAACATCGTCGAGACCGCCGTAGACCTGCTGCAGCAGCTGTTCCACGAGTTGTCCTTCTGTGGTGTCGTCGACCTTTTCCACGACCCAGCCGCGCTGACCTCGGATGCGGCCGCCACGGACGTGGAAGACCTGTACCGCGGCCTCAAGCTCGTCCTCGACCAGCCCAAAGATGTCGGCCTCGGTGTCTTCCGGCAGCACCACCGTGTTGCGTTCAAAGACCTTTTCCAGTGCCCGGATGTCGTCCCGGTAGCGGGCCGCAGCCTCGTAATCGAGTTCGGCCACGGCGTCCTTCATGTTGCGTTCGAGTTGCCGGACGAAACGGCGCGCGTCCCCGGACATGAAGGCCACGAAGTCTTGGGCGAGTTCGTAGTGGTCCTCTTGCGAGATGTTTCCCACGCAGGGTGCGGAGCATTTGTCGATGTATCCCAGCAGGCAGGGCCTGCCCGCACGTTCGGCTCGGCGGAAGACTCCGGCGGAGCAAGTGCGCACCGGAAAGACCCGCAGCATGGTGTCCACGGTCTCGCGGATGGCCTTGACCGGAGAGAATGGGCCGAAGTACTTTACGCCCTTGCGGCGGTCACCGCGCATGACTTGGACACGCGGGAACTTCTCGTTCATCGTCACGGCGAGGTACGGGTAGGACTTATCGTCCCGGTACATGATGTTGAACCGAGGCGTGAATTCCTTGATCCAGGTGTACTCGAGCTGGAGCGCTTCAAGCTCCGAGCCCACGATGGTCCATTCCACCCTCGCCGCGGTGTGCACCATGGCGTGGGTCTTTGGCGGCAGCAGCGCAGGGTTGGCGAAATAGCTGTTGAGGCGGGCGCGCAGGTTCTTCGCTTTGCCGACATAGATCACCCGCTCGTGCGGGTCCCGGAACCGGTAGACGCCCGGTTCGGTGGGAATCGTACCGGGAGCCGGACGGTAACTGGCCGGATCAGCCACGTCTTAGGCCACTCCGGGCGCCGAGTTGTAGTGGGCGACCCGTTCTTGGCCGGTGAGTTCGGCGATGGCGTCCATGATCTGGTCGGTGGCCGCTCGCCGCACCGGCAACGGGTGCTTGGCGCCCAGATGCTCGAACTGCAGGGGTTTGCCCACCTTCAGGGTGAACTTGCGCGGTTTGATCATCTTGGCGTCGGCAGGCTGCAGCTTCTCGGTACCGATCAGCCCGACGGGCACCACGGGAACCCCGGTGCTCAACGCCAGCCAGCCCACCCCGGTGCGTCCGCGGTAGAGTTTGCCGTCTCGGGAGCGGGTGCCTTCCGGGTAGATTCCGACGCCGCGGCCGGCCTCGATGATGTCCACCAGGGATTTCAGCGCGTTGACCGAGGCCGCCTGCTCGCCCCGTTCGACGGGGATCGAGCCCACAGATTCGAAGAAGTTCTTGGAGATCTTCCCCTTCAGTCCCGGCTGGTTGAAATACTCGGCCTTGGCGAAGAAGGAGACGGTGCGCGGCAGCAGCGCCTGAATGATCACGCTGTCCAGAAACGAAAGGTGATTCGAGGCGACGATGAAGCCGCCTTCAGTGGGCACATGCTCCGCCCCGATGATCTCCGGGCGGCACAGGGCCTTCAGCGATCCACGCACCAGCAACCGCGTTGGGTGGTTTTCACGCACCGACGATCTCCATTCATTGTTTGTTGGGCAATGTGCACCATTCTAGGTCAGCCCGGGTCCGTTCCCGGGGTTCAGCGCTCGGCTTTGCCGAATATTTCAGCCAAGAATTGGCCGGTGAAGGATCCGGGGACCTCGGACACCTGTTCCGGTGTGCCCGTCGCGACAATGGTGCCACCGCCGGAGCCTCCGGAGGGACCCAGGTCGATCACGTAGTCGGCGGACTTGATGACATCGAGGTTGTGTTCGATGGTAATCACCGTGTTGCCCTTCTCCACCAGCC
>CAYZBX010000168.1:0-4109 GCA_964476735.1 uncultured Micrococcaceae bacterium
GAGCACGGCGCCGCCGCCGTCGCCCACTAGCCAGCAGTAAGGAATTGAAAAACTCATGTTGATGATTGACTGCCCGTACTGCGGGCTCCGCACCGAAACCGAATTCTCCTACGGCGGTCAGGCCCACGTGGCCTACCCGGCCGACCCGGCCGCGCTCTCCGATGAGGAATGGGCTCAGTACCTGTTCTACCGGGAGAACCCGAAGGGCTCCTTCTACGAGCGCTGGGCGCACACCGCCGGCTGCCGCAAGTGGTTCAACGCGCTGCGTGACACCCACACCTACAAGATCGCGGCCACCTACAAACTGACCGACCCCAAGCCCGCCCTGCCAACTCCCGGCGCCTAGCGGCCACCCGATGAACTAAGGAGTGAATCGATGACCAAGAATACTTCTGGCGCCCACCGCCTTGGCGGCGCCGACACCACCGTTGGCAGCCTGAACTCGGGTCAACCCGTCAGCTTCACCGTCGACGGCGAAAACTACACCGGGGTGGCCGGGGACACCATCGCCTCGGCGCTGCTGGCCAACGGCCGCGTCCGCGTCGGTGATTCCATCTACCGTCGCCGCCCGCGCGGGGTACTCTCCGCCGGCGTGGAGGAACCCAACGCCTTCGTCATGGTGGAGGGCACGCACAACGAGTCCATGCTGCCCGCGACCACCGTCGAGCTGACCGAGGGCATGTCCGTTCGCCTGTTGGAGGGTCTGGGCACCCTGGACCCGCGCAAGGACACCGAGGAATACGACAAGTTCAACGTCCACGTGGAGGTGGCCGTGGTGGGCTCCGGCCCGGCAGGTCTGGCCGCCGCCAAGGCCGCAGCCGCCGCCGGGGTGCGCGTGGTGCTGCTGGAGCAGGACTTCGCCTTCGGTGGCACCCTGCTGGATGCGGCTGCCGATGACGCGTCCAGCCACATTGACGGGGTGCCCGCCGCAGCGTGGGTTGCCCAGACCGTGGCGGAGCTGGAAGCGAACGAGGACGTGCGGCTGCTTAAGCGCACCACCGTGCTGGGCTCCTACGACAACAACTACTTGGTGGCGGTGGAGGACCGCGACGCCGGCTACCTCGCCGAGGGCAAGGTGCGCCCGGACAACGTCTCCCGCCAGCGGCTGTGGCACATCATCGCCAAGCAGGTAGTCCTGGCCACCGGCGCGTTTGACCGTCCACTGGTGTTCGCCAACAACGACCTGCCCGGCGTCATGTTCGCCTCCGCAGTCCAGCGCTACCTAGGCCGCCACGGCGTGTTGGCCGGCAAGAATATCGTCGTCTTCACCACCCACGACGGCGCCTACCGCACCGCCATCGACGCGGCCAAGGCCGGCGCACACGTCACCGTCGTGGATACCCGCGCCGACAGCACTCGTGCTGCCGATGCGGAAGCAGCCGGCGTGCAGATCCGCTTCAACTCAGTCGTCGTCGACGTCGAGGGTCAGGACTGCGTCACCGGCGCCTGGGTTGCCACCCGCGGCGCCGAGGCCGACGCACAGCGCGTGGACGCAGATCTGGTGGCCATGTCCGGCGGGCTCTCCCCGAACGTGAACCTGCACTCGCAGCGCCAGGGCCAGATGCGCTGGAACGACCAGCTGGCCGGCTTCGTGCCGACCGCCGCCGTGGCCAACCAGCACACCGCCGGTGCGCTGAACGGCTCCTACGGTCTGCGCCGGGCGCTCGCCGAAGGCTCCGCCGCCGGTGCCGCCGCAGCCAGCGGGGAAGCCTCCTCCTTCTACGACGAGGAAACCGTTGCCGAGCGCGTCGCCGAATCCGGGGAAACCGACCAAGTCTGGTTTGTCCCGGGCCGCAACGCGGACCAGCAGCTGGGCACCTCCGAGGCGCAGCTGGCCGCGCTGAACGACTACTTTGTGGACTTCCAACGCGACAACACCGTCCGCGACGTGCTGCGCGCCACCGGTGCCGGCATGCTCTCGGTGGAGCACGTGAAGCGCTACACCTCCATCTCCACCGGCGTGGAGCAGGGCAAGATCGGTGGCGTGGCCACCATCGGGCTGATCGCCCAGGCCATCACCGGCGGGGAAGTGGCCTCCGTGGCCACCGGCCAGCCGGGCCAGCAGCCCGCCGGCCAGCACGCCCACGAGGGCGCTCAGGCTCGTCCGGTCTCCCCGGGGGAGATCGGCACCACCACCTTCCGTGCACCGTTCACCCCCGTGGCCTTCGCCGCGCTGGCCGGCCGCGCCGTCGGCGAGCTCTACGACGCCGCCCGGGTGACCAACATCCACCCGTGGCACGTGGCACAGGGCGCACTGTTTGAGGACGTCGGGCAATGGAAGCGGCCGTGGTACTACCCGCAGGACGGGGAGGACATGGAGGCCGCCGTCGCCCGCGAATGCCGCGCCGCCCGCGAGTCGGTGGCGTTCATGGACGCCACCACGCTGGGCAAGATCGACATCAAGGGTGCCGACGCAGCCGAGTTCCTGAACCGGGTGTACACCAACGGTTTCTTGAAGCTGCCGGTGGGCAAGGCCCGCTACGGCATCATGTGCAAGCCGGATGGCATGGTGTTTGACGACGGTGTGACCACCCGGTTGGCCGATGACCACTTCTTCATGACCACCACCACTTCCGGTGCCGCCGATGTGCTGGAGTGGCTGGAGGAATGGTCGCAGACCGAGTGGCCGGAGCTGGATGTGGTGTTCACCTCCGCCACCGAGCAGTACACCACCATCGCGGTGGTGGGCCCGAAGTCCCGCGATGTCATCGCCAAGGTGGCTCCGGAACTGGACGTGTCCAAGGAAGGCTTCGGGTTCATGGAATACCGGAACACCACCCTGGCCTCCGGCATCGACGCCCGCATCGTGCGCATCACCTTCTCCGGCGAGCTGGCCTACGAGATTAACGTGCCGACCTACTACGGTCTGAAGGTCTGGGAGGATGTGGCGCAGGCTGGCGCGGAGTTCAACATCACCCCGTACGGTACCGAGACCATGCACGTGCTGCGTGCGGAGAAGGCCTACCCGATCGTGGGGCAGGACACCGACGGCACTGTTACGCCGCAAGACCTGGGCATGGACTGGATTGTCTCCAAAGTTAAAAAAGACTTTATTGGCAAACGCTCCTACAGTAGGCTGTCCAATACTGCGACCGACCGGAAACAACTGGTCAGCGTCCTGCCGGTAGACACGTCCCTGAAACTGCCGGAAGGAACGCAGTTGGTGCGTGCCGAGGACCTCGGCGACTACACAGGGGAGGGCCTGCCGACCGCGCCCATCCCGATGCAGGGTTTTGTGACATCCAGCTACCACTCACAAGCGCTGGGCCGCAGCTTTGGCCTGGCTCTCATCAAGAACGGACCGGAGCTCATCGGGCAGAAACTGATGGCTTCCTTTGAAGGCCGCTTCGCCGAAGTCGAAGTTGGCCCAACTGTCCTCTTTGACCCTGAAGGAGAACGCCGCGATGGCTAACGCAACTGTCCTTAACTACCGCCGCAGCCCGGCCGCCGGGCTGGAAGAAGCCATGAACGCTGGCAGCAGCGATGCGGTCAGCCTGCGGGAGATCCCGTTCCAGACGCAGGTTGGCCTGCGTGCCGAATTGGGCACCGGTGCCGCCGAGGCGCTGGAAGGCGTTCTGGGAGCCAGCCTGCCGCGGGCCGTCGGCCAGATCACCGAGGTCTCCGCTCCGGTGGCCGGTCACGTGCTCTGGCTGGGCCCGGACGAGTTCCTGCTGGTGGCCGGCGACGAGGCCGAGCGCGAGCTCAGCTCCGCCGAGCTGGCCGCCCAGCTGGATGCGGCCATCGGCAGCAACCGCGGCCAAGCCGTGGAGCTGACCGCAAACCGCACGGTGCTGGAGATGAGCGGCGCATCTGCCGTGGATGTGCTGTGCAAGGTGGTGGACGTGGACGTGCACCCGAGCAAGTTCGCCGTCGGCACCGCCATCCTGACCGTGCTGGCCGGATCCGGCGTCGTGCTCTGGCGCAGCGATGAGCAGACTTGGCGGATCATGCCGCGTGCCTCCTTTGCACCCCACACCGTGAACTGGCTGCTGGACGCCATGCGCGAGTACGCCTAGACAACGTTCCGGCGGGCGCGGTGCCCTCGGGCAAGCCTCGGGCGTCGCGCCGGCGGCCATGCACTACCTGTCCCTCCTGAACCTAACTCAACG
>CAYZBX010000169.1:0-1185 GCA_964476735.1 uncultured Micrococcaceae bacterium
ACATTGCCTTCAAGCAGGGAACGATCGATCTGGGCGGTCATCTTGTCCGTGTTCTCGGCAAAATCCACCAGCATGGGCTGGATGCCCCAGCTCAGCGACAGGATCCGTACGGTGGACTCCAAGTGGCTGAAGGCGTACACCGGTTGCGGCGGGCGCAACCGGGATAGCCGGCGGGCCGAATCACCGGACTGGGTGAAGGCCGCTAGATATTGGGCCGAGAGCTGCTGGGCGATTTCCACGGCAGCGCGGGTCACGGCGCCACCGCGGGTGCGTGGCTTCGAACCCAGGGGCGGGATACGGTGCAGGTCGGTCTTCTCGGTGGCTTCGATAATACGTGCCATGACCTCTACTGCCTCAACGGGGTACTTGCCCACGGAGGTTTCACCGGAGAGCATGACCGCATCGGCACCGTCGAGCACCGCGTTCGCGCAGTCGGACGCTTCGGCTCGGGTCGGGCGCGGGTTATCGATCATGGATTCGAGGACCTGGGTCGCAACGATGACCGGTTTGGCCCAACGGCGGGCTAGATCGATGGCCTTCTTCTGCACGACCGGGACTTCTTCCAGCGGCAACTCCACGCCGAGATCGCCACGGGCGATCATGATCGCATCAAATGCGTCCACAACCTCGGTGATGGCGTCCACGGCCTGCGGCTTCTCCACCTTCGCAATGACGGGGGTGCGGCGGCCTTCTTCATCCATGATCTCGTGGACACGCTCGATGTCACGGGCGTCCCGGACGAAGGACAGCGCGACCATGTCCACGCCGAGCTTCAAGGCCCAGCGCAGATCCTCTTCGTCCTTCTCGCTCAGGGCCGGCACGTTCACGGCCACGCCGGGCAGGTTGATGCCCTTGTTGTTGGAGATGCGCCCGGGCACGACCACCTTGGTGATGACGTTGTTGCCTTCGACAGCGGTCGCGGTCAAGGCCACCTTACCGTCGTCAAGCAGCAGCCGGTCGCCCGGTTTGACGTCGCCGACCAAGCCCTTGTAGGTGGTGGAGCTGATGGTGTTGTCACCAACGATGTCGTCGGTCGTGATCGTGAAGGTCTGATCTTTTTTGAGTTCGTAGTACTTTTCCTTGAACAGTCCCAAACGAATCTTTGGGCCCTGCAGGTCAGCAAAGATCGCCACGTTGCGGCCGAGGTCAGAGGCAGCCTTGCGGATGTTGTGGTACTGCTCCTCG
>CAYZBX010000169.1:1195-4021 GCA_964476735.1 uncultured Micrococcaceae bacterium
CTCATGTTCATCCGGGCAACGTCGACGCCTGCGGCAAGAAGATCACGGGTTTTTTCATAGCCGGCAGTGGCGGGGCCAAACGTGGCCACAATTTTGGCTCGTCTCATAAAACCACCTTAAATGGTGAAGATTGCGGTGAGGCTGTGCCTCTGTGTCATTCACCTTAACTATGCCACAGAAATTACCACTATGCGAAAACTCTTTTCCAAATTAGTGGTGTGTTGTGGAAGTTTGCTTCCCGTCGGTAACTTCATCACTGTCGAGCGTGTCGGCTGAGTCAGCCGCCTCAGAGTGGCCGGGGCGGCAGAGCGTATCCGGGGTCTGCTGGTTGCGTTCGCGCATGACCAGCCAGACGAGGACCGCCACGGCGATCACAAACATCAGGATCGAGGTCCAGACGTTCAGCCGCGCGGTGACCCCGAACAGAGTGATCATCTCAGCCTGGTCGATGCGCAGCATCTCGATCCACACCCGACCGAGGGTGTAGTAGGCCACGTAGGACCAGAACATCTTGCCGCCACGCAATGGCCAACGCCGATCGATCAGCAGCAGAATGAGTACGCCGACGATGTTCCACAGTGATTCGTAGAGGAAGGTCGGGTGGAACAGCGTGTTAGCACTGTAGCCGGCCGGCACGTGAGCCGCGTCGACCTTCAACCCCCACGGCAGGTCGGTCGGTGCCCCGAAGAGTTCTTGGTTGAACCAGTTCCCCCAACGGCCCAAGGCTTGGGCCAAGAGAACTCCAGGAGCGAGGACGTCCAGCACTGCGGCGAAGCGGTAGCCATGGCGTCGAGCCGCGATCCACGCGCCCACCGCACCGAGAGCGACAGCGCCCCAGATCCCCAGCCCACCGTTCCAGATCTCGATGATCTTGCGCGGGTCGCCGGTGCCATCATAGCCCGGCCCAAAATAGGCATCCGGGGAGGAGAAGACATGGTAGAGGCGCCCACCGATCAACCCAAACGGTACCGCCCAGAAGGCGATGTCGTAGATCGCTTCGGGGTTACCTCCGCGCTCCTTCCAGCGTTTCATGCCCAGCCAGATGGCGAGGACTATGCCTAGCATGATCGCCAACGCGTAGGCGTGGATCTTGAGCGGACCGATGGAGAATCCGTCCCAGCTCGGGGAGGGCAGGTACGTTAGGGTGCTCAGTAGATCGATCATACGTTGCGGCCAGCGAGCTCCGAGGCGAGTTTTCCAACCGCTGCAGGGCCGCCGTCACCCAGAGCCCGCACCAGCGCGGTGCCCACGATGACGCCGTCGGCGTAGCGGCCAATCTCGATGACGTGCTCACGCTTGGAGACACCAAGGCCGACGCACACCCGAGGCGCACCGGCGGCGTGGGCCTCCGCGACCACGCGCTCGGCGGCATCGGAGACATCTTCGCGGGCCCCGGTAACGCCCATGACGGAGACTCCATAGACGAAGCCCCGGGAGATGTTCACGATCTTCTGGACCCGTTCGGCAGAGGACGTGGGTGCGGTAAGGAAGACTCTATCCAGCCCATATTTGTCTGAGGCCGCGACCCATTCCTCGGCTTCTTCCGGGACGAGATCCGGGGTGATGATCCCGGCGCCGCCGGCCTCGGCGAGGCGTCGAGCAAATTCTTCCACACCCATCCGGTCCACGAGGTTCCAGTAGGTCATGACCAAGACCGTCATATCGGCCTGATCGGTGACGGCTTTGATGATGTCGAAGACCTCAGCAACCCGGAAGCCCTTGGCGAGGACCTCGGAGGTGGCGGCTTGGATGACCGGTCCGTCCATCACCGGGTCGGAGTACGGGATGCCGACCTCGACGATGTCCACGCCGTTGCGTCCCAGCTCGAGGATGGCCTCGATGCAATCCTCCTTGGTCGGATAGCTGGCCGGGAGGAAGCCGATCAGCGCCGGCCGTCCCTGCGCGCGGGCTGCTTCGATGGCCGCAGCGGACTGAGAAACAATGGATTGGGTCATGATCGTCCTATTCGCCTTGAGCCAGGTCTTCTTCGTCCACCAGATCAAACCAGCGCGCGGCGGTGGCCACGTCCTTGTCGCCTCGACCGGACAGGTTTACCAGAATGATCTTGTCGCGGGCAGTGCCGGCCTCCTGCCAGCGTTGGGCCAGCTTGAGGGCGCCGGCCAACGCGTGCGAGGACTCGATCGCCGGCAGGATGCCTTCGGTGCGCGAGAGTAGCTGGAAGGCCTCCATGCATTCCTTATCCGTGATCGGCTCGTAGGTGACACGTCCGATGTCGTTGAGGTAGGCGTGTTCGGGGCCGACCGATGGATAGTCTAGGCCGGCGGAGATCGAGTGCGAGTCGATGGTCTGGCCGTCTTCGTTCTGCATGACATAGGACCGGGCGCCGTGCAGCACGCCGGGCATGCCCAAGGTGATGGAGGCCGCATGCCGGCCCGTGTCTAGGCCTTCGCCGCCAGCCTCGTAGCCGTACAGCTCAACCTCCGGGTCATCGAGGAAACCGTGGAACAGGCCCATTGCGTTGGAACCGCCGCCGATGCAGGCGCCGACGGCGTCCGGCAGTCGCCCGGTAGCTTCGAGGATCTGTTCGCGTGCCTCGTCGCCGATGACCTGGTGGAAGTAACGCACCATCCGTGGGAACGGGTGGGGTCCGGCAACCGTGCCGAGCACGTAGTGGGTGTTTTCAACGCTGGCGACCCAGTCGCGGAGTGCCTCGTTGATGGCGTCCTTCAGCGTTCGGGCACCAATCTTGACTGGCACGACTTCGGCGCCCAGCAGCTTCATCCGCGCCACGTTCAGGGCCTGCCGGCGTGTGTCTTCCTCGCCCATGTACACCACGCACTCCATGCCGAACAGCGCGGCCGCGGT
>CAYZBX010000170.1:0-3997 GCA_964476735.1 uncultured Micrococcaceae bacterium
TCGCGCCTGTCCCGATCGCATTGCGTAACGACGTGCACGACGACGACATCGTCGAATTCCGGTTTAACGTCTAGCGTTAATAACGCGCTTCGTTATACACTGGTTGTGTGATCAGGTCATTCGGCAACAAGGATACCGAGCGGCTGTGGCGACGGGAGCGAGCGCCCTCGATCGATCCACGGATCATGCGAGTGGCGCTTCGCAAGCTTCGGCAGGTTGGCTCTGCAGACACCTTGGACGATCTTCGTTCGCCACCCGGCAATCGACTCGAACTGCTCAGAGGGGATCGGGCTGGGCAGCACAGCATCAGGATCAACGACCAATGGCGGATCTGTTTCAGATGGACGGACGCCGGACCAGAGGAGGTGGAGATCGTTGACTACCACTAAGAAGATCGCGCCAATCCACCCGGGAGAGGTCCTCATGGAGGACTTCATTGAGGGTTTCGGCATCACACAGAACAAACTCGCGGTCGCGATCGGCGTCCCGCCCCGACGAATCAACGAGATCGTCCACGGTAAGCGCGGCATCACGGCTGACACGGCTCTGCGCCTCGCCAAGTACTTCGGTACGTCGGCGCAGTTCTGGCTCAATCTCCAGACTCACTATGATTTGGACCGGGCGGAGGATCGCGCTCTGGACCAGATCGACGCCATCCAGCCGCTGAAGACCGCATGAACGAAGTAGCACTGCGTGGGCGGGCAGCGCTGGTCACAGGCGTCAGCGGCCGGCAGGGCATCGGCTTCGCGATCGCATCGCGGCTGGTCGCGCGGCGCAGACCTGTTTCTGACACACCACAGTCCCCATGACGAGGACCAACCGTGGGGCGGGGACGATCTAGAGGCGCTCATGGAGGAGCTGCAGCAGAAGCGCGTCGACCTTAACCAACGCATTGTCGATATGGCGGTTGACCTCGCAAGGGAAGGGGCGCCCGAAGCAGTTATTGAGCGTGCAGTGACCGAGCTTGGTCACGTCGACGTGCTCGTCTGCAACCATGCCCGCTCCGGTGGCGACGGTGCCATCGGCTACCTAAACGCAGAGATGCTGGACGCGCACTGGGCCGTCAATCACGCGGTCCTCGCTCCTGCTCGTGCAGGCCTTCGCTGCCCAGCATGACGGTCGCACTGGAGGTCGGGTAGTGCTGATGACCTCCGGCCAAGGACTCGAACCGATGCTTGGGGAGGTGGCCTACGCGGCGTCCAAGGCGGCATTGGCGGGAGTAACGCTGACCCTCGCCGACCAGCTGGCGGATGTCGGCATCACCGTCAATACGGTCAACCCGGGGCCTGTGAACACAAGCTACATGACGCCAGATCTCGAGGTTGCGATCGCACCCATGTTTCCGTTCGGACGAATGGGGGAACCGGATGACCCGGCACGGTTGATCGAGTGGTTGGTCTCAGACCAAGGCCAGTGGATGACCGGGCAGGTGCTCAACACCGAGGGAGGTTTTGCTCGTTGGCGTCCTCCTGCCACCGGCGGGTCTTCGTGACTTTGAGACGTACCTCCTAACCGGAACGGGGTGGAGTTTGGGCCTGATGCCTGAGCCAAAATCGAGAACGCGGGATCAATTCGCTGCGATTCGATTGCTTACCATAGAAACATGAAGACCACGCTTGGCGAACTCTTTGTGCAGTATCACCACAACCCCAATGATGATGTGGCTCGGCGGATCATGGATCACCTGCGGGCCGTCGATTTTGAGAGTATGCCAGAAGATGCCGTGGTTATGATGCGCACCCAGTCCAGCCCCAGAATCCTGAGGCTATGTGGGTACATGATCAACCAAGAACGATCGACGAGCACCATGAGCGACTTCGCATGTTTGGCCGATTCCATCGGATTGCTGAGCGACGAAGATGTTGATGAATTACTGCCACTCTACGGGCCGGCCGACCGTGACGGGCTGCGTCGCCAACGTATCCGCAGAATGGTGTTGGCCGGCCGCTTTGACGATGCCCACGCAATAGCCGAGCAGATGGGGATACCTCTGCAAGGTCACCGTGACGTGGCCTATCACCTGGCCGAGCTGGGCGACCACCGAAATTTCTTTGCCGAGTGGCCGCGCTACGAACCGCGCCGCGCCACGAAAGATCTTGTCAAGCTACGCGAGCGACTCATGGTCGGAGTCGGTCGACGAGAAGGCGCCTTGGCGGCGCTTGAGCTGGCAAAGAGCCACAAGCGGCTCGGCGAGCGGTACTACCCGACAGCTTTGCGCAGCGGGCAGATCGCGCCCTATGACAGTCTCGTTCCGTTACTTGAAGGTGAGTTAGCCGAATACCTCGATCAGCCCGACCGGTGCACGCTGCTGGTCGATCAGCTTCTTCGCGAGGTACCTAAGAACCCTGAAACCGAGGATCCTCGTGTGCTTGAGCTTGCGGAGCGAATCGGAAGCCTGGATGGAGACAAGCCAGTCCGCCAGCAGCGCGATGGCCTGCTGTTTCGCCTCTGGCCGATCATCGGTGAGGCTTCGACGCTCGCGCGCGTCCGTGCGCTGGTTCGGACACCGAGTTATCGACGCGAGCTAATGCAGCTTGCTCGTGAGACTGCGCGTCCCACGGAAGAATACGATCATGAGCAATGGGGCCGGGAGAGCAAGTCCCGGACCCAGGTCGAGACCTTGGCCCATCTGCGAGCCGCGCAGGAAGCGCGGGAGCCCTAGGCGAGCCCGCTCACAGGTGGCCATTAAAGTGCCACCGTGGCTTCACGCCAATCATCGTCACTCATCGCGTAGACCAAGTTGTCGTCCCATGCACCGCGGCACCAGAATGATTTTGGCGCCATCGATTCAATTTTTCTAGGAGCTTGGCCGAGCGCGTATTCCGCGGCGAGAGCTGGCCGAAGATGCGGTGACATCCCAGCTCGATGAGATCGGCAACAACCGCAGAAGCGGCTTCGAAGGCGTACCCTATGCCCTGATGCTCGGTCCGCAGAGTGAAACCGATCTCGGCCACTCCGCCGTGTTCGTCGAGGCCAACGTAGAGATCGCCAATGAGCTCCCCGTCGTGTTCGATGCCGATCTGCCGCGGCACGCCGGGGAGGATGTCCTGCCAACCGGCATGATGCGTGATTTGTTGTTCCACCTGTTCGTGGGTCACGGGAAGATCCCAATCTTGAAACTCGGCCACGACCGGATCGTTGCGATAGGCAACCACGGTGTCTGCATCTCCTGCTCTCAGCAGGCGAAGGATGAGGCGTTCGGTTCGGTGTGGATACGCGGTCTTCATACATCGATCCTGTCATGGATCGGTACTGGAGGTGAGAACCTTAGCTGCGCTCCCACAAGACGAGAGGTTGGTGGCGTCGCGGATCTTTCAGAACGGGGTCGATCATCTCACCAACATCGTCGAATTCAATGAAGCCCATAGAACCGTCTTCTCGGTGGATCAGTGGTCGGGCAAACAGCTCTCGGAGTACCGCAACGTGGTCTTGGGACATGTAAGGCTGGTGTGATTCCAACCAAAGAGCGGCGTTTTGTTCGGGATTGCCCTCACCCAAGTAGTCCTCCTCGTAGAACTCGGTTGCCGTTTCGATCATGTGGGCGAAGATGAAACCCGCCATATCTGGCGCGAGATGTGCGTCCTCTTGCTCATCGTTCTGCAACAAGATGATCGGAACAGAGCCGCCCTCAGCTGCTGCGCCATGAAAGCAGTACAGATTCCCGTTGGACTCCATGCCGAAGGGCAGCAGCTTTTGATCTGGGTCCACGCGACGGAAATCGTCCGGATCAGCCAGCATGGCGAGGCACTGTATGATATGCGGTGGATCCAGCACCTCGAAGTCCGTACTGAAGTGCAGCAGCGGGAAAGGTTGTATCCCTGAACGGGAGTCGAGCATGCCATCAGCTGCGAGCTGGAGATAGCTTTGCGGCCATGCCAACGAATAATCCGCGGCGACCTCTTCTATATCTCGTACCCATTCCATACAACTGGCCTCTTCCAGATGCTTCAAAAGCAAGAGGTAGCAGTGCCAGATGTACGTGGAGTACGTTCGAATT
>CAYZBX010000171.1:0-3969 GCA_964476735.1 uncultured Micrococcaceae bacterium
GGCCAAGGCTTCATCGACCCGGCCGTCAACCCGCTGCTGGACTCCGTCTCCGCCGTCTCGGTGGGCATCATCGACGGCACCCCGATGCTGGACCTGCCGTATGTGGAGGACGTGCGCGCCGAGACGGACATGAACGTGGTGGTGACCGGTTCCGGCGAGTTCGTGGAGGTTCAGGGCACCGCCGAGGAGGCGCCGTTCAACCGGGCCGAACTGGACGCCATGCTGGACCTGGCGCTGGCCGGCTGCGCCGAGCTGTCGCTGATTCAGCACGAGACGCTCAACCAGCAGGCCTAGGGGAACGTCATGACCAAGCCAACCCTGGTGCTGGCCACCACCAATCGGGGCAAGCTCGCAGAGTTGCGCCAGCTGCTGGCCGACGTGCTGCCGGCCGAGACGGTGGTGGACCTGTCCGGCTTCGACGTCCCGGATATCGTGGAGGACGGGGTGTCCTTCGCCGAGAATTCCGCGCTGAAGGCCCGCATCACCGCGGCCGCGATCGGCCTGCCGGTCATCGCGGACGACTCTGGGCTGTGCGTGGACGTGCTGGGCGGGGCGCCGGGCATCTTCTCCGCCCGCTGGTCCGGAACCCACGGCGCGGACGAGGCAAACTACCGGCTGCTGCTGGCCCAGCTGGCCGATGTGAAGACCGAGCACCGCGGCGCCGAATTCCGTTGCGTGGCCACCCTCGCGACCCCGGACGGGAATACCGTGGCCGGGGTGGGCGTTGTGCGTGGCAGGATCGCTGGTGCGCCACAAGGCGCCGGCGGCTTCGGCTACGACCCGGTGTTCATCCCCGACGAAGGCCAAACCAGCGGGACGCCGGAGCGCAGCTTCGCCGAATACGACCCCGAAGAGAAAAACGCAATCAGCCACCGCGCCCGCGCGCTGGCAGAACTGAAAGATGCGGTGGTGGCAACCCTTTCATCATGAGTGTCCGTTTCGTCGCAATCGACTTTGAAACCGCCAACTCCTTCCGCGGCTCCGCCTGCTCAGTCGGGCTCAGCCGCGTGGTTGACGGCACCATCACCGAACGCGCGCACTGGCTCATGCGGCCGCCGGCCGGCTACGACGTCTTCGACCCGCGCAACGTGTCCATCCACGGCATCACCGAACAGGACGTGGCGCGCGCCCCGCGTTTCGCGGAACTCTTCGGCAACATCATGAACTTCCTCGGCGAGGACCCGATGGTGGCGCACAACGCCAACTTCGACGTCGGGGTCATCCGCTCCGGGGCGGAGGTCTCCGAACTATCGGTGCCGGCCTTCCACTACGGCTGCTCGCTGCAGCTGGCACGCCGGAACTACGATCTGCCGTCCTACGCGTTGCCCAACGCTGCCGCGGCCGCAGGCTGGCGGATCACCGAGCACCACAATGCCCAGGCCGACGCCGATGCCTGCGCGGCGATCGTGGTAGACGTCTGCCAGAAGCTGACCGCGCCGGACCTGCCGGCCGCGCTGCGCACCAGCGAGCTGGCCCTGAAGCTCTCCCCGGCGTACGTGCCAGGCGAATCCATTTTCTCCAAGGCCACCCGGGACGCCATCGCCACGGACGGGATCTACGACGCCCTGCGCAACCCGGCGCAGCGGGCGCTGCCCGGCCCGGAGTGGGACCTGTGGCCGCAGGAAGGCACCAACCCGACGCCCAATCCGGACGCGGACCCGGACCACCCGCTCTTCGGCCAACACATTGTCTTCACCGGCGGGCTGCACATCTCCCGCCAGGAGGCCAAGAATCTGGCCGCCGAATGCGGCGCCCAGACCGGCAACCGGGTGATCAACAAGACCACCATCTTGGTGATCGGCGACGGCTTCGACCCGGTCGACTTGCTGCGCGGCGAGCCGACGCTGTCCACCGGGACCAAGAAGGCGCAGATGGTGTTGGAGCGGCGCGCCGCCGGCCAGCAGATCGAGATCTTTTCCGAGGCCCAGTTCTTTCAGGCGCTCTCCGGGAACTGGCCGGACGAGCCGGCGCTCACGCCATCGTTCGCAGCCACTGGCAGAGCAGCTCGTTAACCACCTCGGGCTGCTCCAGCTCGGCCAACCAACCGGCCGGAACAATCTGTAGGCCGCCGGCCACCCCGAGCAGCTGCGCGGTCAGCGCACCCACCGTGTCGGTGTCCCCGGAGGTGTTGACGGCCCGCAACACCGCCTTGGTGAAGTCCGCCTCCGAGGGCTTGTCCCCGGCGGAGACCGCCAAGTAGACCGCCATCGCGAGGGCATCCGCGGCGAACTGCCCCGTGCCGAATTCGCGAACCAGCGCGTCCCCGACCAGCACCTGACCCGAATCCCGGTGCACCACCGCCAGCGAGCGGGCGTGCACCAGCTGCTGGTGCGCGGTTTGCCCGGCCGGCAGCAGCGGCAGCGCGGGCTTCAGATAGGTCTCGGTGAACGCGTGCGCGACAGGGATCTCGTACTGGTGGATCGCCCGGACCCCGGCGGTCAACAGCATCGGGGCGGCGATCGCGTTCGGGTGCCCGTGCGTCAGAGCCGCGCCCTTGCCGGCCATCGAGATCATCGTCTCCACCGGCACGTACGGAACCAAGCCGAACGGCAGCGAACGCATCACGGTGCCGGAACCGGCGGCCTCCGGGTTGGCCGGCCGCTTCGGGTGGCCCTGCTCGCCGCTGGCCAGCCCGGACAGGGTGGCCTTGCCGGCCCCGCGGTTGACCCGCAGCCCCGGCTGCTCGTCGAGGAACCGCCCCGGAATCACCGGGATGCCCTCCGGCAGCGCACCCGTCTGGCCCTGATACCAGCGCAGATACGCCAACCACAGGCAGGCGGCGTCGTCGGCGGCGACCCCCTCGTTGGCCCACCCGATCAACTCGATCAGCGCGTCCATCGTGTACAACGTCAGTTGCGTGTCATCGGTGAACGGCAGCCGACCACCCTGCCCGGTGAAGGCGTTGGGGTGCACGGCGCGCACGTGCGCGAAGCCCTGCAACCCGGCCGCCCCGTACTCTCGTTGAATCTGAGCGAGGTCTTTGCGTTCCACGACGGCGCCGAGGGCGTCGGCTAGGGCGCCGGCGCGAATCGCGCCGCGAACACGAGCAGCATAATCCATGGCTCTCATTGTAGGTGCTCGGCGGTACGGTAGAGGGTATGCGCTTGCTCCACACCGCCGACTGGCATCTCGGCCGCAGTTTCCACAAGGTCGGGATCGATGACATCCAACGCCAAGCCCTCCAGCAGATTCTGGATCTGATCGATGAACACCGGGTCGATGTCCTGCTGGTGGCCGGGGACATCTTCGACCGGGCCATCCCCTCCACCGCAGCGGTCGCGAACTACAACTGGATGATCACCCAGCTCATCGAGCGCAACGTCCCGGCGGTCATCTCCTCTGGGAACCACGATTCTGCCGAACGCCTCGGCGTGGGCCGCGCCGCCACCGCCGCCGGCGGCATCCACCTGGTCACGGCGCCGGAACAAATCACCGAGCCGGTGCGGGTCCCCATCGACGGGGCGTCCGCGCCACTGTACATCTACGCGGTGCCCTACCTCGACCCGCGGGCCTTCGCCGGGCTGCTCGGCACGGAGCTGAGCCACCAGGCGGTCATGGCGAAGGCCACCACGGACATCCACGCCGACTTGGTGCAGCGTCGGGCTGCCGAACCGGGGGCGCAGGCGGTCTGTCTGGCGCACGTGTTCGCCCAAGGGGCCACCAGCAGCGACAGCGAACGGACGATCGCGGTCGGCGGGGTGGAGAGCGTCAGCGCCGAGCTGTTCGAGCCGTTCCTCTACACGGCGCTGGGTCACCTGCACCGGCCGCAACGGGTGCAGGCCAAGGAGCACCTGCGCTACAGCGGCTCGCTAACCAAGTTCTCGTTCTCCGAGGTCAACAACACCAACCAGGTGGTGTTGATCGACGTGCACGCGGGCGCCGACGGCACCCCGACCGTGGCGGACATCTGGACGGAACCGCTCACCGCTGCATTGCCGCTGGCGGTGCTCGCCGGCAGCTTCGAACAGC
>CAYZBX010000172.1:0-3922 GCA_964476735.1 uncultured Micrococcaceae bacterium
CGGTGTATCCGTGTCGGGCAAAGTTCCGGGCGAGGTTGGCGCCCATGACGGCGAGTCCGCTGACGCCGATATCTGCTTTACTGCTCACTGTTCTCCTCAAGGCGTAGTCGTGCTTGCTTCCAGCCTACTTCGAGGTGCCGCCGCGGCGGCGCTAGTTAGGGTAGTTTTGAACATATCGAGCAGAAGTTTTCGTCCACCATTCAGGAGTTCAGCAGTGGCTAACGAGTTCAAAGAGATGTATCCGGTCTTGGCCGCCTTGGCCCATCCGGTCTGCCGCGAAGTCTTTGCCCACATCGAACTCGGTACGTTCCAGATGGCCCGCGAGGAAGAGCCGGCGGTCGCCAAGGCGCTGACCCAGCTGCAGCGTGCCAAGCTGGTTACCTTCACGAGGGCCGGCTACGAGGTGAACCCGGGGATCTTCAAGGAGCTGCTCCACAAGGACGGGGCCAAGCAGGCCGACGGGGACGAGACCGTGGTGAAGTTCATGCGGGAGGGCCGCATCAGCCAGTTCCCGTCCAAACAAGCCGAGCGGGACAAGCTCATGCGGCTGGTCGCGGCCGCGGTGTTTTCCGCCGGGCAGCGCCTGACGGAGGACCAGGTGGATGAGCGCCTGGAACAGTTCCACGAGGACACCGCGTTCATGCGCCGATACATGGTGGACAACCTCATCGTGGCTCGCACCGCCGACGGTTCCGAGTATTGGCTGATCGAGGACAGCCGATAATCCTCGAATATGCTTATAAATCTCTTTTATAAGCGATAACGAGGAGCTTTTGAGCGGGCCTTCAAGCTTCTGGCATTCAGGCTCCCGGCAGGATCAGGAGCAGCAGGCCGGCAAGACCGGCGCACCCCCAGCTCACAAGGCTCCCGACAAGGAATTCTTCCGCCTTAGCCCCGCGCGCCCGATCCGCCGACAGCTCTGGAAATCGTCCGATGCCCTTCGCCGCGACCAGCGCCGCGATCAACGTGGGTTGGCCCGTGACGGTGAGCAGCAGGATCAACCAGCGTTCGAGCGGTCCGATGAAGCGTCCGCCACGCAGCTGCATCACCTCGTGGACGTCGTCTTGCTGCAACGCGGCTAAGGATCGGCCACCAATCATCAGCCTCCAGCCGCGTCGCGACCGCGGCGGCGGTGCTGCCTCCCCGGTTTGATCGTCGCTCTGCCGCATCCGGTGCAGAACCGATCTGCACAGGTCGTTGATGGGCCGACCCAGCAGCAACAGCGCGGCGAAGCCCGCGACCAGCACCGGCAGGGACACGGAGCGGTCAGCAAGTCTGACGCTCTGGTCAGCCAGCATCGAGTCTCCAGTCCAGGCCGTTTCGGCAAACAGCGTCACAGCCAGCAGCAGGATCAGGCCAAGCGCGCCGACGATCCGCGTGATGTCGTAGCTGCAGGCAATAATGAGCAGCGCGCCCACCAACCCCCGCGTGAGCGCGGGGGCGGATCCCACCCCACCGACGAGGTACAGCAGCGCGATCGCGCCCGCGGAGACCAATGCCGAGAGAACGATGCGCAGGGCCGCCGAGCGCCAATAACCCTGGTGCACACCGAGGGCTACCTGCAGAAGCATGATGGCGGCGATCACGAGCGCTGCTCCCCGAGCTGAGTCGCGGCGATCAGCGCCGCTCCCCCGGAACGCTGCAGGCTCTGCGACACAGCCGGCTGGGAGATACGCTCGGCGCGCGCCACCTCCACCTGAGGAACACCGCGAAGTGTCATCAGCGTGATGCGGCATTCCCTTGCCTTCATCTTGCTCAGCACAAAGTCCTCCAGAATCATTGAGCTGTTCAGCTCTTCGCTATTCGGACCACCGGCACCGGAGGCATACCAAGTCCGTAGCCATGGCTGGGCTGACTTGGCCCGCTTCTCGGCCTCTTCGATCGCCTCACGCGCGGCGTACCAGCCCGGCCCGTCCTGCAGCGCCGTCCCTGACACCTCGGAGATCGGCCCGAGGCCGAGCCCAAAACGCAGTTCCACGCCCGCCGGCAGTGCCAGCTTGATCTCTAGCAGGATTGACCGTGCCTGCAGGACGGAGGCGTAGATGGCTTGGAACTCGTCCCCCACAGTGGGCTGCATGGCGGCGGGCACGCTGAAGCGCTCCTCCACGGAAGCGATGGCCTGCTGCAGCTCCTTTTGGGTTGCGGCTCGGTCCGGGAGCGTCCGGGACTGAACTATGTCGGCAATGACGGGGACGGGTGAATCCATACCTCCAGACTACAGCTTATAAAATGAAATTATAAGCGTCTGTGAGGAATCGTCATCGCTCGCAGGCGATCCCGTCCTTGTCGCCGTCACGATACCAGTCGTACTCCACGTCCCGGCCCTGCACATAGGGCCCGTAGCCGGCGGCGATCGCCGCCTTACAGGTGGGGAACCGCGGATCCGTCGCCTGCTTCCCGGAGCCCACGAGGGGTTGAGGCTTTGGCGTCGCTTGGGTCGGCGATGTGCTGGCCGGTTTCGGCGCGGCATTCGCTGGTTTCTGCGCACCCGACTGCGGTCCGGATGAGGAGCGCTTCGTCGGCGCGTTCAGGTCCCGTGGGATCCGACCGGAGGTGGGCAGCTTCTGCTGCGGACAGGTACTCAGCACCTGCACCATGGCTTCCTGTTCGGCCGCGGTGACCCACAGTCCGTACTTTTGTTTCACCGCGACCTGTCGCGCGACGTAGGGGCAGCGGTATGCCTTGTTCGGCGGCAGCCAAGAGGCCGCGTCCGAATCGCCCTTCTGTTGGTTGAGCCTGCCGTCTACGGCCAGCAGGTTGAGGAAGTCGTTGCCGAACTGGGTTCGCTTCTCCTGGCTCCACTGTTGGGCGCCCTTCTGCCAGGCATCGGATAGCGCGACGACGTGGTCGATGTGGATCTCTTGGCTGCTGGCGGGGCCGCGCTGAAAGGTGCGCTGTGTCCCAGCGAATGGTTCAAGGAAGGATCCTGACATGACCACGCAGCCCTGCGTTCCCGCTTTGATGACCACGTTCTTCAGGTCGCGTCGCAGGATGTCATTGCGCTGGTCGCAGCCGTTGCGATCGATGTCAGCCCAGCGTTGGCCGAAATTCGCGCGGTCGTATCCGGTCTTCGGCGCTCGGCCCTTGACCGTGAGCTGCTTGGCCGCGGCGAGAGCCGTGCCGGCGCCAGGCTTGGGCGTGGTCGACTTTTCCGTTGGCTTTGCTGCGGCCGATTTCTTTGTGCCGCTGGCCGGGCCGGTCTTGTCTGCTGAAGCAGAGGGCTTGGCTGGGGTGCTCGGAGTGGCAGCCGCGCTCGGCTCCGACGCCTGAGGAGTCGGGGTCGGAGACTGCGGTGGCTCGCTCTGCGTGCCCTTCGCCTCTTGAATACGCTCGAGTGCGGCCTCCCGGTTTTCCTCCGAGACGGCGTTGACGGTGGCCGGCATCATCACCACGGCCAGGGCAACGCCGATGCTGGCGACCGCTTTGGTGACGCGAACACGCGGCTGGCCGGGCGTACTCTTGGTGAACGCTAGCCAGAGGGCGAGTCCGCAGAGCGCGAGCCCCGTCAGGCTCGCGGTACCGGGGACCAACGCGAAGAGCAGGCCGATGATCGCGAGGATCAGTGCCGCCCGAGGCGTGTCGTGGCGCCGCGCTGCCGCAGGCTTGTGCTGGGCGAGTTTCATGAATTCCTTCACAGCGGTACAGTCAGGTCAACAATGCACCCATCACTGTAGTCGTGGGCACCGACACTTGATGTCACGGCCTCGGTGATCATGTCTGAAATGACCTCATTCAGAAGGCTTCAAGTTTGGGCGCAGTAAAATTCGGCCCAGCCTCTGGGGCACCATCTTTGCGTATCAGTGATCGCCTCGCACAGTCTCAGGCCAATAACGAAGTGACTGACGATACTCAACGGCTTCCGCATCTTCAACGAACTCCAGAATATTGCCAACTTTTTCAAGCAGTACTTGCTCGACTTCTT
>CAYZBX010000173.1:0-3770 GCA_964476735.1 uncultured Micrococcaceae bacterium
CGGGCCGGGTTCCTGCTCGGAGAGCACCTCGAAGGAAGCCAGCCGCAGGGCCAGCGCGTAGGACCAGGTCTCCCCGTGGGAGGCGTAGCCCTTGGCCGGGGCCTGACCCAGGTGCAGCAGCACATCCTCGCGGTGCGGCCCGGTTAGGGTGATGCCGCGCTCGGTCTCCGGTCGGCGCCGGCGCAGGAAGTTCTCCCGGTATAGCCGGGCCAGCTCGGCGGTGTCGCTGCCGACCAGCCGCTGCTGCAGCTGCCGGTGGTGCTCTAGGAAGGCCGGAGTGTTGGCCCCGGGTTCCTCCGCCTCGGGAACCTTGATGGTGCTCTGGTAGACGGCGCAGACCGGGGTGTGCGCGTCGATCAGCGCGTCGTAGCTGGCCTGCAGGTGCGGGCTGAGCAGCTCCAGCACCGTCAAGCGGCCCTTCAGCACGCGGGCGGCGGCTTGGGCCAAGTGCTCGTCGAAGACCTCTAGGGTCGATTCGAAGGCCGGGTTCAGCGCGGCGTAGCCACCGGCCTTGCGGATGGACTTCAACAGGGCGTTGCGCTGTTTGAGGACCTTGTCGTATTCGGCGGTCAGGGTGGACTGGCTCGGCCACAGCTGGCCGAGCAGCTCGTCAAGGAAGCGGCGCCGGTGCTCCGGGTCGCCTTTGATCAGCACCAGGTCTTCCGGGGCGAAGAGCACGGTGCGCAGCAGGCCCATGATCCGGCGGGCCGGTACCGGGTTGGCGCGGTTGATGGCGGCCTTGTTGGGCGCCCCCGGGATGATCTGGACCTCGATGCGGGTCTGTTGGCTGCCCCGGGTGGTTTCGGCGCGGATCAGCGCGTGCGGTTGGCCGAAGCGCACCAACGGTTGGTCGTTGCTGACCCGGTGCGAGGACAGGGTGGCCAGGTAGCCGATGGCCTCCACGAGGTTGGTCTTGCCGACCCCGTTGCGGCCGATGAGCACATTGGAACCCGGTTGCAGGGTGACATCGGCTTGGGCGTAACTGCGGTAATCAGTGAGCGAAAGCTCAGTGATATACACCTGTCACCGCCTAGCTGAGGCGAACCGGCATCACCAGGTAGCGGTAGTTCTGCGGGTCGGCCGCATCGGATTCGTTCTGGCCGGTGAGCATCACCGGCTTCGGTGCGCTGGTGAAGGAGAAGCGGACGTGGTCGGTGCTCAGGGCTCCGAGGCCGTCGCGCAGGTAGGACGGGTTGAACCCGACCGCGATGTCCTCGCCGTCGAGTTGGGCCGGCACGACCTCGGATGCGGAGGCGTCGTCCCCGGCGCCGGCATCCAAGGTCACCTGACCGTCGGAGAAGATCAGCCGGATGGGGCTGTTGCGTTCGGCAACCAAGGCAACGCGTTTGACGGCCTCAGTTAGCTCGGAGGTGTTCACCAGTGCGTGGATCGGGGAGTTCTCCGGGAACAGCGAACGAATCTTCGGGTAGTCCCCGTCGACCAGCGAGGAGGTGATCCAGCGACCGCCGGATTCGAAGGCGATCAGGTCCGCGTTGTCGCTCAAGGCTATCGAGATCTGGCCCCCGGTGCCCAGCGAGCGGGCAACATCGGTGAGGGTCTTGGCCTTCACTAGCGCCTCGGTGCTCAGATCGGTCTGATCCGGCTGCCAGGACAGTTCCTTCAGGCCTAGTCGGTAGCGGTCGGTGGCCAGCATGGTGATCAGGTCCGCCTCGAACTCCAGCTTGACGCTGGTCAGCGTGGGCAGGGTGTCGTCCCGGGACGCCGCGATGCTGATCTGGTTGACGGCCTGGGCGAATGTGTGGGCGTCCACGCGACCGATCACGGTCGGGGTCTGCGGCAGTTCCGGGTACTCACTCACCGGCATGGTGGCTAGTGAGAAGTTGGCTTGCCGGCAGGTCAGGTTCACCTTCGAGCCATCGGTCTCCACCGACACTGTGGCGGCCGGCAGCGAGGCACAGATCTCGTTGAGCAGGCGACCGGAGACCAAGATGGTGCCCTCTTCGTGGACGTCGGCGGCGATGGTCAGCCGCGCGGAGATCTCATAGTCGAAACTGGCGATGGAAACCTCGTTGTTCTCCGCCGTGATCAACAGGCCGGAGAGAACCGGCAGGGGTGGCCGCGGTGAAAGCGAACGAGCGGTCCAGGCTACGGCTTCAGCAAGAACATCACGTTCAACTTGGAATTTCACTGATGTACCCCACAGGTGTTTGTAAGAAGGTTTGGCCAAATTCTTCTACAGCTTACAGCTTTCGACTGACCTCGGATAATCACCCTCGGACAACTTTGTGAAACTACAACGTTGTAATTTGCCGGGGTCGGTTCGACGGAGTTTTCGCGGAACTTGTTATTTGGTTTTTTCGAGAAATTTAAGGATAGGAGTGTTAATAACTCCTGTGGATTCTGTGGATAACTGCCTCCTGGTGCATGCTTTCCACCTTTTGCTTGGGGACAGCGGGGTGGACGGTTCTCGGTGAGGGTGTGAACCGGCTGCGGATAACTTTTTCCTCGAATTCCGCGTATTCACAAGGATCTAGCGACTTCTCCACAGGATGCGAAGAGTTTTAAGGGTTGTTATCCACAGGCTTGTCCACAACTGTTAATAACCACTTGAAGGTTGTTCTCCACAGAAATGTGGATAACTGTGTACAACTGTGGAATTACAGCTTTATGTGTGGATGGGCAACTAACCACAAGAATCGTCACGTCAGTCCGAATGATCGGTGAACGTGCGGAACCAGCAGGGTAAATTACAACCATGTCGGGTTGTGGACAGATCGTTGGACCTTAACTTGAAGGTTTGCCGGTCGAAACCTTCATGCAGTCTCAAGTTCACCCCGCGCTCAACTTTTCCGTCATGTTGCGCTGTGTCTCCGGGCGAACCTCGCAACCGGATGGCCCATGCTGAAATAGGCAAGAAGTTGAACGAGGAAAGGACTTACACGTGTCTGCTACCAACAACGAGGTCACGATCTACTGGCGCCCCGGCTGCGGTTTCTGCCGGCGACTAGAAGATGCCGTCGGCGATCTGGCCGACAAGGCAACCTGGCAAAACATCTGGGAAGACGAAGAAGCCGCCGCCTTTGTCCGCAGCGTCAACGATGGCAATGAAGTCGTGCCCACCGTGGTCATCAACGGCATCGCCCACACCAACCCGGCCCCGGCCACCGTGGTGGAGGCGCTGAGTTAATCCCGGTGCTGATCGCGGTGCCGACCGCGGTGACCTGAGGCGACTGAAAAAAGAACTGGTGGGACAGAGAAGACTCTCTGTCCCACCAGTTTCGTTAAACGTGGTTGTGGCAACCGTGGCCGCGGCCTAGTTGCGGGCGGCGTTCTTGATCTTGTTGGTCAGCTCGGTGACCTGATCGAACACATCGCGGCGCTGGCTGAGCAATTGCCTGATTTTGCGGTCAGCGTGCATCACCGTGGTGTGGTCCCGCCCGCCGAGCACCTCACCGATCTTCGGCAGGCTCATCTCAGTGAGCTCCCGGAGCAGGTACATGGCGATCTGCCGGGCCGTGACCACCGTCTTGGTCCTGGCCGGGGACTTCAGATCGTCCTCGGTCAGCTCAAAGTACTGCGCCGTCTCCCGGATGATCATGGTCGGGGTGATCCGCGCATCCGCATCGTCGGTGATCAGATCCTTCAACACCGACTCGGTCAACGCGATCGTGATCGGCTGGTGATTCAGCGAGGCGAACGCGCTGACCCGAATCAGCGCGCCCTCCAGCTCGCGGATGTTGGTGGTGATCCGCGAGGCGATGTACTCCAGCACGTCGCTGGGCGCGTCTAGGCCGTCGGCCTCGGCCTTC
>CAYZBX010000174.1:0-430 GCA_964476735.1 uncultured Micrococcaceae bacterium
CAACCAACGCACCATGGAGATCTTCCGGGACATGGGCATCGAGGATCAGGTGCTGGCGGACGCCACCCCGCACGAGCTGATCGGTGACACGGTCTTCTGCACGTCGATCGCCGGCGAGGAGATCGGACGCATCCTCACCTGGGGAAACCACCCGGCCAAGCACGCGGACTACGAGCTCGCCTCGCCTTCGCTGAACTGCGACATCCCGCAGACCTACTTGGAGCCGATCCTGGTGAAGAACGCCACCGTGCGCGGAACCCAAACCCAGTTCTCCACCGAATACCTGTCCCACGAGCAGGACGAGGAGGGCGTCAACGTCCGGGTGCTTAACCGGCTGACCGGTCAGGTGTACACCATCCGCGCCAAGTACCTGATCGGCGCGGACGGGGCACGCTCCAAGGTCGCCGCCGACATCAACCTGCCGATGGAA
>CAYZBX010000174.1:440-3684 GCA_964476735.1 uncultured Micrococcaceae bacterium
TCGCCGGCTCGATGAACATCACCTTCAAGGCGGACCTCGCCGAGCTGGTTGGGCACCGGCCGTCGGTGCTCTACTGGGTCATCCAGCCCGGCTCCTCCATCGGCGGCATCGGCGCGGGCCTGGTGCGGATGGTGCGGCCGTGGAACGAATGGCTGATCGTGTGGGGATTCGACATCACCCAGGGCGTGCCGGAGGTCACCGAAGCCGACGCGCTGCAGGTGGTCCGCAACCTGATCGGGGTGCCGGACCTCGATGCGGAGATCACCGGCATCTCGCTGTGGGGCAACAACGAGCAATACGCCACCCGGATGCAGTCCGGGCGGGTGTTCTGCGCCGGGGACGCCACCCACAAGCACCCGCCGAGCAACGGCTTGGGCTCGAACACGTCCATCCAAGACTCCTACAACCTGGCGTGGAAGCTCGCCGCGGTGCTCAAGGGGCAGGCGGGGGCGGAGCTGCTGGAGAGCTACAGCGACGAACGCGCGCCAGTCGCCAAACAGATCGTGACCCGGGCCAACCAGTCAGGCCGCGAATTCATGAGCCTGATCCAGGCGCTGGGCATCACTGAGGCGATCACGGTGGAGGAAATCAACGCCGCCATCGAATCCCGCAAGGAGCAGACGCCGGAGGGCGCGGCCAAGCGTGCCGCGGTCCGCGAGGCCCTGGAGCTGAAGAACTACGAGTTCAACGCGCACGGCGTGGAACTGGGCCAACACTACGAATCCACCGCGGTGGTCACCGACGGCAGCGTCAAACCCGAGCCAAAGCGGGACCCGGAGCTCTACTACGAGCCGAGCACGCATCCCGGGGTCCGGTTACCGCACTGCTGGGTCGGCACGTGGAAGGAGAAGTGCTCCACCCACGACCTGGCCTCCTACGGGGCCTTCACCCTGTTCACCGGCATCACCGGCAAGCCGTGGGCGGAGGCCGCTCGGCAGGCCGCAGCCGAGCTCGGGGTCACCGTCAACACCGTGGCGATCGGGCCCGGCGAGGAGGTCACCGACCTGTACTTTGACTGGGACCGGTTGCGCGGGGTCGCCGAAGACGGCGTCGTGCTGGTCCGCCCGGACAAGCACATCGGCTGGCGCTCGCAGCACCTCGTGGCCGACCCGGCCAGCACGCTGACCGAGGTCATCGGCAGCATCCTGAGCCGCAACACCAACACCGCAGCAACCCGGGAGAGCAAACATGAACTTGGCGTTTGAGCACATCACCCTCGGCCAGCGGGTGCTTTTCGGCACCGGCGAGGCCGCGGCCAACCTAGCCAACGAGGTGGACCGGCTGCAGGCGCAGCGGGTCATGCTGATCGCGGCGGAGACCGAACGGGCGCTGGCCGCCACGGTCGCCGCGCAGATCAAACCGGCGGTGGAATACAACAACGTGGTGATGCACGTGCCCATCGAGGTGGCCCAGGACGCCCGGCGGGTGGCCCGCGACCAGCAGGCGGACCTGCTGGTCTGCGTGGGCGGCGGCTCCACCACCGGGCTGGCCAAGGCCATCGCGATGGAAACCCGGACCCCGATCGTGGCCGTGCCCACCACCTAACGCCGGCTCCGAGGCCACTAACGTGTGGGGGGGCTGACGGAAGCGGCCCGCAAGATCACCGGTGTGGACGACGCCGTGCTGCCGGTCAGCGTGATCTACGACGCGGAGCTGACCATGTCGCTGCCGGTGGAACTCTCGGTGGCCTCCGGCCTGAACGGGATGGCGCACTGCATCGACTCGCTGTGGGGGCCCCGGGTTGATCCGATCAACCAGGCGCTCGCGGTGGAAGGGATCCGGGCGCTGGCGTCCGGGCTGCCGGCCATCGCCGCCGACCCGCAGGATACCGCCGGACGGGAGAAACTGCTCTACGGCGCGTACCTGTCCGCGGTGGCCTTCGCCTCCGCCGGTTCCGGGATGCACCACAAGATCTGCCACGTGCTGGGCGGCACCTTCAATCTGCCGCACGCCCAGACCCACGCCACGGTCTTGGCCTACGTGCTGGCCTTCAACATGGACGCCGCTCCCGAGGCGGCGGAGAAGATCGCGGCGGCTTTCGGCAGCGCCGATGCGCTCGCCGGGTTGCAAGAACTGCGGGCGAAGCTGGACGCGCCCAAGCGGCTGGCCGATTATGGATTTACCGAGGACGGCATCGCCGACGCCGTGAAGATCGCCCTGCCCGCCATCCCAGAAAACAACCCCCGGACCGTGACCAAGGAAAACCTGACGGAACTCTTGAGCGCCGCGCTGCATGGGCAAGACCCGCAAACGCTGCGAACCGCGCGCCAGTGAAGGAGTAGAACAATGACAACCAACATCACCCCGGCCCAAGAGCAGGTGGAGCAGGAACTGGTCAACCGGGTTCTGGACAGCTTCGCCAACGCGCAGAACCCGCGCCTGAAGGAAATCATGGAGGGCCTGGTCCGGCACCTGCACGCCTTCGTGCGGGACGTCCGGCTCACCGAGGAGGAGTGGAACCAAGGAATCGAGTTCCTGACCGCGGCCGGCCACATCACCGATGACAAGCGTCAGGAGTTCATCCTGCTCTCCGACGTCTTGGGGGTCTCCATGCAGACCATCAACGTTTCCAACGAGGCGTACAAGGACGCCACGGAGGCCACCGTGTTCGGGCCCTTCTTCGTGGAGGACGCACCGGAGATCCCGATCGGCGGGGACATCTCCGGCGGCGCTTCCGGCGAACCCTGCTGGGTGCACGGCACCGTCAAGGACACCGAGGGCAACCCGATCGCCGGGGCCCGGGTGGAGGTCTGGGAGGCCGACGATGACGGCTTCTACGATGTGCAATACACCGACGGCCGGGTGGCCGGGCGGGCGCACCTGTTCACCGACGAGAACGGCAACTACAGCTTCTGGGGCCTGAAGCCGACCCCGTACCCCATCCCGCACGACGGTCCGGTCGGGAAGATGCTCGAGGCGGTGGGCCGATCGCCGGTCCGTGCCGCCCACCTGCACTTCATGGTCACGGCGGAGAACTACCGTACCCTGGTCACCCACATCTTCGTGGAGGGGGACCCGCAGCTGGAGATCGGCGACTCGGTGTTCGGGGTGAAGGATTCGCTGATCAAGGTCTTCGAAACCCAGCCCGCAGGCACCCCGACCCCGGACGGCCGGGAACTGGACGGCGACTGGTCGCAGGTACAGTTTGACGTGGTGCTCGCCCCGGCCGAGTAGCCCTGAACCCAATAGAGAACAGCGGGGCCGACCACACCGGCGGGAGGTCGGCCCCGCGCGGTCGCTTGGG
>CAYZBX010000175.1:0-214 GCA_964476735.1 uncultured Micrococcaceae bacterium
TGGGATCATCCGGGGTGCGTGCGGTACGCACAATGTGGTCTGGGTTTTCTGGATCTGGCTTCCAGAAGCACATCTCGGTGATGCGGTATGCCTCTTGGATGATGCGCTCGGCGAAGCCGAAAGCTTGGAAGGTTTCCACGCTGCGCGCCTGGATGCCGTCAGCTTGACCAATCACCAAGCGGCCGTCACGGCGTTCTACTAGGGCGGTGGTGAT
>CAYZBX010000175.1:224-3644 GCA_964476735.1 uncultured Micrococcaceae bacterium
GCAGTCAGCATACCGGCTGGTCCGGAACCGACGATCAGGACATCAACCTCATCGGGCAGCTCTGCCGGGCGGTCGATTCCGACGCCAGCGGCGGGCTTAATGCGTGGATCAGTGGATACATATCCATGGTGGTGGAATTGCACTAGGTGCTCCTCACTGCTCTGCAGGGTTAGCTAAAAAGACCGTAACGGGGCATGCCTCTGTTGCGCTGGAGGCAAAACGCTATGTGATCTTGACTATACACGAAACCGTATACGATTTGGTGGGTGTGGTGAAAATTCTTGCGAAAGCTTTGCCAATGCTCAGCCTCAATGATCTTGATGCCTCCTAACTCCGCCACGAAAAAACGGAGACGTCATAGGGGCCGGCACCGATCGGCGTGTCAGAGGGTGGCTGCTGCTGGAGTGCGGATTCGGGCACAACGTTGCGAAACGTCATGGCGGGGGAGTCGGTGCTCAGGCCGGTGAGTTCGGTCTGCCAGCGCCAGTCGGCAATGTAGTTGGCTTCGAGCTTGATGCTGTCGGTCTCGGCAGTTCCGGTGAAGACCTGCAGATGAGGTTTCTGATGCCAGGTGTCGACCCAGTCGGCGGTGACGATCCTGGATTCTTCGTGTGGTGCCCCGATTAAGAGTTGGCCATATTGTTTGCCGTCTTGCGGGTGGGCCCAGCTGTAGGAGATCGAGAATGCGCCCGGACTCAGCTCGGTTATTCTGGCCTCGGTCGGGCCAGCACTGAAACCGTCGTTGGGCATCAGGCGAAAAGTCGCTTGGCCAAAGACGGTGAGCGTATCAGGAGCCATATATCGAGCCTAGTCTGCACCCTTAATTCTCGCTAGGGTTCATTCGGCACGAAGGGAGAGCTGACGGCTAGTTACCGGCGATGCTCTGCAGAGCTGTCAGGTGTTGCTGCCAGCTGTCTCGGCCCTGTTTGGTTAGGGAAAACCAGGTGCGGGGTCGCTTGCCCACGAAGCCCTTGGAAATCTTGATCATCCCAAGTTCTTCTAGCTGACTTGCTTGGCGGGACAGGACCGAATCGGAGACCTCAAGGTGCTCCTTGGTGGAGGCAAAATCAAGCTTTTCCACCCCAGCGAGTGCCGCCATGAGGGAGAACCGGACAGGGTGCATGAATGGTTCTACCAGCTTCAGGCGTGGGTGGCTGTCTTTAGCGGGGGAGGTCATGAACGTGCCTCCCAGACTGCCCCAATGAGGGAGATGGCCATGATGGCCAAAGCTGCAACAAGTTGGGCGTGTGGGAATGGTGCGAAGATGCCAAGAGACCACAGAAGGATCCAGGCGATCATGAAGCCGACCCAGCGTTTACCGAAGCCGTGCTTTGAGGTCCTGCCGAGAATCGTGCTGAAGAAGATGAGGGCCAAGATCCAGCCCATCATCAGAATGAAGGCCGGCAGATCGAATAGGCCGTCACGATGGCTGATGAGGTACATCGAGCTGGCGGCGCCGAGTCCCAGCTGAAGGCCGATCGCTGGCCAGCTCGCCGTGGAGCGAGACTGGGTGGTCAGCCGATCGGCCTTCCCCAACAGCTGTTGGGCCTGAGCTGGGTCGAGTTGGTGCTCATGAGCTGGGCGATCCATTTAGTTCTCCAGCTGTACGTGGCGACGGTACGTGACCACGGTCAAGACTGCGCCGATTACGAAGACCGCAGCAGCCATGAACAACGCGCTCGTGGGAGCCACCAGGGGTGCGATTACAAGGGCCAGTGCAGCGCTGAGAATCACTGCGACAAAGGTTGTCGCGTAAAGTGCGCGCAGCTGCGGAGCGCCCTGAAGCAGACGAACAGCTGGCATGAAGGAAGCGATGACAAAGACCGGCAACATGCTCATCGCTGCCGGGTGCATGCCCAGCGTGCCGATCATGTAGGTCAGGCCGGCGGCGCCTGCGCTGAGGCCACCGAGAATACCTAGGGTCATTGTTGGTTTGCTTGCGGTGTTGGGGGTGTGAGCTACGGCGGTCATTGCTGACTCCTTGCCTTGTTGGGTGCCCCATTTCCGGGGAGTGGTTCAAGCCTAACAAGTAGTTTCCATAATGGAAAGTACTTTCTTGAAAAAAGTTGGGGATGGGTGAACAGTGTGCTTAGAAGCAAGGGAACTCAGCGCAACCGGGCGATACAAGAAAGTGTTGTGCGACGTTTGACGCAAGGGATTTCGTCTGCACCGTTGGTGGAGGGGATTCGCTGAGGAAACAAAACGAGGTGCGAATCTAAGTCAGGATTCTTCCTGTTCTAAGATTCACACCTCGTGAATTGGGGTGAGTAACGGGGCTTGAACCCGCGACCTTCTGGACCACAACCAGACGCTCTACCGACTGAGCTATACCCACCAAAGTGAGCCGTTCATTGCTGAACAACAGATTCTATCTTACACAGTTTTTGGGAAAAAGAAATTTGGGACTCACCAACGTGAGCCAGTTCACTTGAAGGCGTTCTCGCGGTAGTACTTGAGCTCCGCGATCGAGTCTTGAATGTCACCCAATGCGCGGTGGTTGCCGGTTTTCTCGGGTACGTTTGCATAGATGTCCGGGTACCAGCGGCGGACGAGTTCCTTCACGGTGGAGACATCGACGATGCGGTAGTGGAGATGCTCGATCACTGCGGGCATGTCCCGGGTCAGGAACAGTTTGTCCTGGCCCACGGAATTACCTGCCAGCAGGGCGGTGCCGGCTTCGGGAATCCGTTCGGTGATGTAGGTGAGCACCTGTTCGGTTGCCTCCGCCATGGTGACACCGGAGTCGAGTTCAGCCAATAGGCCGGACTCCTGGTGCATGTTGACCACAAATGGGTCCATGTTCTCGATGGCGCTTCGTTCAGGTTTGATGACGACCTGCATGCCGTCATCAAGGATGGTCAGCTCTGAATCCGTGATCAAGACCGCGACCTCAATGAGGGCTTCCGTTGCCGGGTCTAGCCCGGTCATTTCGCAGTCGATCCAAACGAGGGGAGCGGAGTCTGCACTCATGATGTTCACGCCTTCTTCTGCATTTCTTTGACGATCGCGCTGAATTGACCTGTTTGCGGATGTGGGTTCTCGGCGATGAACTTCATCAACTGCTCTTCATCGACGATCAGCACAGGGGTGGATTGCGTTAGTGGATGCCCGGCATGTTCCGGCTGCGGGGCCGGGGTGGGTGCCGGGGTAGATGAAGCAGCCTTGCTGTCGTCCTGAGTGGTTGCCGCCGGGGTCGGTTCGAAGTGGGTCATTGCCTTCTCGCGGGAGAGCGCGGGGGAGAGTAGCCACAGGGCAATGAAACCAATGAAGAACAGGATGGCCATCGGGTAGCCGAGTTCGGGACGAATGAAATTCATCACGGTGGCGACCAAGATGCCGCCACCCAACAGCACCGCCCACAGCAGCAAGATGTGATCGTAACGATTCTTCGCTGCTTGAGATTCACCTTTGACGCGGCGC
>CAYZBX010000176.1:0-3630 GCA_964476735.1 uncultured Micrococcaceae bacterium
ATGCCTTTCGAGAGGGTTGTAGGAGATTCCTCGAAGGATCACACGGTGACCGCGTCTACGTCATGCGCGACGAGCCGGCCACCGGGCACTACACCACATTAAGGGGCACTACTGTCGGCGTGTCCACGGTCGGCGCCAAACGGACAACACGACCGGCCTTGCCGTCTCTTCTACCTACAGCTTTGCTAGACATCAGATGACCACCCGCGCACATGTCCATTTCGCGCCTGCTCGTTGGACTTGCGTTGGAGGCTCATTTCTTACTAGGTCGTCTCGACACAAGGCCGCTGTGCGGATCGACTTAGCAGGGACTTGGTGTCGTACCCAGATGACACAGTGACCAGAACGGCGGGCCCCCGCCTTGCCGCCGTGCATTCACTCCCCACGGAGAAGGAGATGCAAGATGCCTGGAATGACGTTCAACGCAGAGCGGGTACTCCGGTGGTTAATCGACCAGCCAGGACAGCGAGCCAGCACGCTTCCTGACGAAGTGGTTCCCCCTTCACTCGCGGAGACCGTTTACAGCGAGCTTCAACTTGCCGATCTAGTCCACGCCACCCTGACCCTAGATGGTCAATTCGACTTCATTCTGACTACGCGTGGCCGTGTAGAAGCCAACCGGATGCGCGAGAGCTACCGCTCTTCACTTGCGCAAAGGTGGGTTTTGGAGTGGCTGGCGGCCCATCCCGAGACATCCCCAGAAGCGCTGATGAAGAGTGGGGACGCTGCGGACTTCACCGGACCGCTCTCCGCGCGAGAGGTCAGTCTGGCAGTCGAGGAACTCGAGTCAGGCGGTTACCTCGAAGGGACCAAAGCCTGGGGTGGATCAATGATCCGAGCGCGTCTGACCGCAGCGGGCCATCGACTCCTTAGAAACCAGATGAGCCTCGACCAGGTTCAACTTTCCGGAGGAATGACGACTATGAACGTTTCGGCTGACAACTATGGAACCCAACATATTGGGAACCAGGCGATTGGCGGACAGGGCCACTCGATGACTGTCCATTTCGGCTCTGAGGTGTCGGTAGATGACATCCTGGCGGCACTGAGCCAGTTCCGGAGTCACGTTGAAGACGCTGACCTGCCGGCGGACGAGAAGCAAGATCTGCTCGAGGAGATTGGGGCGATCGAGAGCCGCGGACCTAGGCGTGGCATTGAGTGGGTCAGGGCTCAGCTCAATGCGTTGAGCACCGCTGTCTCAGGCACGCTGGGGTCGGACCTGACTTCCACAAGTTGACGCTGTTCTGCCGCTTGGGATTCCGGTTTGCGCTGGTAGGGCGAGTTCTGTGCTGGCGTTTGTGACACTAAACGGCCCGGTAGGTTGGGCCTGTGGGGCTGAAATTTCGGAAGGTGCCGACGGGGTCGGGGGCCACGGGCGTGCAGTTGGTCGAGTGGGTCAGCGGCCGGTTGGTGGTGCGCGAGCACCTGGGTTCGGCTCACACCCCCGGCGAGTTGGCGGCGTTGATCGAGGTCGCCAAGCAGCGCATCCAGGGCGATCAGCAGGCGTTAGACCTGGAGTTGAGTGAGCGCGGCGCCGCGGTGATCGACGTGCCGGCAGCGACAGCCGCGCGGATCCAGCAGTCCACGGCGCGGATCCTGTGGCAAGGATTGACCGGTACGTACTCCAGGCTCGGCTTCGACGTGGTGGGCGATACGGTGTTCCGCGACCTGGTGCTGTGCCGTGTGGTGGAGCCGACCAGCAAGTTGGACTCGGTTCGGGTCCTGGGCGAATTGGGGACGCAACCACCGCACGTCAACACGCTCTACAACTGCCTACAGCGAGTGGTCGGCCGGGACTACCGCGGGCTGATCGCCACCGCCTGCTGGGCCCACGTCAACCGCGCCGGCGGCCCCGGTGTGGCGTTGGTGCTCTACGACTTGACCACCTTGTATTTCGAGGCCGAAAAAGAAGATGACCTGCGCAAAGTCGGTATGAGTAAAGAGCGCAAGGTCGACCCGCAGATCACCGTCGGCCTGCTGGTGGCCCGCGATGGGTTCCCGCTGGACGTGCACGTCTTCGAGGGCAACAAGGCAGAGACCAAGACGCTAATCCCGGTCATCACGGCTTTCCAAAAGCGCCACCAGATCAGCGACATGGTCGTGGTGGCCGATGCGGGCATGCTGTCGGCGGCCAACCTCAATGCGCTGGAAGATGCTGGCCTGTCGTTCATCGTCGGCTCCCGCACTTCCAAGGCGCCCAAGGAGCTCGAGGACCATTTCGGTCGCCGCGGCAATCTGATTGCCGACGACGGCGTCGTGGAGCTGATCCGCCCAATGGGCCAGGGCCGGGACCGGCGAGACCGGCGGGTGGTGTGGCACTACAAATGGGAGCGAGCCAAGCGAGACCGGCGGACGCTGAACGCGCAGATCGACCGCGCCCAACGCGTGGCCGACCGGGCAGAACCACTCAAGAAGCAGCGGTTCGTCAAGGTCACCGACCAGAAGGTAATCCTGGACGAGGCCTCGATCCAGCGGGCCCGCGAGTCTGCAGGTTACAAGGGGTATGTCACAAACATCGCCCCGGCCGTGATGGACGGCCATGCCGTCGTGGCGGCCTATCACGACCTCTGGAAGGTCGAGCAGTCCTTCCGCATGGCCAAGGCCGACCTGAGGGCGCGCCCGATCTTCCACCGCACCCGCGATGCGATCGAAGCTCACCTGACCGTCGTGTTTGCCGCCCTGGCCGTGGCGCGGCACCTGCAGGACGTCACCGGCATGTCGATCAAGAAGATCGTCACCACCCTGCGGCCGCTGCGCACGGTCACCGTCGCCATCGGCGACCACGAAATGCTCGTCGAGCCCACAATCCCGGACGCCGCGCGAGCCGTCATCGACGCGATCAACGCAGGGTGACACTAAAACTTGTGGAAGTCAGGTCTGAGCTCATCACGCGTGTGCCACCGTTTCCGGTCGAGCACGTTCTTCTGCAGCAGACTAAAAAATGACTCCATCGCCGCGTTATCGCCACACGCACCTACCCGCCCCATCGAACCGCGTAGCTTGTAACGCTTCAGTGCCTTCTGAAACTTACGGCTTCTAAATTGACTGCCTCGATCCGAATGTATGATTACGTTCTCGGGATAACCGCGTTGCATCAGCGCGTTCGTGAGTGCCCGTACCGCCAACCCAGCTTTCATTCGTTTATCGATCGCATACCCGACGATCTTGTTCGAGCACACATCCTTGAACGCGCACATGTACAGCTTGCCTTCGCCCGTCCAATGCTCGGTAATATCGACCAACCATTTCTCGTCGAGCCCGTCGGCGGTGAAGTCCTTTTGCACGAGATCATCACCCACCGGCTCCCCAGCTTTCTTGCTCTTGCGTGTGCGTCCCACAATGGTTGATTGGATCCCAGCAATCTTGCAGAGCCGCCACACACGGCGTTCACTGATCTCGTAGCCGAGATCATGCAGGTCATCAGCGAGGACACGGTAACCGCCCTCCTCGTCGTCTCCGTGGAGTTCCCACAACACCTCGATGAGATGAGCTTCTTCGACCTCTCGAGCAGACACCGGCTGTTGTAGCCACCGATAGTAGGCCTGCTTCGAGAAGCCGAGCACCCTGCACGCCACTACGACCGGCACCCTGATACGGGCACCGGGCGCAGCCATCTCACGGACGAGAGGG